>DATCGU010000357.1:0-26869 GCA_036508735.1 Gemmatimonadaceae bacterium
GATGACCGAGACCACGAAGAGCAGCGGGACCACGGGATACAGCGGCACCCGGAACGACGGCCGGTACTCGGCTCGCCCCCGCAGGCGGAAGATCGCCGCCACCGCCAGTGCATAGAACGGCAGGAAGGCCGTCACGAAGGCGTCGGCGAGTTGCTCGAAGCTCCGCGTGAGCACGAAGAGTGCGCCCAGACCGGCGGTGAGTGCGATGGCCACCCACGGGGTCTCGTACCTGGGGTGCACCCTGGCAACCGCCGGGAAGAACAGCTTGTCGTCGGCCATCGCAAAGAAGATGCGCGGCGTGGTGAACAGCGAGGCATTCAGCGTGCCGAACGTCGACAGCATCACCGTCACGGCCACGAAGACCACGCCCCCGGGGCCGATCAAACGCTGCGCCACGTCGGCCGCGACGAGCTTGGAGGTGCGGATCTCCTCGATCGGCATCACCGCCAGATACGCGACGTTCGCCAGCAAATAGATGACGATCACCATCAGGGTGCCGCCGATCAGCGCCCTCGGCAGGGTGCGCTGGGGATCCTTGACCTCGCCCGCGGCATAGCTGAGGTCGGCCCAGCCATCAAACGCCCAGAGCGTCGACACGAGCGCCAGGCCGAACGCCGTCGTCGTGATGCTTCCGGAGGGCATCGCCGGCGTGAAGTACCCGCCGGTCCTGGGAAATCCGATGGCGAAGGCGACGAGGATGATGAACAGCAGGCCGCCGTACTTGGCCACCACCGTCAGGTTGGTGACGGCCGAGCCGAGCCGCACGCCGAGGATGTTGAACGTCCCGGTCAGCAGGATCGCGAGGGCCGCGCCGATGCGCACCTGCATCACGTGCTCCGGCGCCACGGGATCGATGCCGATCACGCGGTGGAGGTACTCACTGAAGGTGATGGCGATGGCCCCGAGCGAAGCAGCGCGGATCATCACCAGTTGCCCCCAGCCGAGCAGGAAAGCGGGAAGCCGCCCCCACCCGTCGCGCACGAACACGTAGATGCCGCCGGTCTGCGGCAGCGCGCTCGCCACCTCGGCGAGCGTCAGCGCGCCGCACAGCGCGAAGATGCCACCCATCACCCACACCGAGAGCATCGGAATGGGACCGGGGAGCTTGTCCGCGATGCCGGCCGGCGAACGGAAGATGCCGGAGCCGATGGTCGAACCGATCACGACCGCAATGGCAGACCAGAGGCCGATGCGGCGCTGCAGCGTGGGCGGGGGAGACAAGGTCGGTGACGTCATCGCGCTAGTGTAGCGAGCGCGGCGGGCAAGCGCGAGTGGGGTAACCCGTTGAAATGCCCGGTTCCGGGAGCGATTCTTCAAGCCACCCGCGTCCCAATCCATGCCCACGTCCACCGTGTTCTGGATCGCCACCGCCCTCGTGGTGATCGGTCAGCTGATGATCCTGCGTTCGACGATTCGCGCCATGCGCGGGGCGTCTTCGCAACGCGCCCGGCGGGGCATCGAGTGGAGTTACGCCATCGTGCCGGTGATCGCGCTCTCGTTCGTGCTGGCGGCCACGTGGCGTGCCGCCGAGCGCCACGACGCGCGCACACAGGTGACCGGCGAGGTCACCAGGTGACGGCGCCCGCCGCCGTCCCCACCATGCGCGAACCGTCGCTGGCGCGCGATCTCATTGCGCTCACGAAGCCGCGCATCATCTCGCTGCTGCTCGTCACCACGCTGGCCCCGATGTTCGTGGCGGGGAGCCCGAGCTGGGCGACGATCCTGTGGACCGGCATCGGCGGATACCTGATGGCCGGCGGCGCGAACGCGGTGAACATGTACCTCGACAGCGACATTGACAACGTGATGGCGCGCACGAAGCTGCGCCCCATTCCCAGCGGACGCATGACGGCACGCGCTGTCCTCGCCTTTGGCATCGCCATTGCCACCGCCGCCACGTGGCTGCTGGCGCACTACGTGAACGTCCTCACGTCCGCCCTCGCGCTGTCGGGATTCTACTTCTACGTCTTCGTCTACACACGCTGGCTCAAGCGCACCACGCCGCAGAACATCGTCCTCGGCGGCGCCGCCGGCGCCTTTCCGCCGCTGGTCGGCTGGGCCGCGGTGACGGGACGCGTGGAACTGGCCTCGATCTACCTGTTCCTGATCATCTTCTACTGGACGCCACCGCACTTCTGGGCGCTGGCGCTCAACAAGCAGCGCGACTACGGCCACGCCGGCGTGCCAATGGCGCCGAACATCTGGGGCGAACAGGAAACCATCGACCAGATGTTCTGGTACAGTGTGCTCCTGCTCGGCTTGTCGGTGCTGCCGGTGACCTTCGGCGTCTTTGGGACGTTTTACCTGATTGCAGCGCTGGCGCTTGGCGGCGTGCTGGTGTGGGGCGTCTGGCGCGTCCGCTCGCTGGCGGCTCGCGGCGTTCCGTGGACGGCCGCCGCGTGGTGGGTGTACGGGTACTCGCTGCTCTACCTGGCGCTGCTGTTCGTGGCAATGGCCATCGACCGGCACTCGGGCCTCAGGTAGGGAACGGCGAAAAGAAGCTGTAAGCTGTACACTGTACGTTCTACGCCGTCCGCTTGCCTGCGCGCACGTTCTACGCCGTCCGCTTGCCTGCGCGCACGCTCTACGCCGTCCGTTTACCTGCGAACCACCACACCACCGCGCCGACGCCGAGCAGCGCGGTGCCGAACAAGCTCATTCGCAGCGCGCTCGCGTATGCGCTGACGATACCGACGACACCGGAGAGCACGAAGAACGCGGGCAGCCACGGATAGCCGAGCGCGTGGTACGGCCGCACCGCGTCGGGCCGCGTGCGCCGCAGCCGAAAGACGCTGGCCGCGGCGAGCGAGAAGAATATCCAGTCGGCAAAGACCACGCCGCTGAGCAGCGTCCCGATGTTCCCGCGGGTGGCGAACAACAGCATCAGCGACCAGCCGCCGAGCACCGCGAGCGCGACGTGCGGCGACCCGAAGCGCGGATGCACGCGCGCGGCGGCGCGCAGCAGGGGCGTGTCGGCGCCGAGGGCGAAGACGACGCGCGCGTTGGTGAGCAGGGCCACGCTGACGAAGCCCAGGATGGAGAGCATCGCCGCCACGGTCATGGCCAAGGCCGCCCCGGCCCCCCCGGCCCCCGCCACGCGGGCCGCGGTGTCGGCCGCCGGGGCCACGCTCGCGGCGAGGCCGTCGCGCCCGAGTGCGGCCAGGTAGGCACCGGTCACGCCCAGGTAGACGGCGATCACGATGCCGATGCCGATGCCCAGCGCACGGGGGATGTTGCGCGCGGGATCCTTGATCTCCCCGGCGATCATGTTCATCTGCTGCCAGCCGCCAATGGTGAAGAGCACGGCAACGAATGCGGTGGCGAAGCCGCGGGCCAGCGGCAGCGCTGCGGGCGCGTTTGCCACCACGGGCGCGGCGGCGTGCGGCCCGCCCACCAGCACGAGACCACCGAGGATGAGCGCGAGCAACGCGGCGATCTTCGTCACCGTGAGCACGTTCTGCACCGCGACGCCGGGCCGCACACCCAAGTAGTTGGTGACCGTCAGCGCAACGATGGTGATGGCCGCGACGCCCAAGCGACCGCCCACCGCGTCGACGGCAACGAACCGGCTCAGGTAGCCGGCGAAGCCCATCGCCACGGCGGCAATCGCACCGCTGGCAATGAGACCGGCGGTCATCCAGGCGCAGAGGAATGCCGGGAGCGCACCGAACGCCTCGCGAATGTAGACGTACGGGCCGCCCGCCTCGGGCAGCATGGCACCCAACTCGGCGTAGGTCAGCGCGCCCGCCAGCGCCACCACACCACCGAGTGCCCAGACGAAGATCACCCAGGCGCCGGACGGGAGCGCGGCGGCGGTGGTGGCCGGAGTGAAGAAAATCCCCGACCCGATGATGCCGCCCACGACAACCAGCGCAGCGGAGAAGAGCCCGAGTTCGCGGCGGAGCGGCATGCGGAGACCGGCTGGAGATTAGGGGTCTGGCTGCAGCTACAATCTTACTGCGGAACTCCCGATAACAGGGATTCCCGGATCAAAATGGATGAACTCCAGGGTTGTTGTCGTTATCCCTGTGATCCCTGTTATCCGCGCAATCGGGAGTTCCGCAGTTGAAACTCGCCCGACCTCCGATACGGAAGTCCGGCACCCTGCTCAGACCACGAAGATCTCCTGCTGCGGCTCGCTTGGCGTCACCACCAGCGTGCGCCCGTCGAGGAACGCGTTCACCTCGCTGCGCATGCCGATCTCGCCGGCGATGTAGATGCCCGGCTCGATGGAGAAGCCGACCCCCGGCAGCAGCACGCGCTCCTCCCGCGTCTCGAGGTTGTCGAGGTGCGCACCCGAGCCATGCAGCCCGCTCGAGTCTATGCTGTGCCCGGTGCGATGCGTGAAGTACGGCCCGAAGCCCCGCTTGGTGATGACCGCACGCGCCGCGTCGTCGGCCTCGCCACCACGCACCGGCGCGCCCGAGGCGAGCCGCTCGCGCAGCAGCGCGATGGCCGCGTCGCGCGCGTCGCGCACCGCATTCCACACCTCCACCGCACGCGCGCTGGGCGCTCCGATGCTCGCCATGTAGGTCTGGTCGGCCCACATGCCGCCCGGCGCCATCGCCCACAGGTCGATGAGGATGATGTCGCCTTCCTTGAGAAGCCGCGGCTGGTCGGGCGATGGGTCGTAGTGCGGGTTGGCGGCGTTCTCGGTGGCCGATACGTTGGGCCCGTGATCGGTCCAGAGGCCCAGCCTCGCAAACTCGCCGCGGATCCACTCGGTCAGCGCATACTCGGTGACCGGAGCGCCGGCGCGCGCCGCCTTGCCCGCCCGCGTAAAGGCCGCGTAGGCAATGTCCTTCAGCTGTTCGGCGGCCACCTTGTGGGTAGCCCGCTGGGCATCGTCCCAGACGGCGAGGAAGCGCGTCACCAGGTCGCCCGACGACACCACCGTGGCGCCGGCGGCACGCACCATCTCGAGCACGCCGGCGGGTACGAGATCCACGTACGGCACGGCATCGCCCGGCGAATACTCCATGGCGATGCGCCGTCCCTTCACCAAGCGCGCGACGGCCGACTCGAACTCCTGCCATGCGCTGTACCTGATGTTCTCCCACCCGGCGGGCCAGGCGTGCCACGGCGCCTGCTCGATCACGTGCGTGATGACCGTCGGTGTCCCCGACGCCGGCACCCACACGAACCAGCGGCGCGAGACGAAGCCCTCGACGCCGACGAGCCCCTTGGCAATGGCGTTGATTCCGCGAAAGTCGTACAGCAACCAGCCGTCCAGGCCCGCTTCGCGCAGGGCGGACTGCAGGGGCACAATGGAAGCAGAGGACAGCATTGGATTATCCCTTGCCGCGCACGGGGCGCCACTCGGCGCGCCACTCGCAGCTCCCTTCGCCGCGGGACGCGCAGCGGACGTGGTCGACGGCGCCCACTCCGCCAACCATCAATTGAATGAGCTCGCGCAGCGCCGACTCATAATAGACGCAGCCGCCGAGCTTGGGCGTGGCATCGCGGGTCACCGACTCGCCAATCTCCATCATGATGGTGCCGCCCACGCGGCGCACCGTCCCCCGCGCGTAGCGCTGGACAATGCGACGCACATGCCGCAGCGCGATGGGGCGCGTGAACAGCGCGGGCAGCGATTTCAACAGGCGGCGCGTCAGCGGCGAGATGGTGAGGTACACCTGGCGCGCGAAATGACGACCCGCCTCGCGAAAGACAGCCTCGGCATCCGGGCGGCGCCCGATGAGCCGGGCGATTCCCACCGCCTCGGCAAAATCGGTGCGCTGCTTGCGACGCACGGCCTCGGTGAAGCGCTTGATCTGCGCGAACACCGTGTCACTGAGTCCGAGCCGCTTGTTGCGCAGCTCGTGCACGAACTCGGCCTCGAAGTCGTTGTCGGGCATGTCGACCGTGCGGACGGCCTCGAGGAGACTCAGCGGAATGAGGGGATCGACGGGTTCAGGCATTGCTGGGGCAAACTAACCAGCGGACGAGGCGCGGAACAGTCGAGCGCTCGGCGAGTCGCACCACGCGAGCTTGCGTGGACCGCAAGCACCGTAGAGTTTCCCACAGGGTTTCCGGCAGTTCCTCACCTGCATTCATGGACATCCTTCCCCGCACGCTCATCGGCGCCGTCCTCGTTGGGCTTGCCTCGGTGCGCGCCTATCGCCGCGGCCAGCTCACCTACGGCGGCCAGTACTCGGCGTTCGCGCTCGGCACGGCGGCCATGGCGGGCGGCATCGGATGGGCAGTCGCGCTCGCGGCGTTCTTCTTCAGTTCGATGCTGATCGGTGGCTGGCGCGCCGGCGAGAAGCGGGAACGTTCGCGCGACGTACTTCCCGATGAGCGGGCACGCGACGCCTGGCAGGTGCTGGCCAACGGCGGCCTCTTTGCTGCGGCGGCCGTGATCTGGGGGGCGCGCGGAAGCTGGGATGCGGGGCTGTTCGGTTTTGGCGCGCTGGCCACCTCGACCGCCGATACCTGGGCCACCGAGTTGGGCATGGCCCTCAATGCCGCGCCGAGGTCGATCCTCACCGGACGGCACGTGCCGCCCGGCACCTCCGGCGGGGTGAGCGCCTTCGGCATGGGCGCGCTGGTGGCAGGAGCGTTCCTCATCGCGCTGCTCGCCGTGGCCTCGTTCACGACGCCGTTCGACATCCCGCGTCTCGAGGCGGTGTTCGTGGGCGGCATCGCCGGCGCCGTCACCGATTCGCTCCTGGGTGCGTCGGTGCAGTCGCGCCGGTGGTGCCAGCAGTGCGCCCGTTGGACCGAGCGCCGGGTGCACACGTGCGGCTTTCGCAGCCGTCACGCGGCGGGGCTTCGCTGGATGACGAACGATGTGGTGAACCTGCTGGCCACGGCGGTGGGCGGCCTGGTCGCCGTGTACGCTTGGCGCCTGTGAGCCCGCTGGACGACGCCCATTTCCGCTCGGCACTCTCGCGATTCGCGTCGGGGGTGACGGTGGTCACGGCGCGTGCCGCCGACGGCAGCGACCACGGCATGACGGTGTCCGCCTTCCTGTCACTGTCGCTCGAACCACCGCTGGTGCTCCTCTGCATCGATGCGGCGGCCACGCTGCTGCCCCACCTGCACGCCGCCGGGACGTTCGGCGTCAGCATCCTCGGCGCGGCACAGAGCGGGTTGTCACGACGCTTCGCCGACCAGACGATCGTCCGGTTCGACGGCGTCCCGTTCACCCGCGCGGCGTCGGGACCGGCGCTGATTGACGGCGCCGTGGCGCACCTTGAGTGCCGGCGGGTGGCCGTGCATCCGGGCGGTGATCACGAGATCATCGTAGGTGAGGTGGTCGGCGCACGCGCGTTTGACGGGGAACCACTCGTCTATTATCACCGCCATTACGGGTGCTTCGAACGACAGCCGGATGAGCGGCATGAGGAGACCGGCGAGCTCGAGGGGTAGCTGGGCCGCTCACGACGGCCTAGCTTCGCTTCGCCCCCGGGTCCCCGACGACCTCCAACTCCAGACTGTCCATGCGCGACTCCCTCCGGCACTTCCTGTCCGAGTTCATCGGCACCTTCGCCCTGACATTCGTCGGCAGCGCGGCCATCATGCAAACCTCGCAGGGAGGCGGCAATCTGGTGGCCGTCGCCCTCGCCCACGGCCTCGTGCTGTCGATCTTCGTGTCGGCCTTCATGCACATCGGCGCGCACTTCAACCCGGCGATCACCATCGGGATGCTCGTGGTGCGGCGCATCGAGCCCATGATGGCCGGGCTGTACGTAGCGGCCCAGCTCGCCGGCGCCACCGCGGCGGCCTTCACGCTCAAGTTCGCGTTTCCGGTGGCGGTGTTTGCCGCCACGCGCGGTGGCGGCCAGTCAGTGTCCCTCGACATCTCCACCGGACAGGCGTTCGTCCTCGAGATGGTGGGCACGATGTTCCTGATGTGGGCGGTCTTCGGCACGGCGGTGGACCATCGCGCTCCGAAAGTCGGCGGATTCGGCATCGGCCTGACGCTGGCGGCTGACATTCTGGCCTTCGGTTCGCTCACCGGCGGCTCGGTGAACCCCGCACGCACCTTCGGTCCGGCGTTCGCCAGCGGCATCTACGAGGCTCAGGGGATCTACTGGCTGGCGCCGATCACCGGGGCGATCATCGCCGCGCTGATCTATGAGCATTTCCTGCTCACCGACGAGCCCGAACCCGTGGATCACGGCGCCATCGGGGCGCAACCGTAGGCCGGACGGACCCGTAGGGAGCGCATGAGCCTCGAACTCGAACGCGAGCGCGCCGTGCAGGCGCTCGCCTCGCACTTCGCGCAGGACCACCTCACCACGCAGGAACTCGAACTGCGGTTCGAGAAGGTCTACCGCGCCGCCTCGACCGCCGAACTGCAGGCACTGCTCGGCGGCCTGCCGGTGCTCGTGCCGTCGCCGGTGGCGCTCGAGACGCTGCCGCAGTACTCGGTGGCGTCGGCGGCGACCGTACCTCGCGAGAAGCGATTCCTGGCACTCATGGGCGAGGTCCGCCGAAAGGGAAACTGGACCGTGCCCAGCCGCCTGCATCTCTTCGCCGCGATGGGAGCGATACGCCTCGACCTGCGCGAGGCGCAAATCCCGGCGGAGGGCGTGGAGATTGACGCCACGGCGATGATGGGCGAGGTGCGCATCGTCCTGCCGCCGGGACTCCACGCCGAGGTCGACGGCCTCGCCGTGTTGGGCGAGTTCTCCGACCGGACGGCGGGCGCGGCCAGCACGATCGACGCGCCGGTGATCCGGGTGAAGGGAGTGGCGTTCATGGGCGCCGTGCGCGTCGAGACGAGGTTGCCCAACGAAGGCATGATGGAGGCGTGGAAGCGCCGACTGCGAGGATATTAGTACGAATCGGAATTCGGCATTCCAATTCCGTCATCCGAATTCCGATTCATTGTACCTCTTCATCGACTCCACGATCACCTTCATCGCCTCCTCGCTCTTCCCCCAGCCGAGCACCTCGCAGCGCTTCCCCTCCAGGTCCTTGTAGATGTGGAAGAAGTGCTCGATCTCCGTCAGGTAGTGCTGTGGCATGTCGGCAATGTCGAAGTGCTCCTCGTGGTGCGGTGAGTTCACCGGCACCGCGAGGATCTTGTCATCGGGCTCGCCGCGATCGCGCAGGCGCAGGATACCGATGGGTCGCACATCGATGAGGCAGCCGGTGAAGGTCGGTTCATTGATGCGCACCAGCACATCGAGAGGATCGCCGTCCTCGTGCAGCGTACGCGGGATCAGCCCGTAGTCGCCGGGATAGTGCACGGCGCTGTACAGCACGCGATCGAGCTTGAAGAACCCCGACTCCTTGTCGAGTTCGTACTTGTTGCGGCTGCCGCGCGGAATTTCGATGACCGCCGTGACGATCTCGGGCGGGTGCGCGCCAACGGGGAGGTCGTGCCAGGGATGAAGCATAAGAGCCGATTGGGGATCACCAGCCCACGGCCGCCCCATCCCGCCGCGGGTCAGCGACGCCGATGAGCTTTCCCTTCACCACGGCGATGGCGTGCACGCCGCCGAACATGATGTCCCCCACGCGTGAGAGGGGGTAGTAGCCCTTCGCACGCAGTGCGGCGTACACTTCGGGGGCGAAGCCCGCCTCCACCTCCACCGTGCGCCCCTGCGCCGGCTGCAGGCGAGGCGACGCAATGGCCAGCCACGGATCCTCGCCCAGCGCGAGGTGGCGGAACGCCACCTGTGTGGTGGCCGTGGGGATGTACTGCGAGCCGGCGGCACCCACCACCATGCGCACGTCGTTCCCCTTGAGGATGATCGTCGGCGAGATCGTGGAACTGCCGTAGCGGTTCGGGCCGCGGGTGGCATTGTCGAAGTTGGATGCTCCCGAGTTCACGAAGTAGCCGTTCACGTACACGCCCGAGCCGAAGAGCACACCGACCGTGAAGGTCATGGCCACGGCGTTGCGGTCGCCGTCGACAACGCTGAAGTGCGAGGTATTCGTCGCGGCCGCGGCGTCTTCCTCGCCTGGACGTCCGGAGCGTGCCGGCGCCGCGCGATCGGGACCCAGCTTGCTGGCGCCCCAGCCGTCGAGGGCCACACAGGCGCCGGATGAAGCTGCGGCATCGTCCAGCCACGGATCGCCGGGCTCAATGGCGCTGCCACCCTCGATGCCCGCCACAAGCGCCGCGCGCTTGCCGGCAAACGCGGGGCTGGTGAGGCCGCGGGCCGGCGCGGCAAAGTCCGCCGGATCTCCGCGGTAGCGCCCGGCGTCCGCACCAGCGACGCGCATCGCGCCCACCATCTGCACCGCGGCCGCACCCTGCGTCGTAGGCGAACCCAGCTGAGCGGCTGCCGACGCGGCCAGCAGATTGAGCGCCTCCAGGGGAGTGGCTCCGCCCAGCGGCGGTGCGGCCGAGAGCAGCGTGTATCCCATCCACGGCGTGCACAGCGGTCGCGTGAAGGCCACCGGGTAGTTCTTGAAATCGGCCATCGTCGCCGGGCTGCCCAGTGAGCGCAGCTTTGCCACCGCCCTTTCGGCGAGCACCCCTTCGTAGAACGCAGTCCGGCCGTCACGGGCGATGGCCTCGAGCGTCTGCGCCAACTGTGACTGCACCAGGCGCTCGCCCGGTCGCAGAGCCTGGCCTCCGGGGAGGAAGAGCGCGGCCGCGGCACTGTCGGCCGACAGCTTGGCGCGCGAACTCTCCGAGGTGCGCGCCAGCAGCGGCGAGACGATGAAGCCGTCGCGCGCCAGCGCGATGGCCGGTGCCATCACCTGAGCGCGGGACAGCTTGCCCCACTTGGCATGCGCCTCGAGCAGTCCGGCCACCGCGCCCGGGATGCCGGCCGCCCGGCCGTTGATGGGGCGACGACCTGCCGTGGTGTCGGTGCGCGACCAGTCGGGGTCGGCGCCACTGCGCGAGTAGAAGTCCAGCGCATCGGCGCGTCCGGTGCCGTGATGCCAGACGATCATCCCGCCGCCCGCCCCCAACCCCGTTTGCGACGGATCGACGACGCCGAGCGCGAACGCGGTGGCCACCGCGGCATCAATGGCATTGCCCCCGGCGCGAAGCATGGCCGCGCCGGCGGCTGCGGCATCGGCATGCGATGCCGTCACCATTCCGCGCTCCGACTCGGCGCGCTTGGCGTACATCGACGGCGGCGACACCGAAGGACGGGGCGCACAGCCGGCGAGGAGGAGTACGGCGATGAACGCTGCAGGGCGAATGGAGAGTATCATGGCTGGTAGGCGCTGTGAGGTGCAGAGGAACAGGCAGAGTGAGGGACGGGAGAACAGGCACAGTGAAGTGCGGAGGCACAGGTACAACGAAGACCGGGCCCGGCACGTTGTGCCGGACCCGGTCGAATGTCGCGCCAATACGCGTGTTCGGCGATTGTGTACGCCGACGCCGGCGCCGGGACCTCCGTCAGTCCTCGAACTCGAAGAGCGACTCGAGCTGGGTGAGCCGCAGCAACTGGCGAACGCTGGGTGGCGTGTGGGTGAGGTGGGTGGCGAGGTAACTCTCACGCGCCCGCTTCTGCACCAGGACGAGCACGCCGAGTCCGCTGGCATCGACCTCGCGCGTCTCGCGAAGATCGATGGTGATCCGCCGGGCGCCATCGGCCGTCGCCTTGGAGAGCCGCTCGAGTGCGTCACGACGGAAGTCGAGTCGGTTGTCCGAGACGAGGCGCTCAGGAGCCTGCAGGACGAAGCGGTCTGGATCGGTTAGCGGAATCACCGGGGCCTCCCCTACGCTGCCTCCGACCATCGCGATCCGCAGTTGCATCCAGTTACCGTGCGCGGTCCAGTCGGACCCCTCGCTCACTTTCGGCAGCCGGACGATCTCGCTCTTCCGAGATTCCTGACTTTGCGGCCCCGCCTCGCGGCAGGTGTGCTCTTGTCGGGTGGTGCAGCGTTTCAGTTGTTGCCCAGGAAAGATGCGAGAATCGTGCCAACTCGCACGACTTGGTAACTACATGTCTTATTGTCACTTACGCGACCGTCACATCGTGATGGCTGCTTTCCTCTGCGCGTCGCGCGCCCTCGGGCGCATCGTGCCGAACACCGTCATATTCGGGCACAGTCACGCGCGGAATTCGAACCGTCACAACGCACGAATTGCCGGTCGGACGTGACGCCGACGCGCCGGCGGCGCGCCGGCGGCGCGCAAACGACGGGTCGACACTCGGGGAGCCTGCTGCGGCGCCAATGCCCGGATTTCGTGGCATCACGAACGCGCCCGGACTATCGGTGTAAGCCTGTCTGTCGTACTCTCTCGTCATCTGTAGTACTCTCCCTCGCTCCGCCGTACTCTGTCTTCCTACGCCATGTCCGACATCGACACCCTGCTCACCGAGAATCGCTCCTTTCCGCCGAGCGACCATTTTCGGCATCATGCCGCCGCCAACGACGGCGCACTGCACGCGGAAGCCGAGCGCGACTTCGAGGCGTTCTGGGCCCGGCACGCGAACGAACTCGAGTGGATGGTGCCCTTCACCGACACTCTGGAGTGGACGCCGCCGCACGCGAAGTGGTTCCAGGGCGGACGGCTGAACGTCTCCGTCAACTGTGTCGACCGTCACGTACGCGGGGCTCGGCGCAACAAGGCCGCACTCATCTGGGAAGGGGAGCCGGGCGACTCACGGGTGCTCACCTACTGGGACCTGTATCGCGAAGTGCAGAAGTTCGCCAATGTGCTGAAGTCGCTGGGCGTCCGCCGCGGTGACCGTGTGGGGATCTACCTGTCGCTTGTTCCCGAGGCGGCCATTGCGATGCTCGCCTGCGCACGCATCGGCGCCATCCACGCCGTGGTCTTCGGCGGCTTCTCGCCGGAATCGCTTTGCGACCGCATGAACGATGCCCAGGCCAAGGTGTTGATCACGGCCGACGGTGGCTACCGTCGCGGGCAGGTCGTTCCATTGAAGCGCAATGTCGACAAGGCGCTCGAGGGCGCCCCGTGCGTGAAGGACGTCATCGTGGTGCAGCGCCGTCCCGGCGGCCTGGGCGATGAGTCCTTTGCACAGATGAAGGAAGGCCGCGACCACTGGTGGCACCGCCTGATGCAGACCGCCAAGGCGAGCTGCCCGCCGGAGGCGATGGACGCCGAGGAGGTGCTGTTCATCCTCCATACGTCGGGAACGACCGGCAAGCCGAAGGGAATCGTGCACACCACCGGCGGCTACCTGACGGGCGTCGCCATGACCTCGAAGTACGTGTTCGACCTCAAGGACGACGACGTCTTCTGGTGCACGGCCGACGTCGGCTGGATCACGGGACACTCGTACCTCGTGTACGGCCCGCTGGCCAACGGCGCCACCTGCGTGATGTACGAAGGAGCGCCTGACTGGCCCGAGCGCAACCGGTTCTGGGATATCTGCGAGAAGTACGGCGTCTCGGTGTTCTACACGGCGCCAACGGCCATTCGCGCCTTCATGAAGTGGGGCGAGCAGCATCCGGCCCGGCACGACCTGTCGCGCCTGCGCCTGCTTGGCACGGTGGGGGAGCCGATCAATCCCGAGGTCTGGATCTGGTACAACAGGGTCATCGGTGGCGAGCGCTGTCCGATCGTCGACACGTGGTGGCAGACGGAGACGGGATCGATCGTCATTGCGCCGCTTCCCGGTGTGACGGCCACCAAGCCGGGGAGCGCCACCATGCCGCTCCCCGGTTACTTCGCCGAGCTGCTCGATGCGAAGGCCAAGGTCATTCCGGTGGGCGGCGGCCTGCTGGCGCTCACCCGGCCGTGGCCGTCGATGCTCCGCACGATCTGGGGCGACGACGCGCGCTACGTGGAGACCTACTTCACCAAGTGGCCGGGGCGTCCCGACCTGTACTTCCCGGGTGACGGCGCGAAGAGGGATGACGACGGCTTCTATTGGATACTGGGGCGGGTGGATGACGTGTTGAACGTCGCCGGCCACCGGATTGGCACCATGGAGGTGGAAAGCGCGCTGGTGGAGCACCCGGCGGTCGCCGAATCGGCGGTGGTCGGCAAGGCGCACGAACTGAAGGGGCAGTCCATTGCGGCCTTCGTGACGCTTCGCGACGGGTTTCACCCGAGCCCCGCGCTGCGTGACGAGCTGCGCGATTTCGTGGCCGAGAAGATCGGTGCCATCGCGCGGCCGGACGACATCCTGTTCAGCGCCGACCTGCCGAAGACCCGATCGGGGAAGATCATGCGCCGTCTCCTGCGCGACATCGCCGAGGGACGGGCCCTGGGGGATGTAACGACGCTGGCGGATCCCAGCGTGGTCGCGTCACTTAAGGAGCAGTATGAGGCGGAGGAAAGCTGAACCGGAACTCGGATGACGGAATTGGAATGCGATTCCGGAATTCGGGACGGAAGGCGGAAGTCGCGTTCGACGCTTAGCCCGGTGCCCCAACGATGGGGCGGCCGGGCGCGGCGGTGTCACCTCGAGGTGATCCATGGCACTTGACCTTCGCGCGGCGCTGGAGGACACCCTCGCCGGCGACTACACGATCCAGGAAGAACTGCCGCGTGGCGGCATGTCGCGGGTCTTTCTCGCCACGGAGCGCGCGCTCAATCGCCAGGTCGTGATCAAGGTGCTCGACCCCGAACTCGCGGCGACCCTCAGCGCCGAGCGGTTCAAGCGGGAAATCTCGCTGGCGGCGCGCCTGCAGCATCCGCACATCGTGCCGCTGCTGCACGCGGGCGCGATTCAGGGCACGTTGTTCTACACCATGCCCTTCGTGGAAGGGGAGTCACTGCGGGAGTTGATGGCCAGGGAACGGCCGCTGCCGGTGGAGCGCATCACGCAGATCCTCGTGGAGGTCGCCGGGGCGCTCGAGTACGCGCACGCCCAGGGTGTGGTGCATCGCGACATCAAGCCCGAGAACGTGATGCTCTTTCACGGGCAGGCCGTGGTGCTTGACTTCGGCATTGCCAAGGCGGTGAGCGACTCCGCCTCGCAGGAGACTCCCCTCCCGCGCCTGACGCTGCAAGGCACGAGCCTCGGCACGCCGACGTACATCGCGCCCGAACAGGCGGCGGGTGATCCGTCGCTGGACCATCGCGCCGACATCTACAGCGTGGGTGCCGTGGCGTACGAGATGCTGTGCGGACATCCGCCCTTCCGCGGCAAGTCGCCGCAGGCGGTAATGATCGCGCACGTCCAGGAGACGCCCGAACCCGTCGGCAAGCGCCGCCCCGACACACCCGCGCCGCTGGCCCGGCTGGTGATGCACTGCCTGGAGAAGGCTCCCAGCCGGCGTCCCCAGCGTGCGGCGGAGATCGCCCTCGCCCTCCGCAGCGCCCCGGCGGTGTCGGGCGGCGTGCGAGGCCTGCTGGCGCGAGGCCCGTGGTGGTTGCCGTGGGCGATCGCGGTAGTGGCGACCCTCGCCGCGCTGGGAATGGCAGTCCTTAGGGGCAGGGGCTAGATGCTAGGTGCTAGGTGCTAGGTGCTAGGTTGTGTATCTGGCATCTAGCACCTAGCATCTATCATCTATCACCTGAACTCCTGTAACAAAGTCCCTCCCTCACGCGTAATTACATTATGCTCGACAGGTTCCTTCCAGAATCGCTCTTCCCCCGCAAGCTGCAGCCGGCCGCCGACCGCCGGATGCGGCTGGCGCAAGCGCGCGCCGAGGAAGCACTGGTGCGCACGCATGTCGAGAACGCGCTGTCGTTCGTCGACGCGCTCGCCGAGGAACTGGCGTTCGACCGCGCCATCGACACATACATCCGTGAGATGGCGGTACCCGAGCCCCTGGCATCGGCGGTCGTCACGCGCGTGCTGGTGGTGCTGGGCCGCGAACTCCTGCCGGCGCAGCGCGAGGAATGGAGCGATGACCTGCGGCCGCGGCTTCGCCTCAGCGAGGCCTCCGACGGCAAGCACGGGCAGATCAAGAGGGCGTAGGCACAGCGCTCCCGTGTTCTAGCGCTCTGGTGATCTCGCCGTTAACTCCGCCACCGACAGCGCGAACATCACCAGCACGAGTACCGCACTGACCACGCACCACTGGCAGATGGCGTGGATGACGGCGAGCTCGAGGTACGTCAGCCAGCCGCTGAACAGCACGCCCCCACCGGTCATCACCGTGAGGGCCAACGCGATGCGGCGGTCGCCCTCGAACCTCTCCAGGGTGCCCAGCACGGCAACGGTGAGCATGGCGACGTAGAAGCAGACGCCCCAGAAGGCGACGGGCTGCCCCATGAGCGTGGCCCATTTGCTGGTGTTGACCGTCTCGCAACTGCCGATGCTGCAGCTCAGCTGGCCGAGGACGCCGAGCTTGTAGAGCCAGAGATACATCGCGACGAACAGCCCGACGAGGCTGATCGCCGCGATGACCATCCGTCGCATTACTTCGCGCCCTTCTTGGACGTGTCGGACTTGCCGGCCTTCGCGATTTCTTCGTCGACCAGCCTCTTGATCAGGTCGTAGCTGAGCTGATCAACGTACTTCTTGCCACCGATGATGAGTGTCGGCGTCTGCTGTATGCCGACCCGCTCGGCTTCGGCCCCGCTGGCCTTGATGTTCGGATAGTGCTTCTTGCTGGCATAGCATTCCTCGAACTTTCCCTCGTCGAGTCCGATGTCCTTGGCGTAGCCCATCATCTTCTTGTCGGGGCTCGAGGTCGCCTGCGTGTTCCACAGGTCCTGCGTATAGAACAGGCGGTCGTGCATCTCCCAGAACTTCCCCTGTTCGTTGGAGCAGTACGCCGCGTTGGAGGCCGCCCAGGTGTTCTGGTGCATGGGGAGCGGGAAGACGAAGAACTGCAGCGAGACCAAGCCGGTCTTGATGAGGCGCTCCCGCACATCCGGCTCCGTCACCGTGGCGAACTGGCCACAGCCGGGACACTCGAAGTCGGCGAATTCGACGATCTTGACCGGAGCGTCAGGCGAGCCCATCAGGAAGCCCTGGGCGGTGCCGACCGGCAAGTTGGGGTCGATGGCTTCGCCGCCGCCCTTGGGGCGGGTGGCAACGTAACCGAGGACGCCGACGCCGACGACGGCGATGGCGGCGAGGACAAAGACGAAGCGCTTCTGCGAGGCGCGGGGACTGGTGCTGGCCACGAGGGACACCGTCGGTTGAGAGGGTATGGCAAAGCTACAGGGCGGCGGGGGGGATACTCAAGGCGCTGGTTGGTGGATAGTGGCTGGTGGTTGGTGGCTGGTGGTTGATGGCTGGTGGCTGGTGGCTGGTGGTTGGTGCTGGTGGCCGAATGGGGAGGATCGGCGATTCGCAGACCGAGTGCGTGACCACACCGACGGGCGTACCTTTGATCGTCCGGCCGCGGTGCGAATGGTCCATCGTCTATCGTCTATTGTCTATTTTCCATCTATCGTCTCAAATTGTCCTTCCGCAACCACATCCGAATACCCGTCGGCCCCGGCGAACTCCACGCCGAACGTTTCGGCTTTGGCGACCACCCGCTGGTGCTGCTCCATGGTTTCGGCACGTCCAGTTTCCTGTGGCGCCACGTCGCCCCCGCCTTGCCCCTGGGCACGGTGACGGCCTGGGCGCTGGATCTGCTGGGCCACGGCGAGTCTGACCGGCCGCCGGAGGGTGATTTTGGCATCGGCGCACAAACCACCTGCGTCGAGCAGGCCATGACGACGCTGCGCATCGGGCGAGCGACGGTGGTGGGAGTCGATCTGGGCGCCGCCGTCGCCCTGCGGCTGGCGGCCACGCGACCATCGCGCGTGCACGGCCTGGTGCTGATCAGCCCACCGGCGCCGGGCAAGGGCCGCGGAGACGACCTGGCGGAGCTGGGGCGGCTCGCCGCGCGACACCTGTTCGAGGCGACGAGGGGGATGATGGGAGCGGTGGCCTGGCTGGGACCGCTGCTCGAGAAGAGCGTCGCTTCGGCCGACGCGATGCCGGCCAAGCTGGTGACGCGTTACGCCGCCCCGTTCATGGGCGCTGACGGCGTGCGCCACCTGCAGACGCTGGCCAATGCGGTGTCGGATGACGACATGGACGACGTGGACCTCGCCAAGGTTACGGCGCGCACGCTCGTGTTGCGAGGGGAACTCGACGCATGGTGCGCGCCGTCCGACGCCACCCGCCTGGCGACCAGCATCAAGGGTGCCGAGCTTCGCACGGTACCGACTGCCGGCCGGCTGCTGCCGGAAGAGGCTCCCCACGCCCTGGCCGCACTGCTGGCCGAGTGGGCTCCGGCAATGCGGGAGGCCAGCCACCTTCGGGAGAAACCGAAGGGTAACGGCTGAATGACGGGCAAGAAATGTCCCCGACAGCTATGAATCGGCGCTTGCCCCGTTTAGCTTTCGGAGATACTTCTTTTCACTACTTTTTGGATGAGATGATCAAGGGTCGAAACAACACTCGCAGGCCTAGCAACGCACCGTCGCCGAAGAGTCAGGCGCGCGATGAGCTGTTCCAGCACATTATCCGTTGCGAAGTGGCTGGGTGCGACCCGGAGCACCAGCGGGAGTGGTTTGACGAAACGATGCAGTACTTCACCGAGCGGTACCACGAACTGTCGGCCGTAGAGGTTGCGGAGCTTCGTACACTCGGCGAGCGTTTTGCCCAGCCACCCAAGACTGCAGCTTCGGTTCAGGCGAATGACAAGATTGTCGTAAACGCCTGAGGCACACCAGATACACCGAAAGGCCGAACCCCCCGCCAGCAGCCGGCGAGGGGTTCTTTCGTTGAAGGCAGGATGCGCCGCGGCAACTTGTCCCGGGGGTTCTGACGGCGGCGCTCGGCCGTCAGCGCCCGTTGGTGCGAGCGCGCCGCAGCACCACGGCAAAGCGCGCACCCTCACCGAACGCCAGTTCCGCTGCCGGACTCCATCGCTTTCCGCGCCGGCCCTCGACGCCCAGCACGAACAGCATCCCGACGGCCGCGCGCTCACTTCCGTCACGCCGCACCGTCAGGCCACCCCCGGCGTACGGGCCCCAACGCGTCTCGGCAAAGGGGTCGAGCAGGAATCGCAGCGTGGCGTCGGCCCGCAATGCCAGCTGGCCGCGTCCATCCAGCGCGACAACACCCAAGCCGGCCGCCGCGCCGGCGCGGACGTAGTAACCGACCGGCACGTTGGCGCCGGCCATGAACAGCGCTGACGCGACGCGCGCCACCACTGCCTCGGCGCGCAGTTCGGGCTGCATGCGGGGCACGAAGACGATATCCTGGGCAGCCAACGGCGCGGCCAGCGCCCCAAGCGTCATCAGGCACAGCAGGCTAGCTGCGCGCACGCGCGCTCCAGAGGACGGCGGTGTAGTCGATGATGGCTACCAGCGACGCAACGCCGACGGCGCCGATGGCCCAGACGCCGGCGCGCCGATCGATGACGATGACCACCAGCGCGACGAGCTGGAGAACGGTCGCCAGCTTCCCCGAGAAGCGCGCCTTGAAGGTCGCCATGCGCAGGGAGGTCATGGCGCGGGCGATGACGAAGGCCCCGGCCGTGGCCAGGTCGCGCGAGATGAAGATGAAGTATCCCAGCGTACCGATTTCTCCCTCGAGCAGCAACGTGCAAACCGCGACGAGCACGAAGATCCGGTCGGCGAATGGATCGATGAGGGCGCCCATCGGGCTGAACTGGTGCCGGCGGCGGGCCAGCCAGCCGTCGAGAAAGTCCGTGAGGCCGGCCACGGCAAGGATGAGCAGCCGCAAGTCGTGCTGGTGGACAACCGGAAAGAGCGCCGCCAGCAACAGGCGAGACAGCGAGATGGCGTTGGGCAGCGTCGCCAGAGTGTCGCGCTCCATGCCGCGCAACATAACCCGTCGCGACGAATGCTTGCCAGCGCCGAGGGGGACGGGTAGCTTCGCCAAAGCGCCCCATTTCACCCGCCGAGGGCTCGATGGTCGATATCGTCGAATTGCTGAAGGGAGTCGCCATCTTCCAGGACCTCGACGAGGGAGAACTCGCTCGTGTCTCGGAGGTCTGCCGCACGCAGGAGTTCGTTTCGGGCGAGTACGTATTCCACGAGGGTGAGCCGGGGAACCGCCTGTTTCTCGTGGTCGAGGGCGAGGTGCGGGTGAGCCGCATGATACCAGGCAGCGGCGAGGAAGCGCTGGCCATCCTCAAGAAGGGGGCCCTGTTCGGTGAGATGGCGGTCATCGACCGGAGCGAACGGTCCACCGACGTCATCTCCAACGGCGGCTGCAAGCTGTTGACGATCTCGCGCAGCGATTTCGAGCTGCTTCTGGACTTCAACCGCGAGCTGGCCTACAAGGTGCTCTGGTCGTGCACCCGGCTGCTGTCCTCGCGCCTGCGGGCGTCGAACGACAGCCTGAGGAGCTTCCTGGCGATGTCGATGTTCTAGGGAGAGAACGACAGAGAACGACAGAGAACGACAGAGAACGAGAGAGAACGACAGAGCATGGCAGAATCCTCGGCGCGCTGTCCGTCGTACGCTGTATCACTCTGCCGCCTTCTGCATCACTCTCTCGCGCATCTCCTGCGCGAGTCCCACATGTCCATGCTTGTTCGCAGCGACGATTCCCCTGGCGATGGCCGCGCGGGCTTCGTCACCGCGCCCTTCGTGGGCCAGGGCGTCGGCCAGCTTGAGCCAGCCATTGCCCTCATCCTCCAGTTGCGCGAGATACAGCTGCAGCTGCACGATGGCCTCGGCCCAGCGCTCGACCTTCAGCAACTCGGTGGCAAGCCCGTATCGGGCGAGCGCATTGTCCGGGTTCCTGGCGATCATTGCCTCGAAGGCGGTGCTGCGGGGCGTCGTCACGGCGTGCTTGGGGTCGTAAAGTGGGGAACCGCGCGCCACCGGCGACGGTAACAAGTATAGGACATTCACCTGGAGGCCATCCGGTGTCCAGCGTCGCCAGGACGCGTGTTGTCTCCGCTATCATCGCCGCCTTGTGCGCCGGCGCGGCACCGGCGTTCGGCCAGCAGGTGTCGTCCAAGCCCGGCATGGCGGCTCCGCCGGCCGTGGTCATCGGAAAGATCACCGGCCCCGACAAGAAGGGGCTCGCCGAGGTCGAGGTCCTGCTCGGTGACACCAATCGCACCTTCACCGACAAGAAGGGGCGCTTCGAATTCGATCCGGTGGCCGCCGGCATGCACGAGGTGCTGGTGCGCAAGATCGGCTTCACGCCGGTGCAATTCCGCCTGGCCGTCACGGCCGGCGACATCTGGGACGGCACCATTTCGCTGGATCGCACGGCCCAGGCGCTCCCGGAAGTCGTGGTGCTCGACTCCAGCAAGGCGCTGAAGAACTTCCGCCCGCACTGGATCGACGACTTTCTCACGCGCCGCCGGGCCGGCTTTGGGACGTTCCTCGACCGCGTGGATATCGAGAACGCGATGGAGACCAACACGGCCAAGCTCCTGATGCGCACGGCGGGGATCATGGTGTACCCCGGCGTGGGCTACGACGAACTTCGCGTCAACCGCTGCGGCTCGGGTTCCGGCACGTACAAGAAGGGCATCGTGTACGTGGACGGCATGAAGGCGGAGGAGTCGAGGAACGGGCGGTTCGTCACCTTCAGGGACTTCCCGGTGGAGTACCTTGCCGCGATCGAGATCTACAAGGGGCGGAGCGGCGTCCCGATCGAGTTTGACGACCCGTCGGCCTGCCTCACCGTGCTGCTGTGGACAAAGATGAGGTAGTCAGCGCGCGAGCAGTGCGCCCACCGCGGCGGCTACGCGGTCGGGGGCGTCGAGCGGCGTAAAGTGGGCGGCGCCGGCAATCACGTCGAGCGTGGCGCCGGGAATGGCGCCCTGTAGCCGACGGCTGAGGCTCACCGGCACGAAAGGATCTCGAGCCCCGTGGACGATGGCCGTGGGCGAACGCAGCGCACCCAAGGCCATGCCTGATGTTTCGTCGGGACGCTGCGCCTCGAGATGGGCGAGCAGCGCGCTGCGCCCGCGGGCTTCGGTGAAAGGCCGCAGGAAGGCATCCAGCGCATGCCGTCCCTTCTCCCGGTCGGTGAAGCCGCGCAAGAGTGCCGCGAAGACCTCGCCGGCGACCAACGGCGCGGGCAGAATCCGGGCGAAGGCCGAAAGCGACCGGGCTGCGCGCGTTCGCCACCGCGGCCAGGCGTCCAGTCCGACGCTGTTGATGAGCGCCAGTCGCGTCACGCGCTCCGGGGTGTGGAGCGCGAGCCACTGTCCCACGGCGCCTCCCAGGTCGTGCCCGACAATGCAGGCCTGCGGTACGTTGAGCGCATCGAGCACCGCCAACGCGCGCCGAGCATGTGCCGACACGCTGACGGGCGCGCCGTCCGGGCGATCGCTGCGTCCGTACCCCAGCTGGTCGAGCACGATCAGCCGGTGGCCGCCGGGCATGGAGGCAACGACACCACCCCACAAATGCGACGACGACGGAAAGCCATGCAGAAAGAGAACCGGCTCGCCCGCGCCCCGGGAGCCAGCCGCATAGTAGTAAAGCCGGTACCCGTCCAGATCGAGGAATTCACCGCGCATCCGCGCAAATCTGCCTGTCGACACGGGGGATACAAGCCCGCAGGGATGTTGAAAATGCTCTGGCAATTTCCGGCAAAATGGGTATAGTTACGTTTTACATATATAAGCAAACCAGCAGTTGCGCGGTTATCTTATTGACTGCCAACAGGTTAGCAGGGGGCATTTCGAAGTGACTTTACCCGTGGCTCCGGTGGTTCCCTCGTTCGCTCCTCCCCCTCCACCACCGGCTCCGGTGGTCTTTCCCTTGGGTTGGTTGCTTGAGCATGCGTCACTACCGATACAGTATCGCGCCACTATCGACGTAGCGAGGCTCGGTGACCAGCTTCCCGCTTCGTTCGCCAACATGCCGTACTACCATCGACCGTCCGTAGAAATTGCGGTGCGGCAGTCGTACGACGGCACGTGGAATAACTCGATGTTGGCGGTGCCCTCACGCAGTTCGTCGTCGCTCGATGGCATTGGCAGCATCAATGCCGTGCGCCGCTTGCTCGAGTCTGGATGGGACAAGGACTCGCCCGCCGTCGCCCAAGCCCGCCGTTCGCTGTTCCGTCTGCTCGCCGAGGACGAGGAGCCGGCGCAACTTTACGAGTTTCAGCCCAAGCCGGGAAAGACGCACGAACCCGAGGTGGCCTCGCACCTGCGCCAACTGTTGCGCGAGGCGGCCGGAGCGACGCTGGCGCAGGCTGGCTTCGAGTCGGACCCGCGTGTGCGCGGCGTCGCGCGCCGCACGCTGGAGCGCATCATCGACTTCCTCGCCTCGCCCCTCGCCCAGAAGCCGTGGATACGCGTGGGTAACCAGCAGGTGCTGGCCGCCGAGGCCTCGCCCCCGTCGCTCTACGCGCTGCAGATGCTGGCGTACATGCCGCTGTTCCGCAACGAGCACTACACGGCCATGGAGGCGCTGTACGAATACCTCGCGCGTCCCCTGCCGCGCCAGGAAGCCATCCAGGTGGTGGGCAAGAAGATGCTTCCGGTGCCGCTGCTAGTGCTTGGCGACCTGCTGCCGCACCGAAACGCGGTGGACGCCGACATTCCCATGGCGCTCGCGTGGCTGGAGACGATGGCACGCCTGAACTTCCTGCGGCGCAACGAGACCTGGTCCAAGATGTACGAACGTTTCGTGGATGATTGCGGACGCGACGGCGTCTGGCATCCACACAAGGGGACGGCGACGCCCAAGACCCCCAATCCGTTCGTCTGGCCGTTCTTCCCGCTCGAGCCGCACTCGACCGCGGGCGACGAGCGGTGGACCGACGTCACGTTCCGCATCGGGCTCATCGCACGGCTGTCGGGCCGCACCGTCGAGATCCGCTGACACGCGAAATGCCGCGTTCGGTGACAGAGGGCCGGTGCTGGTGACCCGGCCCTCGCATTTTCCAGATGGGTACCCGGGGTGTGAGGCGCGCGACGTCACGCTGTCCGACGGTGTCCGCCTCAGGCTCGTGGAAAGTGGAAGCCCGACCGGGGCACCGGTGCTGCTGGTCCACGGCTATGGCGCGTCGGCGTATCAGTGGCGCAGCCTCTTGTCGGCGCTGGCCTCCACCGGGCGGCGTGTACTGGCGCCC
Organism: Gemmatimonadaceae bacterium; assembly: GCA_036508735.1. Taxonomy (GTDB): domain Bacteria; phylum Gemmatimonadota; class Gemmatimonadetes; order Gemmatimonadales; family Gemmatimonadaceae; genus PNKL01. The sequence goes on from DATCGU010000357.1 coordinate 23,829, forward strand.
GACATGCCAGGGCACGGTTTCAGCCAACTGGTGCTCGATGATGGCCAGTACACTCGTGCGGCGTATGCGCGCCGCATGTGGATGCTGCTCGACGCACTCGGTGTCTCCCGGGTTCCAGTGATCGGGCACTCGATGGGCGGCGCGGTGGCTGCCGAGATGGCGTGGCAGCAGCCGGCGCGGATCGAGCGCCTCGCGCTGTTGTCGCCGGCCGGATTCGGCCGTGTGCCGGGACGCGCGCGCGTGCTGCTGGCCGTGCCGGACGCGCTGGCGCCGCTTGCACGCGCCTTTGCGTCGCGCGCGGCGGCGCGCCTGGTGCTGGGAGACGTATACGGACCCGACGGCACCTGGTCGCCGAGCGACGAGGAAGAGTTGCTTGCCCCGTACGTGCAGCGCGGCATCTTCCGCGCACTGCTGCGAGTGATCAAGGAGTTCGACTTCCGTCTGCATCGGGAGGCTGCACTGGCGCAGCTGCCGACAGGGACGCTGGTGGTGTTCGGCACGCACGATCGTGTGGTGCAGCCCGCGGATGTCGAGGCGCGCGTGCGGGCGATCCCCGGCGGGCGCCTGGTGATGCTGCCGCGCATCGGACATCTGCCGCAAGTCGAGGCCGCGGAGCAGGTTGCGGCGCTGCTGGAGGAATTTCTTCGTGCACCTCGCGTGGCGGGGGCCATTGGCGCCGATTAGGTTGCGAGAGTGACCACAGACAACGCGAAGAAGAAGACCCCGGCGCGCCCGCGTGCCCCTGGACGCCGTGGCAAGTCCGCAACCGCCACCAAGGCGGTCGCTGCAAAGGGGGCCGCCAAGGGTGCAAAAGAGGAAACGGCACCGACGCCGGCCGCGCTGCCGCCGGACGTCACGGCAGCAGGGCTCAGCCTGGCTCAGGCCGAAGCGGCTGCAGAGGCCGACGACGGCGGCAGTTTTGCCGAACTCGGCTTGCACGAAACGGTGTTGCGCGCGATCGTCGATGCCGGTTACACGCATCCGACCCCCATTCAGCGCCAGGCCATCCCGCTCGCGCTGGAAGGGCGCGACATCATGGGGCTGGCGCAGACCGGCACCGGCAAGACGGCCGGGTTCTCCATTCCGATCATCGAGCGCCTGCGAGACGGACCGCGCCGCACCAGGGCGCTCATCCTCACGCCGACGCGCGAACTGTGCCAGCAGGTCGAGGAGAGCTTTCGCAAGTACGGAAAGTATGCGCTGCTCGATGTCATCTCGGTGTACGGCGGCGTCGGATACGAGCAGCAGGTCAAGGCGCTGCATGGCGGGGTCGACGTGGTGGTGGCCACGCCCGGGCGCCTGATCGACCATCTGGAGAAGCAAAACGTCTCGTTCGACGAGCTGGAAGTGCTGGTGCTCGACGAAGCCGACCGGATGCTCGACATGGGCTTCGCACCGCAGATCCAGCGCATCCTCGCCACCATCCCGTCGTACCGGCAGACGTTGCTGTTCAGCGCCACTATGCCGCCCGAGGTGGAGGCGCTGGCCCGCAAGTACCTGCGCAAGCCGGTGGTGGTGCAGGTGGGGCGACGCTCGAGCGCGGCCATCACGGTGCAGCACTTTGTCTATCCGGTGCCGAAGCAGCGCAAGACGCAACTGCTCGCCGAACTGCTGAAGAACAAGGCGCTCGACTCGGTGCTCGTCTTCACGCGGACCAAGCACGGCGCCGACCGCGTGGTGCAGCATCTCGAAGAGGCGGGGATCCATGCCGACGCGCTGCATGCCGACAAGTCGCAGGGTCAGCGTGAATCGGCGCTCCAGCGCTTCAAGGACGGCAAGACGAAGGTGCTGGTGGCCACCGACATCGCACAGCGCGGGCTGGACATTTCCGGGATCACGCACGTGATCAACTACGATGTGCCACAGCAGGCCGAGGACTACGTGCACCGCATCGGACGCACGGGGCGCGCGGCGCAGACGGGCGATGCCTACACGTTCATGTGCGCCGACGAGATTGCCATGGTGAAGACGATCGAGCGGGTGATCAACCAGGAGATCCCGCGGATCTCGGTGCCCGGGTACGATTTCGGGACGTAGAGGAATGCAGAGCGCGAGAGCGCGAGATCACCAGAGCGCAAGAGAGCCCGGGGGGACAGTTCGTCTCGCCGGGCTCTTTCTCGCGCTCTGGTGATCTCGCGCTCTCCTACTGTACCCTTCCCAGCCGCATGTAGTCCACCGCCATGTTCGCCATCAAGCGCACGCCGATGGCGAGTCCCTTGTCGTCGGCCTGGAAGAGGGGGGAGTGGTTGCTGGCCGCCTTGTGCCAGTCGAGTTCCGGCGGCGTCACGCCCAGCGAAATGAAGAGGCCGGGCACCTTGCTGGCAAACCTCGAGAAGTCCTCGCCGGCACTGCTCGGGTTCCCGACGGAGGCCATCGACGGGCCGGCGACGCGGCGCAGGGTGGGGAACATCTTTTCGGTGAGCGACGTGTCATTGCGCGTCACGTCGTAGCCACGCGTGATCGTCACCGTAGCGGTGGCGCCGGCCGACTTGGCGATTTCCTCGGCGGTGCGTGCCACCCGCATGTGAATGTCGTTGCGCATTCCCTCGTCGAGCGTGCGGATGGTGCCAATCATCCAGACGCTGTCGGGAATGATGTTCTCGCGCAGGCCACCCTGGAATGCGCCGATGGTGACGACGGCGGGCGCGGTGCTCATGTTGACCTGGCGGCTGACGATCGTCTGCAGGCCGAGCACAATCTGCGCGCCGACGACGATGGGGTCGACGCCGGCCGACGGAAAGGCGCCGTGCGTCTGCCGGCCGTGGACCACGATGCGCAGACCGTCGGCGGCCGACGTCGTGGCCCCGGGATTGGCGTGCACGGTGCCGAGCGCCCCCGGGCCCACATGCAGGCCGAAGACGACGTCCACCTTCGGGTTGTCGAGTGCACCATCAGCGATCATCGGCCCCGCGCCCCCCTTGGGCGGTGCCTCCTCAGCGGGCTGGAAGAGGAAGACGACGGTGCCCGGCAACTGCGCCTTCATGCCGGCGAGCACCTCGGCGGTGCCCATCAGCATGGCGGTGTGCATGTCGTGGCCGCAG
>DATCGU010000358.1:0-2079 GCA_036508735.1 Gemmatimonadaceae bacterium
GAATGTGCCGTTCGGCGTGCTGGGCACGGTCTGGGCGTTCCTCATGCTGCGTGAGACCGGTGCCCGTCAGAAGGCCCGCATCGACTGGCTCGGCAATCTCACTTTCGCCGCAGGGCTGCTGATGCTCCTCGTCGGTGTCACCTACGGGATCAAGCCCTACGGCTCGTCGAACATGGGGTGGGGCAGCCCCTTCGTGCTCGCCATGATCGCTGGAGGGGTGGCCGTCCTCGCGGCCTTCGCCCTCATCGAGCTGCGCGTCAAGGACCCGATGTTCGAGCTGCGGCTCTTCAAGATCCGCGCCTTTGCCGCCGGCAACCTGGCCGTGCTGCTCTCGTCGATCGCCAACGGCGGCCTGCAGTTCATGCTCATCATGTGGCTGCAGGGGATCTGGCTGCCTCTGCACGGCTACAGTTTCAAGGACACCCCGCTCTGGGCCGGCATCTACATGCTGCCGCTCACAGTGGGCTTCATGGTGGCCGGGCCGATCTCCGGCCGCTTGTCCGACCGTCATGGCGCCCGACCGTTCGCCACAGCCGGCATGCTGCTGGCGGCGCTCAGCTTTCTCCTGCTCATGGCCCTCCCCGCCGACTTCAACTACCCCTGGTTCGCCGGTGTGCTTCTCCTCAACGGCCTCGCCTTCGGCATGTTCGCGGCCCCCAACACGGCGGCGATCATGAACAGCGTGCCGGCGCGTAACCGTGGCATCGCCTCAGGGATGCGCGCCACCATGCAGACCGTCGGCATGCCGCTGTCCACCGGCATGTTCTTCTCACTCATGGTCGTGGGCCTCACGGCCGCCGTGCCGAAGGCGATGTTCGCGGGCCTCACCACGCACCAGGTGCCCGCCCAGGTGGCCACTGGGCTCTCCCGCCTGCCGCCCACCGCCTACCTGTTCGCCGCCTTCCTCGGGTACAACCCGCTGCAGAAGCTGCTCGGCGCCAAGCTGCTGGGCGCCCTGCCGCGCCTCGATGCATCGACGCTCCTCGGCAAGCGGTTTTTCCCCTCGCTCATCTCCGGGCCGTTCCGGCACGGGCTCATCGGCGTGCTCGTGTTCGCCGCGGTGATGTGTCTGGTGGCGGCCATGGCTTCGTGGCTGCGCGGAGGCAAGTTCGTGCACGAGGAGGCGCACGGGCACGCCGGGCACGCGGCGCGCGGCGGCCCGGGCTCGGCGCCGGGCGAGGCGCCGTCCCGCGCCCGCGCTCGGCCGCCGCGCGCAGGTGACTAGCGCGTCCCGCGAAACGCCTGAGCTGCGCACCGCCGAGACGCGTGAGCCACTCACCTCCCGGCCACTTGAGGCTGGGCCCGAGTGCGTAGAATGCGGGGGAGACGCCGGCGCACGAAAGGGGTCCGAAACGGACGGCGCCAGACGCAGAGTGCTCGCCGCCCAGAACATCAGCCGCATGTGCCTGGTGTGCGGCGCCGAGGACCCGTGGGGCTGCGCGGGCGTTTCTACGTGCTCGAACTCGCCGCGGCTGGGGTCCCCGAGGTCCTCGGCGTGTTCACGCTCCGCGAGGAGCACCAGAGCTACCCCGGCCGCCTGCACGGCGGCATCAGCACGGCCATCCTGGACGAGACCATCGGCCGCGCCATCACCATCGCCGACCCGGATGTGTAGGGCGTCACGGCCGAGCTCACCGCACGCTTTCGCAAGCCGCTGCCCCTCACCGGCGAGCTGCGCTGCGTCGGGCGCATCACGCGCGACACGCGTCGCCTCTTCGAGGGCAACGGCGAGATCCTCCTGGACGACGGCACGGTGGCCGCCGAAGCCAGCGGCAAGTACATGAAGATGAGCCTCGGCGGCATCACCGACGACGGCTTCGACCAGCGCGACTGGTTCGAGGACGAGCGGGAGAGGCCGGAGACGGTCGACCTCTAGATGATTGATTCCACGAGATCAGGCATGCCCATGGAAAGCAAAGCAGAGAAGCCGAAGCCGACGGTGCTAAGCCCAAATCCACCGATCACCCCCTCCAAGCCAACCTGACCTGCTCCGCAAGGCTTCGATAGACCAGTTGGGCGGCTGACGACCACCTCATCTGGCCGGAAGCGCTCTCGTGAGGGTCGCCGCGGGCCGCCGGC
>DATCGU010000359.1:0-6018 GCA_036508735.1 Gemmatimonadaceae bacterium
CGCCGCGCAGCGACCCGGTAGCGCAAGCCGGTGGGTCGAGGATTTGTTTGCCTTGGCTGCAGGCCTCCGCCGCCATCCTCGGGCGGGGCGCAAGGTACCGGAGGCGAGCCGCGACGAGTTCCGGCAAGTGCTGTACGGCAAGTATCGCCTGATATTATATCGCATCAAGCCAACACGGCTGGTGGTGCTTACGGTCCGGCACTGTCGCCGTGCGTGGGATCCGGCCGAGATCATGGCGGAGGCATAGGTGGTGCAGGCTGCAGTCGGCGTCCGGCATAACCGCACTTCGTTAGAGAGACAACGGGCAATCTCGTTGGCGAAGGACAGATGACACGTAACGAAGTTCCGCACGACAAGTGGCAATACGGCGACCGCACGACCGTCGAGGTACGTGGAACGCTGCTTCGGCTGACACTCGAGTTCGTCCTGGCCGCTCGCCAGATCCCCGGGGTGGCGCGGATTGCGATGCTCGGCTCGCTCGTAACGGCCAAGAGTCGACCGAAGGACGCGGACGTGTTGGTGACCATCACCGGCGACGCAGCATTGGAGGCGCTGGCGCACGCTGCCCGGCGATTCCAGGGGCGCGCGCAGGGCATCAATTCGACGGCAGACGTTTTCTTGACTGACACCTCCGGACGGTACCTGGGCCGCGTCTGTCACTTTCGCGAATGTCGCCCTCGAGTCCGCTGCCACGCGCGACACTGTGGGGCGCGACCACATTTGGCCGATGACCTCGACGTGGTGTTCCTTAATGACACGCTGACCGTTACACCGCCCCTCGTTCTGCATCCGACGGTGGTGGCGCGCATACACGTGCCGCCGGATGTGGACACGCTGCTTCTGGCTGCCCTTCGCAGGGCGGCGCCCATTGCGGTAACCGAGGCGTAGGTTGCTTGCTCTCTAACCGCAAATCGTCAGCGAGCCTCGACAGTCCTGCGCCTACCGCCGACAGACCTCACGGCGATTGCCGATGCGCACGACCGTCACGATGAGGCCCGCATCCACGATCTCGTAGAGAATGTGGTAGTCGCCCTGCCGAATCCGGTACTTGTCGTCTCGGCTCAGCTTTTCCGCGCCCACGGGGCGTGGATTATTCGCGAGCGTGCCGATCTTCATGACGATCCGCCGACGATCCTTGGTCGGTACGCTCTCCAGTTCCTTGGCGGCCGACTTGGTGAGCAGGATGCTATAGCTTGCCACGCTTCTTCAGGTCGCGGACGACGGCTTCGAAAGAGACGCGGGGCTCCTTCGCGCGTTCGTGGAACGCGGCAAGGTCATCCGCGTCCTCAGCCAGGCTGCGGCGAACGGCCGCGTTCACGAGTTCGGACATGCTGGCGTCCGTCTCAGCGGACTTGAGACGCAAGGCGCGGTGCAATGACGCGTCGAAGTAGACGGTCGCGCGTTTGGTGGTCGGCATATCTGTACGTTAACGTTATGACGTCATGACGTCAAAACGGCTCGCAACCCGCGTTCTGGACGAGTATGGCAAGCATCCTGACGACGCGCCATCTGCACGACCGCTACCTGCGCGCCTTCAGCAACGTCCGCGTGTAGGGAATCAGTCCCCCGGCGTCCATGATGCCCTTTCGCGAGGCGGGCATCTTCACCTGGTCGAACTTCTTGCCGGTGGTCTTGTTCAGCACCTTGTCCGCGGTGATCTCCAGCTCATCACCCTCGCTGGCCTCGATGGCGGGGCACAGCACCACCTTGAGGCCGAGGTTGATGCTGTTCTGCAGGAAGATGCGCGATATCGACTTGGCCACGACGGTGACCTCGTAGCCCTTGAGCGTCGAGCAGGCCTGCTCTCGGCTCGAGCCGCAGCCGAAATTCTCGCCGCCCACGATGACGCTGCCGGCAGGAAACTCCCTGGCCTTCAGCCGAGTGTTGAAGTCCGTGCGATCGGCAAACGCGAACTGCGGGGTCTCCGACGGCAGCACCGTGGCCATGTAGCGCCCGGGGTAGATGTCGTCGGTGCTGATGTCGTTTCCCAGCGCAATGATGACCTTGGCCACAAAAGACTCCTGCCTCGCGGCGTTAGCTGTTCCTGGGATCGGTGATGACGCCGGTGATGGCCGAGGCGGCCGCGACGGCCGGACTGCACAGGTAGACCTCGGATTTCGGGTTGCCCATGCGCCCCTTGAAGTTGCGATTGGTGGTGCTGAGGGCGGTCTCGTTGTCGCCGAGGGCGCCTTCGTGCACGCCCAGGCAGGGTCCGCAGCCCGAGTTCATGACCACGGCGCCGGCCTTCATGAAGTCCTGCACGTAACCCTTGTCCATGGCCTGCGCGAAGATCTTGCCCGATGCGGGGAACACCAGCATCCGTGTGCCCACGGCCACCTTCCGTCCGCGCAGGATGTCGGCCGCAATGGCAAGATCGTCGAGCCGCCCGTTGGTGCAGCTGCCGATGACGATCTGCTGCACCTTGGTGCCGGCCACCGCACTGATCGGCTTCACGTTGTCCACCGTATGCGGGCAGGCTATCTGCGGCACCAGCGTCGACACGTTCACCTCGAGCGTGCGGATGTAGCGCGCGTCGGCGTCGGGCACCACGCAGTTGATGGCGTCGGTCACGCCCGACTCTTCACGCAGGTACCGCACCGTCTCTTCGTCCCCCGGCACGATGCCCGAGGTGGCGCCCGCCTCAACGCTCATGTTGCAGATGGCGATGCGCCCGCTGGTGTTCATCCGGCGAATGGTCTCACCGTGGAACTCGAGCACCTTGTAGTTGGCGCCCTGCGCGGTGAGCGTGCCGATGACGTTGAGGATGAGGTCCTTGGCACCCACGAACGGGGGGAACTTCCCCGTCACCACGACCTTGATCGTTTCCGGCACCTCGATGTTCACGGCGAAGCCCAGGCTCCAGACCGACGCCATCTCGGTGGCGCCGATGCCGAAGCTGAAGGCGCCCAGCGCCCCGTGCGACGTGGTGTGGGAATCCGTGCCCACCACGACAAAGCCGGGGCGCACGTAACCATACTCGGGAAGGATCTGGTGGCAGATGCCGCCCACGTCGCCGCGGATGTCGTGGAACTTGCCAATGCCGTTGGCGGCGACGAACTCCCGGATCTTCTTCTGGTTCGTCGCGGTCTTGGGAGATTCGGCGGGCACGCGATGATCGAAGATGATCGCGACGCGCGAGGGATCCCAGACCTTCGGCTCGAGGCCGGTGCCCTCGAACACCTCGAGGAACTGGTTGATCACCAGCGCGGCATTCTCGTGTGACATCGCGACGTCCACCTTCGGCTCCACGACGTCCCCGGCGGCAACGGACGGCAGGCCCGCGGCGCGCGCCAGTATCTTTTCTGCAACGGTCATTCCCACGATGGCTCCTGTCAGATGACGCCCTTGGATTTCAATGTAGCCTGGTCCACATCGGTAATGCCCAGCGCCGTGTAGATCTCGCCGTTGTGCTCCCCCAGTTTCGGCGGCGGCGTGTCGACCGTCCCCGGGGTCTTCTCGAACAGCGCGGTGAGGCCGAAGACCTCGATGTCGCCGAAACCGTCCAGCGGCAGTTTCTTCAGCACCTCGCGATGCGTCACCTGCGGCTGGCGCAGCGCCTCCTCGAGCCCCAGGATGGCACCGCTGGGCACGTCGGCGGCGTTGAGTGCCACTACCCACTCCGCGGTGGTCTTCTCCGCCAGCCGTGCCTCGAGCAGCGGCGTGAGTTCCCGGCGGTTCTTCTTGCGCGTGTCCCGCTCCTGGAAGCGGGGGTCGACCTTGAGTTCGGGAACGCGCAGCACGTCGCACACCGCCTCCCACTGCTCCTGCTTGTTGGCGGCAATGTTCACGTGGCCGTCCCCGGTCACGAAGGTGCCGCTGGGAGCGGCCGTGAAGTTGTCGTTGCCCATGAGCACCGGCTGCTCGTGGCCGATCAGGAGGTTGGCGGCGACCCAGCCCATCAACGGCATGATGCTGTCGAGCAGTGCGATGTCGATGGACTGGCCCTCGCCGGTGCGCTCCCGATGAAAGAGCGCGGCCATCACCGCGAATGCCGCGTTGAGCCCGCCCACGGTGTCGCACACGGGGAAACCGGCGCGCAGCGGGTTCAGCCGTTCGTCGCCGTTCACCGACATCTCGCCGGACAATCCCTGGATGATCTGGTCGTATGCTGGGTTCAGCGCGTCGGGTCCGGTCTGTCCGAAGCCCGAGATGGCGCAGTAGACGAGCCGCGGATTGATCGCGGCCAGCACCTTGTACCCGATCCCCAGGCGGTCCATCACGCCCGGACGGAAGTTCTCGACGACGACATCCGCGTCCTTCGCCATTCGCAGGAAGATCGCCTTGCCTTCGGCGCTCTTGGTGTTGAGCGTGATGGACTTCTTGTTGCAGTTCTGGGCGATGAAGCTCGTGCCCATCAGGCGCTTGTTGAGCTCCGGCAGGATGCCGAGCTTGCGCGCCAGGTCGCCATCCCTGGGATTCTCCACCTTGATCACCTCGGCGCCCAGCAGCGCGAGGTGCAGCGTGGTCAATGGTCCCGACAGCACGTTGGTGAGGTCGAGGACCTTGATGCCTTCGAGGATGCGCTGGCTCATGAGATCGGGCCAATCTTGTAGACGCAGCCCGGGAGGTCGCGCGCAAAGAAGCTCGCGACGCTCCGTGCGACCTCGATGAGCACGTCCAGCTTGATGTCCGCGCGATGTCCGGCGCGTTGCAGGCCGTGCACGAGATCCTCGGTGGCCACGTTGCCGGCGGCCACCTTCGTGAAGGGGCACCCGCCGAGGCCGCCGAAGCTGGTCTCGATGGACGTTGCGCCCGCGTTCATCGCTGCGTAGACGTTGGCCATTCCGAGGCCGTAGGTATTGTGCACGTGGACCGTGATCCTGGCGGTGGACTCCATCGCGAGAATGCGCCGCACGTAGGCCGTGACTTGTGCGGGGTGCGCGTGGCCGGCCGTGTCGGCGAGCGAGATGGCGTCGAGCCCCGCATCCAGGTATGCCGCGACGATGCCCATCACGCGGTCCTCCGGCACGACGCCCTCGAACCCGCACCCGAACGCGCTCTGCACGCTGACCTGGACCTCGAGGCCGGAGCGCTTCGCCTCGAGTGCGGTGGCGATGATACGGCGGATGGCATCGTCGGTGCTCATGCCCGTGTTCCTGCGGCTATGCGTCTGCGACGCGGACACGCCCAGGCAGCACATCTCCACGCCGCACTTCAGCGCGCGCTCCAGGCCCTTCTCGTTGAGCACGAGCCCTGAAAGGACGGCGCCCAACGTCCCCTTGCGCGCCGCGAGCGCGCGGAACAGCTCGTCGGTGTCCGCCATCTGGGGCACCTTCTCCGGGTGCACGAAGGAACCCACCTGCACGATGTCGACGCCGCTGTCGATAAGCCGTCCGAGCCAGTCGAGCTTTGTCTCGGTCGGGACCACCTGCTTCTCGACCTGCAATCCGTCGCGCGGGCCGACTTCGTGAATGAGGATGTGCGCCATCGCCGTCTCCGCCCGTGGGCAGGTCAGAGTTTTCGCGCGATGGCTTCGGCCATCTCCAGCGTGGTCGCGCTCCCGCCCATGTCGTACGTGAGCACCCGGCCTTCACGAATGACGGCGGCGGTGGCCGCCTCGAGCTTCGCGGCCTTTTCCGTCTCGCCCAGCCACGACAGCATCATCTTGGCCGAGAGGATGGTGGCGATCGGGTTCACCTTGTACTGCCCCGCGTACTTGGGCGCGCTGCCGTGGCTGGGCTCGAAGACGCCGAGCTTGTCGCCGATGTTCGCCGAGCACGCGAACCCCAGGCCGCCGACCATCTGTGCCGCCAGGTCGCTGACGATGTCGCCAAAGAGGTTCGTCGCCACCAGCACGCTGTAGCTCTTCGGGTTCTTCAGCAGCCACATGGTGATGGCATCGACATTGGCGTCGTCCATCGCGATATCGGGAAATTCCCTAGCGACGCGCTTGCCGATCTCCAGGAACATCCCCTCGGTGGCACGCACGACATTGGCCTTGTGGATGACCGTGACCTTCGGGTAGCCGTGCTTTCGCGCATACTCGAAGGCGGCGCGGATGATCCGCTCGCACCCTTT
>DATCGU010000360.1:0-22785 GCA_036508735.1 Gemmatimonadaceae bacterium
ACACGTCTTACACCGTTGATGAAATGGAGCGCATCGGGCGGGCGGTGCTCGACGGCGCGCCCCCGGTGGCAGCGAGACGGCGCGGGGCACGCAAGGGCCCCGCCACGGGTAAGCCAGCGGCGCCCGCGCTGCAGCTCGTGCACTAGGGTCGGGCGTCGGTCTAACTTGACTTCCACTCACGCACGCGGGTCCATGCGGGAACACGAGGGAAACGGGCCGACGAACGCCCCGCGGACCGGGCGAAATCAATTCACCGTGGGCCGCATTGGTGGGTAGGAGGCACCAAACGGCGCGGAGGCTACCGGGGCAGGGGCCCGCGGGCGATCGGGCCGCAGCGGGGCGCTGGCGCACCGATTGGTTGGCGTTCGGTGCCAGAATACCGTAGCGTGGACTGTTCATTCACCCGACTGTCAAAGGCTCTCATGAAAAAATTGCGGTGGTTCTTGCCTTGTGTCTCGCGGCGTGTAGCAATCCCGTAACTCCGCCGGATACACTGGTGGGTAGCTGGTTCGGGGTGCAGATAGGCGCTCCTTATGCGACTCTCAGTATGTCGCTGACTGCGCAGGGGAGCGTTGTAACCGGGACGGGAACGCTCGACGGGTCAGCCGTAACGATCTCCGGCTCCTTTAAGGCTACTACGGCAGGCGACCCTGCAACCGCGATGCTCACGCTATCGGCCAACGGGAAGAGCCCCGTCACGTACACGGTGACGGTCATCCTTCCCAAAACAATGCTCGGGCAACTGTACGGAGGCGGGTACAACGGGAACGTGCTCTACGTGGATCGTCAGTAACAGGACGTGTATTTTTGCCCCTCCTGCGCGCGCGAGGGGCAGGGCCAACCGTTAGCGGTGCGAAGGTCCGCTTCGTTTTCTCTGGCTCCATTGTTGGCTCACCTTTGTTTGCCGTAATGTTTGCCGGTCCATAGGTGCCAATGGTGCCAGACGGTGCCAATAAACACCGACGCCGCACTCTGAGAAGGGGTCTTCAGAGTGCGGCGTCTTCGAATTATGAGTCCGCTGCTCTAACCGCTGAGCTAAGGGCCCGGCATTCGGCGTTCGTCACGGCAGACGCACCCGCGCCATTCGCCGTGCGTAATCTACATCCGAGGGACGCGAGAGCTACGGCTCGTGGTGCCGGTCGTATGCCTCCAGCACCTCGTCGACCGACACCGTGGCCGCGCCGAGCTTGCCAACCTCCACTCCAGCCGCGTAGTTGGCGATCACCGCCGCCTCAAGCGGCGTGGCGCCGGCGGCGAGCATCGAGGCCAGGTATGCCGTGACGGTATCTCCTGCACCAACGACGTCGTACACTTCGCGCGCGGTGGTGGGAATGCGGTCCACCACGGCGTTCGCCGGCTGCCGTGCGCCGGGCGCCGAGCTGACCAAGGCCATCCCGTGTTCCGACAGCGTCAACAGCAGATGCTGCACACCGAGCCGCTCCAGCACGCCAGGCAGTGCGTCGGGATGATCGAGGTCAACGGCGGCGCCAAGGGCCGCCTCGAGCTCCCGACGATTCGGCTTGAATACCGTGGCACCGCGATAGGCGAAGAAGTTGCGGTACTTGGGATCCACCACCACCGGACTGCCCTTGGTCGTGGCGCGTGCAATGGCGCGCTCGATCACCGCCGCCACCAGCACGCCCTTGTTGTAGTCCTCGAGGATCACCGCGTCGGCATCGTCGACGGCGCGATCGACGGCGGCGAGCAGGGCCACCACCTCGGCGCCGGTGCTGTCGGCATCCACCTCTTCATCCACGCGCATGAGCTGCTGCGACCGGGCGAGCACCCGGGTCTTGGTGGTGGTGGGGCGCCCGGACTTCACGAGGCCGCGGGAGTCGGCGCCGAGCGCGTCGAGCATTTGCCGTACGCGCTTGCCAGCGGCGTCGTCGCCGACGACGGCGACCATCTCCACGCGCGCCCCGAGTGCGGCCACGTTCTGCACCACGTTGGCCGCGCCGCCGAGCGCGTCCTTTCGGTCACGCACGCGAACCACCGGCACCGGCGCTTCCGGCGAGATGCGGTCGACATCGCCGCGGAGGTAGATGTCGAGCATGGCGTCGCCGATGACGGCGATGCGGAGTTGCGCGGCTTTCTGGAGCAGGTCGTGGAGGCGGGATCGGTTCACGAGCGGGTTCGTTGGGTGGGAGTTCGAAATGCAGAGCTAAATGTGTCAACCGGATGAGCAAGGCGCCATATTAGCGCGTGCTCATTCTCGTCCTCATCGTCGCGCTGCTCGGCATTTCCACCAGCGGTCCGCTTGCGCGCCTCAGTGCCGCGCCGCCGCTGACCATTGCCACGTACCGACTGGGTTTCTCCCTGATCATCGTTGCCGTGCCGCTGCTGGTGACGGGCGGCTGGCGGCAGTGGCGCACGCTTTCCCGCAAGGACATGGCCATCGCTATGGCCGCCGGTGCATTGCTGGCGGTGCATTTCTGGAGCTGGATCGCGTCGCTGGGCATGACCAGTGTGGCTGCGTCGGTGCTGCTGGTGAACCTGCACCCGGTGGCCATCATCGCAGGGTCGGCGTTGTGGCTGGGCGAGCGGCCGACGGCCCGGCAGATCGTGGGCACCGTCGTGGGGCTGTGCGGCGCGGCGGTGATTGCGGGTGGCGCATTCGCCTCGGTGCGGAGTGCGGGGTCCAGGGAACTGTTGGGAGACGCGCTCGCGCTCCTCGGGGCACTGACGGTGGCGTTCTACTACCTGTCGGCGCGCCGCCTGCGGGCGAAGCTCGACGTGTGGCCGTACGTGGCGCTCGTGTACGGGAGCTGCTTCGTGGTGCTGCTGGCGCTCTCGTCACTGGAGGGCGTGGTGCTGGCGCCGCAGCCGCCACGCGAGATCATGATCTTCGCGGCCATTGCGCTGGGACCCATGCTGCTGGGCCACACGGGGTTCAACTGGGCGCTGAAGCACGTGTCTGCGCCAACCGTGAGCCTGGTCATGCTGGGGGAGCCCGTGGGAGCGACGCTCATCGCCATGGCGGTACCGGCCATCCGCGAGATTCCGTCGGTGCGCACGATCGTCGGTGGCGCGGTCATCCTCGCGGGCATCGTCATCGCGACGCTTGCGCCGCAGGCCAGGAGCAAGCCGCAGGTCTAGGCGCGCCGCATTCCGCGACGGCCTGCGCTGACGGGCGTGGTGCCCCTTTTGCGAAAGAGCAGGCGATTAGATTGCGCCATGCGCCAGCTCTCCCTTGATGTCGCGGTTACCCGCGGCGACAACGTCGAGTCCCGACACCGGGTACACGCCGCGATCGTGGAAGGCGGCCAACTCGTGGCCGGTGCGCGCGACGCGCACCTGGTCACCATGTGGCGTTCGTGCGCCAAGCCCTTCCAGGTGATGCCGCTGCTGACCTCCGGCGGATTCGACCAGTTGTCGTGGGGCACCGAAGAGCTGGCGCTGGCCTGCGCGTCGCACGGCGGCGAGCCTGAGCACCTGCTGGTGGCGGCGCGCATGCTCGCGTCGATCGGGCTCGAGGAGGGCGACCTCGCGTGCGGACCGCACGAACCGCTGGCGAATCGCGGTGCCAGGTGCTGGCGCGAGAGCGGGCTGCCGCTGACCCGTTTGCACAACAACTGCTCCGGCAAGCACTCGGCGATGCTCGCCCGCGCCCACACGATGAACTGGCCCACCCGCGGCTACGAACGCGCCGAGCATCAGGTGCAGCTGTCATGCCTGGGCGAGGTGGCAAGCTGGACCGGTGTGCCAATTGACGACATGCCCATTGCCGTGGATGGTTGCGGTGTGACGGTCATGGCGCTGCCGCTCGACCGGATGGCGCTGGCGTACGCGCGCCTGGGTACGGCTATGGAGGGCGGTGAGGAGATGCCGCGACGGATTGGCGAGGCGCTGCGCCTGCATCCGCACCTGATGGGAGGGACCGACCGATTTGACACGGTGATTCTGCAGGAATCACAGGGTCGCGTGATTGCCAAGGTGGGTGCGGAGGGCGTTCACACGGTGATGGTGCCCGAACGTGGCATCGGCTTCGCCGTGAAGGCCGAAGACGGCGCCCTGCGCGCGCAGCACGCCGCCGTGGTTGAGGTGCTGCGGCTCCTGGACGTGCTTCCCGCGCTGCCGGCGCGCCTGGCGGAATACCTGCACAAGCCAGTGCGCAACACGCGGGGGGAGATGGTGGGGGCGGTCACGATCGGATGAACTGCAAACGAAGCTGTACGCTTTACGCTGTACGTTCTACGTTGTACGAGGGAAAGCAGAGAGCGCCCGGAGGATGATTCTCCGGGCGCTCTCTCGCGTTCTCGCGCTCTCGCGCTCGCTACTTGAATTGCACCTGCAGGATGTACGCACCCGCCTTGGCCACCGTCATGCCGAACTTCCACTTCAAGGCCGCGTCGTTGAAGCACTTGTCGGCGATGTTGCCCGCCTGCGACGTCCACTGGCTTTCCTGCACGCGCACGACGTCGGAGCCAACGACGCTCATGTGGATGAAGAAAGACACCGTGCCGGCGAGGTACGGATCAACGCGCTTGCCATCCTGGTAGCACTGCGGCGACTTGGCGATGTAGGCGAGCAGCGAGTCACGCAACACCGGTCCGCCCACCGAAAAGCCCTTGCCGAGCTTCTTCACGATCTCCGGCGTGGGGGTGACAGTCTGAAGCACCGAGTCGGCGAAGGCCGCCTGGCGCTTCTTGTAGTCTGCGGCCGTCTTGGCTTCCTGCTGCTCGGGGGTCAGTGCGGACGCGGCGCTGGTGTCGGCTGGCTGCACCTTGTCGCCTGAACAGGCGGCGAGGGTCAGGACGGCGAACAGGACAATTCTGGTAGTTTTCATGGGATCAGTCTGGTCTGCGTGTGAATCAGGTATCTTAAGGGTGGGACGCGCCGAGAGAAAGTGTGTCCGATGCGTCCGGTCGGCGCGGCGAGACCGGTGCGCTCCGGATGCAATAACCCGACACCTGCCCGATTGTTTCGATGACGGACTCCGCTGGCACCAGTGTTACACTCGTTTTCGATGCCGCCACGAGAGCGCTGGTGAGACTGGCCGCTTGCATCGCAGCAGGCATGGAGATGGAAGTCCGGAACGCGATTGACGAAACAGCCGCTGCCGGCGTGCCGGAGCAGTGGGTGGAAGAGCTTATCCTGCAGTCGTACCTCTTCGCCGGTTTTCCACGGACGCTGAATGCCGCCAGGGAGTGGCGGCGTGCGCAGGAGAACCGGACGCCGGAGGCGCCAGGAGAGGGGCATGACGGAAGCCAAGGGAGCGCTCCCGATGGTCCGATTCCGGACTTCCGGGTGGCCGGCGAAGCGACCTGCGCCCTGGTGTATGGCAGGTTCTACGAGAAGTTGCGGCATAACATCACCGCGCTGCATCCGGAACTCGATGCGTGGATGATCGAGGAAGGGTACGGCAAGGTGCTCAGTCGGCCGGGGCTGGACCTCGCCCGGCGCGAACTCTGCGTGGTGGCAGCGTGCGTGGCGGCCGGGCAGGACAGGCAGGTGCACTCGCACCTGCACGGAGCGCGCAACGTGGGCGCGCCGGCGAGTGCGATCAGCGCCGCACTGGAGGCGCTGGACGGCGTCGTGGCCGAGGCGCACCGGCGGCGAGCGATCCTGCTCTGGGGACGCGTGCAGGGTAAGTAGGGGTTGGTGGCAGGTGGTTGGTGGCAGGTGGTTGGTGATGGGTGACGGACAGCATACGGCGTATGGCGAGAGCTTACAGCTTCTTTTCACTGGAATTGGCATGTTCATTGACCGCGTTGTGGTACGGGTCGCAGCTGGCACGGGCGGCTCAGGGTGCTCGTCGTTTCGCCGCGAGAAGTTCGTCCCGCTGGGGGGGCCCGACGGGGGCGAGGGCGGCCGCGGCGGTGACGTCATCGTGCGCGGCGACACCAACCTGGCCACCCTGCTCGACTACACCTACCGCGACTCCTGGACGGCCGAACGGGGCGAGCATGGCATGGGCTCCAACAAGTCGGGGCGCTCGGGCCACAGTGAAGTGCTGCCAGTGCCTGCTGGGACCGTCATCAAGGACGCTGACACAGGTGAGGTGTTGGGCGAGATCCTCCAGCACGGCGACGAAATCATCGTGGCCAAGGGTGGACGAGGCGGAAAGGGGAACTCGTTCTTCGCCACCGCCACGCACCAGTCACCGCGTGAATGGCAGCCCGGCGAGGAAGGGGAAGTCCGCACGCTGGAACTCGAGCTGAAGCTCATCGCCGACATAGGCCTGGTGGGACAGCCGAATGCCGGGAAGTCCACGCTGCTCTCCGTTGTCTCGGCGGCCCGTCCGAAAATTGCCGACTACCCGTTCACGACACTGCAGCCCAACCTGGGGGTGGTGCAGCTCAGCGATCACCGGACGTTTGTGGTGGCGGACATCCCGGGAATCATCGAAGGCGCCCACGAGGGCAAGGGATTGGGCCTGCAGTTCCTTCGGCACATCGAACGCACGCGAATCCTGGCCTTCCTGCTGCCCATCGACGCCATGGAGTGGCAGCAGGAGTACGACAAGTTGCGCGCGGAGATCGCCGCTTACTCGCCTGAACTGGCCGCCAAGCCGCATTGCGTGGTCTTCTCGAAACTTGACCTGTGGGGCGAGCAGATGACCCCGCGGCTCAACGCGCCGGGCGCGTTTGGCATCTACTCGATTTCGGCGGCGGCCCGCATGGGACTGGACACGCTGAAGGATGCCTGGTGGCGAAAGCTGCTGGAGCTGAAGAAGGCGGGGGCGTAGCTCCGCGGGGGCGGCGATGCAGTCATCCATCCAGATCCTCCGCCCACGCGAGCCCGGCTGGCCATCAGCGCTGGGTGACCTGGCAAAAAGGGCTCCCGCGCAACTCTATCTCCTGGGCCAGCGCGCGTTGCTGACGGCCCCTCGAGGGCTCGTGGCCATCGTCGGCACGCGAAATGCCACGGCTTACGGCGAACGGGTGGCTGATCGTCTGGGAGAGGCCTTCGCCGCCTCCGGGGTACCGGTAGTCAGCGGTTTGGCACGCGGGATTGACGCGGCGGCGCACCGTGGGGCCCTGCGGGCCCACGGGCGGACCATCGCGGTGCTCGGAACCGGCGTGGACGTGCCGTACCCGGCCGGGCACCGGGATCTGCACCGGGCAATTGCCTCAAGCGGCCTGGTCATCGCCGAACAGGAACCCGGCTCCCATGCCCATCCGGGGAGCTTCCCGAATCGCAATCGAATCATCGCTGCCTTGGCGCGCGTGGTCATTGTGGTGGAGGCTCCGCACAAGTCCGGTGCGATGAACACCGTCGAACATGCCCTCGGATTGGGACGCACCGTCGCAGCCGTTCCCGGCCCGATCGATAGCCCCCAGAGTGCCGGCACCAACTACTTGCTCGGGACGGGAAGTCAGGTGGTTGCCACGGTCGAGGACGCGCTGGGGCTCTTGGGCGTACACGCCTCCGCGCTCCCTCCGCTCGATGATCTGGAGCCGCTCGAAGCCGAAGTGCTGGCGGCCGTACCATCGAGCGGCGCATACTTGGACGAAGTCGCGGGATCCACGGGACTGCCAATAAGGCAAGCTGGGATCCTGTTGACATCACTGGAACTGAAGGGCAGGATATGGCTGGGATCGGACGGAAGGGTCAGCCGAAGGGTCTAGTTCTCGTACAGTGAACGATATCGGCCGCCGGCACCATGCTACCGAGGAGCCCAAGTGAAGGTCGAGTTGAGTTTCGTCTCTTCGGTGCCGACGGATTGATGAACGGAGGACCACCCTCCCTGACCTCATTTCATCGGATTGGCGATCCAAGTGTCTATGTTAAAGTAAATTCTAGTCAATGATAGTATTTTGATGTAGGACAATCGTTTGAGAATTCACTTTAGATTGTTCTCAACGTGATGGCCCCGTCCCTTCTTCACCGCTCGTGCCGCGCGCCATTACCCAGGTAACGCGCTCGGCGTCGGTCCGCCTGACGTTCCCCCTGCAGAGGCATTGCGTTGAGCCCAGAGTCGGCCGACCTCGTTCCATCCCCAAGTCATGTCTACGTCCACGTGCCGTTCTGTGCTCGGCGCTGTTCCTACTGTGACTTTGCCATCGCCGTGCGACGTGAGATTCCCGTTGCACAATTCGTAAACGCCATTACGGCAGAAGTCGCAGCCCGCCGAATAGGCCCGGCCGCCGGCCCCGTCGGGTCGCTCTATCTTGGCGGAGGAACTCCATCCAAGCTTGGTGTTGGAGTTGGCGAGATCACAAAATTAATTTCCACAACGGCAGGCGTCTCAGCAACTGAACTTGGCGAGGTCACGGTTGAGGCGAACCCTGAGGATATCACACCTTCCGTCGTCGGGGCGTGGCTGGAGGCGGGCGTGAACCGGGTTTCGCTGGGCGTGCAATCGTTCGACAACTCGGTACTGGCATGGATGCATAGGACCCACGACGCTGCTCAAGTACTGGCCGCTGTCAAAATCCTTGGCGGCGAGGGGATGACAAATTTCTCGATCGATCTGATCTTCTCAGTCCCCGAGTCGCTGGGTCGCGACTGGAGTCGGGACCTCGATTTGGCACTTTCGATCGAACCCGGGCACCTCTCGGTGTACGGTCTCACGGTGGAGCAGCACACCCCGTTGGGGCGCTGGACGGCCCGTGGGCTGACCGCCGAGTCACCGGAGGAGCGTTACGAAGCCGAATTCCTGGAGGCCAATCGCCGCCTGGTCGGAGCCGGATACCTTCATTATGAAGTCTCCAACTACGCCAAACCGGGACGCGAAGCGGTTCATAACTCTTCGTATTGGACGGGGGTTCCGTACCTTGGACTGGGGCCGTCAGCTCACGGCTATGACGGCCGACGGCGTCGCTGGAATGTGCGGGAGTATGCACGCTGGACCGAGCTGGTCACGGCCGCGATTGATCCCATTGAGGGAGACGAACTTCTTGGGCCTGCGCAGGTCGCCGCGGAACGGGTGTACTTGGGGCTGCGTACCTCCTCCGGGCTGACGGTCACCGAGGACGAGTTCCATAGGGCGGCTCGCTGGCTCGAGGAGGGGTGGGCTGAGCGGCGGGGCAACCGCCTAGTGCTCACCCCAGTCGGCTGGTTGCGACTCGACGCGCTGGCGGTCGCATTGACGGCGTTCTGAAGTCCTTCGTTATATTGAACTTATGTCGCTTTCGGAGCTATCTGGTCGGGAACGAGAAGTTCTCGAGGCGGTGATTCGGTCATATGTCGAGACCGCTGAGCCAGCGGGGTCGCGTGCGCTGACGCGCCGCTTCGGGCTGGGCGTGTCCCCGGCGACCATACGCAACACGATGGCGGATCTCGAGGAAAAGGGGTTCTTGTCGCATCCGCACCGATCGGCCGGGCGCGTTCCCACGGACAAGGCGTATCGCCACTACGTCGACTCGCTGATTCACGTGCCGGAACTCGCGCTCGCCGATCGGGAGTTGCTGATGGGCGGCATTGTGCCTGGGGGATCGGCCATCGAGGCCATTCTCCGCCGCACGGCGCAGTCGCTGGGGGTGTTGACGCAGGAACTGGGCATCGCCCTCGGCCCTCGCCTCGACGACATCGTGCTGCAGCGGCTGGAGCTCGTGCGCATGTCGGGTGAGAAGCTGCTGCTCGTGCTTACCCTGCAGGGCGGTACCGTGCGCACGGTCTTCATCGAGGTGCGTGGCGAGATTGCCGATAATGTGCTCGCCGAGGTCCAGGTGGTGCTCAACGAGCGCCTGGCGGGGATGTCGTTGTCCGAGATCCGGCACTCACTCGGCATGCGGCTGCGCGATGCGCAGACGTCCGCCGAAGGCGGGGACCTGTTGAACATATTCGTGCAGGAAGGCAACACGCTCTTTGACGTCCCGTCGGCCGGTGCGGAGAGTGTGGTGCTGGGCCAGGCGTCGGTGCTGGCTGACAAGCCCGAATTCGCCAGTGGTGATGCGATGCGCAAGCTCATTGAACTCACCGATCAGGGCACGCAGCTGGCGACATTGCTGAGGCAGCGGTCCTCCATCGGTGGTGTGTCGATCACGATCGGTGCCGAGCACCACAACGCGCTGCTGGGCGGGCTGACGGTGGTGACCGCCGAGTATCGCGTGGGCGCACTGAATGGCGTGATCGGCGTGATTGGTCCCACGCGCATGCCGTACGAGAAGGTGATCGCGGTGGTGAGGCACGCGTCGCAGCTTGTGGCGGACGTGCTGACGTGAGCGGGCGGGTCACATGAGCTGCGTGCAGCCGCACGTGGCTGGCGAGGCTCTCCGCAGCGCGAGCCGCGTCCCCCATGAACGGGTCATCGGGGCCGTGAACCGCGTGCTTTCCCAAATGGTGGTGGCGCAACCGAATGGCTGATTTCTACCAGGTGCTGGGCGTCGAACGCACAGCCAGCGACGACGACATCAAGCAGGCGTATCGCAAGCTTGCGATGAAGAACCATCCCGATCGCAACGGGGGCTCAAAGGAAGCCGAGGAGCAGTTCAAGACGGTGACCGAGGCGTACGACGTGCTGAAGGACCCGCAAAAGCGCGCGGCATATGATCGGTACGGCGAGGCCGGCTTGCGGGGTGGTGGGGGCGGAGCCGGCGGCTTCCATCACGTCGATCTCTCCGAAGCCCTCAACATCTTCATGAAGGATTTCGGCTTCGCCGATTTCTTCGGTGGCGCACAGCGGCCGCAGACCGGGCCGAACGCGGGCGCCGACGTGAAGATCGAGGTGAAGCTGACGCTCGCCGAGGTGGCCACCGGAGTGGAGCGCGTGGTGAAGCTGAAGCTGCTGGATCCCTGCCTGAAATGTGCCGGCGCTGGCACCGAAGAGGGGACCAAGCCGACGCGCTGCGGAACGTGCGCCGGACAGGGCGAGGTGCGGCGTGCGCAGCGCTCGTTCTTTGGCAATTTCGTGAGCGTCGCGCCGTGCCCGACGTGCGGCGGCGAAGGGACAATGATCGAACGGCCATGCAAGTCGTGTCGCGGCGAGGGGCGCCAGCGTGGCGAGCACGAACTGCCGCTCAAGATTCCCGGCGGCGTGGCCAGCGGGCAGTACATGCATTTGCGTGGCGTCGGCAACAGCGGCGTGCGCGGTGGCCCGCGCGGCGACGTCATCGTGCTGTTTGAAGTGGAAGAGGATGAGCGATTCGAGCGCGATGGCGAGGATTTATTCACCGAAGTACTGGTCACGTATCCGCAGGTCGTGCTCGGCGCCGACATTGAGGTGCCCGGCGTGCTCGGTGCGCTGCCGCTGCACGTGCCACCGGGCACGCAGAGCGGCCAGGTGTTCCAGTTGCGGGGGCGCGGCCTGCCACGCGTGAACGCCAGCGGCACGGGGGACCTGCAGGTGCGCGTCCAGGTGTGGACGCCAAAGTCGACTGGCGCGGAGGAGCAGCAATTGCTCGCGCGGCTGCAGCAGGTGCAGGAGCCTCCGCCAGCGGCGGCCCGGGAGAAGGGCTTCTGGGCGCGGATGAAGGAAGTATTGGGCGCGTGAAAATGAACCGGAATTCGGAACCCACGAGTTCGTAGTGCCGTTCGTAAGACTTTCCGTCACGCCCTCCGACGCCGGCGTCCGCGACGCGCTGTCCGCGGCGCTCTTTGGCGCGGGCGCCCAGGGGCTGCAGGAGGTCGCCGACGCCTGGGTCACGGTGCTGACCTCGTCAGCCGGGGATACCGGGCTGCTCGACTTGATGGTGCGCGCGGTGCGACGCGTCGACGCGACGGCGCTGGTGCAGGTGAGCGAGCTTCCCGAGGTGGACTGGAGCCGGGAGTGGCGTGCAGGCATCGGCGCACACATTCTCGGCGCACTGACGGTCGTGCCCCCGTGGCTGGCGGAGGGGCTTGATCCCGGGCGTACCATTGTGATTGACCCGGAGATGGCGTTCGGTACGGGCGAGCACGAGACCACGCGTTGCGTGGTGCGGCTGATGCAGCGCGTGATCCGCGCCGGCGATACTGTTGCCGACCTGGGCGCCGGCTCGGCGGTGCTGGCCATCGCCGCCGTGAAGCTGGGGGCGGAGCGCGTGGCAGCCATCGAAATGGACGCCGATGCAATTCCGAATGCCGAGTCGAACGTAGCGCGCAACGGCGTGACCGGCCGGGTGACGGTGATCGAGGGCGATGCGGCCTTGCTGCTGCCGCTGGTGGCCCCGGTGCGAGTGGTGCTCGCCAACATTCTCTCGTCCGTGCTGATCGAGCTATTGCCGGCGATTGCCGGCGCGCTGTCCGACGGCGGTGTCGCGATCCTCAGCGGCATTCTCGTGGCCGAACGCCAGACCATGCTGGACGTGATCGCAGTTGACGGGGGATGGCGGGTGGTCGCGGAGGAGAGCGAGGGCGAGTGGTGGGCGGTGCTGATTCAGCGCGAGGGTGAGTACTGCCAGGAAAAGAAGCTGTAAGCTGTACGCTGTACGTCATACGCCGTCCGCTGAACGGAGTCCGCTGCAGCCATGGCGCTTTACGCCGCAGCATCCTCACCGACAAGTTTAGAGTCGGCTGGTTCGCGTGTTGGTTCATTCGCCACCAACTACCAACCAGCAACCAGCAACCACACCAGCTACCCCCCGATTACCACCAACCACCAACGGCGCCTGCCACCGCTTCCGTGTCGCTCCCAACTTTCCTCTCGACAGATCCACTTGGCGCCGAGGCGTCACTGACGCTTGGCGAAGACGCGGCGCACCACATGCGGGTATTGCGGCTGGAAGCGGGCGCGCGTGTGCAGTTGGCCGATGGGCAGGGCTCGCGCGGCATCGGCACCGTTCTGCGCGTGGCCAAGCGCAATGCCTCAGTGCAGGTGGACTCGTGCGAGTTCGTGGATCCGCTGCCCGCGGTACATCTCGTCGTACCCATCGCGGACCGTGAGCGCATGCTCTGGCTCGGCGAGAAGGCCACCGAGCTTGGGGCGTCGAGTTGGCGGCCGGTGCTGTTCAAACGGTCGCGCAGCGTGTCGCCTCGTGGCGAGGGGCCGACGTTCCAGCAGCGCCTGCGGCTGCGCATGGCGTCGGCGCTCGAGCAGTCGGGGGGCGCGTGGCTTCCGATGCCGTTCCCCGACTCGACGGTGGAGACCTCGATTGCGGCGGCGCCGCCGGGAATTCGGGTGGTGCTGGAGAAGGGTGGCGCGCCCATCGCCGCCTTGCTCGCCGGCAATCCCTCGGCGCCGGTGACCATCGTGCTCGGGCCGGAAGGGGGCCTCGATCCCTCGGAACTCGAGTTGCTCGCTATCGCCGGCTTCCTTCCCGCGTCGCTTGGAAGCACTTTGCTCCGGTTTGAGACCGCCGGAGTGGCGGCGCTCGCGGTCGCGCGGGCAATCAGAGGCTAGCTCGTCGGTGGTTGGTGCTGGTTTTCGGTGGCTTGTGATTCGTGGTCTCGTTGACCGGCACTTCGCTGTGCCCCTTCCCCTGCACCCATATGGCTTGTCTTTTCTGCAAGATCGTGAGTCGCGACGTTGCCGCGACGATTGTCGCCGAGGACGCGCACTGCCTCGCATTCCGTGACCTCCACCCGGCGGCTCCCACGCACGTGCTCGTGATTCCCAAGGAACACGTGGCGTCGCTCAACCAGATGACCGACCCCGCGCTCGGCGGTCGCCTGCTCGCCTTTGCGCGTGACGTGGCCGTCGCCGAAGGGATCGCCGAGAGTGGTTACCGCGTCGTGCTGAACACGAACGCTGACGGTGGGCAGACGGTCTTTCATCTGCACGCGCACCTGCTGGGCGGCCGGGCCGCGGGATGGCCGCCGGGGTGATGATGACGACGTCGTCGCGTCGGCGGTGGTGGCGCTCGCGTTGGGTGTGGGGGAGCGCGCTGGCGGGCGTTGCCGCGCTGGCGGCGCTGGCGGCGCTTCGGGTGTTCGACGATGGCATGGTTGGGGCTCCGCCCAACTACCGTGCGCGCAATGCGGCACTTCGGCTGGCGCCGCTGCGATTCTACCGGGCGGAACACCCGACGGCGCTCGTCTGGTTCTTCGGCAACGACGTTGGCTTCTGGGGCGCGCAACAGCGCCTGGCGCGATCGCTGAGCGAACGTGGCTACGACGTGGTCGGCATGGACATCCGCGCATGGTTCGCGCAACGGCCGCCTGAGACGGTTGCGGATCGTGCGGCGATGCTGCGAATCGCCTTGCGGAACCTGCAACTGGTCGCGGCGCGCGAGCTTGGCGACACGACCTTGCCGCTTGTCCTCGCCGGACATTCGCTGGGCGCCGAGCTGGCGCTCTGGCAAGCGGCGACGGGGAACCCCCGGAAGCTGGCCGGTGTGGTGGCCATCTCGCCGGGTGCGCGCAGTCACCTGCGCGTCACCGCTCTGGACCTGGCGAACAAGGAGCCGTCAGAGCCCGGGAGCTTCGCCGTCGACTCGATGGTGCGCGCCGTACCGCCGGGTGTGCGGGTGGCGATCGTTCGTGGCTCCGGCGACCCGTTGCAGGGCGCTGATGTGGCGCTGGTGTTGGCGCGTCCCGATCTGCATCGGGTGGTGATCCCGTTGGCGGGACATTCCATGCGACACCTGTTGATTGCCGGGCCGATGATCGCGCACGCCATCGACTGGGCAGCGGGCCGCTGACGCGGCACGGGGCGCATCGTGCGGTGGGGGCACCCCGGGTGTCCTCGGCGCAGGACGGTGGCCGAATGCGCTGTGCGTGCTTGAAGACTAGCAGCTCGCAACTCGCAACTCGCAGCTCGCACCTCGCAGCCAGCCGCTATTTCAGGATCTCGCTCGCGATGCGCTGCCCGATGGTTGCGTACGCGCCGTCGAGATGATGCCCGCCAGACATCTTCACCACGATGGCGGGTGGGGCGAGTTTCCGGCACAACGATTCGCCTTCGTCCTCGCCGTAGAAGCACATCACCGACGTGGCGCCCAGCGACCGGATTTCCGGCATCAACGGCACGTCGTCGGGGTGAGGGTTGCTGACCAACAGGTCGCGCAAGCGAAAATGAAAGTTGGCCCCGACCTCGGCACCGATGAGCGCTATGGCCTTCACCGTGCCCCGCATCGCGGCGGGGAGCCGGTTCACCGCAAAGGGCGCGATGCCGGCGCCGCGCGAGTACCCCACCACCACGACGCTGTCGCGTCTCCACTGTCGGCGGTACGCCGTCATGATGCGCGCAAGGTCAGCGGCCACCTGCGCCGGCGTCTTTCGACTCCACAGGTACTGCCGCGAGTTCAGCCCGATCACCGGGATGCCGCGCGCCGACAACTCGGCCGACACGCCCTCGTCGAGCGCCTGCCAACCGCCGTCGCCGCTGAGAAAGACGACGAACACGCGGCTGTGTCCCGAGGTGTTGACTTCGGTCAGCGGGAGGTCCGCCACCGAGACGTTGGCCGGCGGCGCCACGCCGGTCGATCCCGTGGCGACCTGCGCCCCGGCGGTGGTTCCGGCGAGCGCGAGGGAGAGTGCGAGAGACAATGAAAGGCGCAGCATGAGGCGAGGGATCATCTGGAAACGATGCCGGTAAGGCCGCCCGAGATGAGCGACGACACGTTGGTGAGGATGCGCGGCAGCATCAGCCCGCCGGGCGAAGCCAGGTAGCGCGGTTCCCAAATGGGATCGAACTTCTCCTTGTATTCGCGCAGGCCCTGAAAGTTGTAGAAGTTCTCGCCGAACCGGTACACGAGCGCGCCGACGCGATTCCACAGCGGCGCAAGCGCGCGATTCTCCAGTCCAGCCAGCGGCGCCATGCCGAGGTTGAAGTACGAAAAGCCCTCGGCGCGCCCGTAGAGCATGAGTTGCACGAACAGGTATTCCATCACGTTGTCGGGCGCCTGCGCGGAGTAGCGCATCAGGTCCACGGTCAGCTCATCACCCGGCTGGCCGCGCCAGAGGTTGGCGAAGGCCACCACGCGCCCATCGCGCATCACGACGGCAATGGGACTGCGGCGCAGGTACGCGTCGTCCCAGCGCCCGAGCGAGAACCCCTTCTCGCGCACCTTCTTGTTCTCGAGCCATTCGTCACTCACGGCGCGCATCTGCAGCAGGATGTCGTTCACGCGTTCCACCGGAACGATCTCGAAGGCGCCGCCATCCTTCTCCACCTGGTTCACCGTGCGCCGGATGCCCTTGCGGGCGCCGCCCTGCAGGGAGAAGTCGGCGAGCGGCACGCGCGCTTCCTCGCCGAGTTTGAGCAGCGACAGGCCGAGGTCGAGGTAGAGCGGGAGGTTGTGCATGCGCACTTCGTAGAACACGGTGGCCGCCCCGTGCCGGTCGGCCAGTTCGCGGAACTGCCAGCTCAGTTCCTGCCGCTCGCGCGGCGGCCCCACCGGGTCGCCCATGGCCACGAACGAGCGTCCGGTGGCGCCGTACATCACGAACGCGTTGCCCGACTCGCTGAACAGGATGGACTTGTCGCCGAGCAGCGCCAGGTTGGCGTGCACGTCGCGCGTGGCGGCGACGATGACCTGCACCCGCTCGAGCACAGTGGCGCTCGGCGGCTCGGAGCGGGGGATCGATGGGCGCATGAGGCGCTGCAGTGCCACGACGAAGAGCAGCGTGCCGACGCCCACCGAGGCGCGCAGGAAGCGCGGCGCATCCCCGCGCAGGGCAAACTGCCACCACATGTCGTGCGAATAGTCCACGTGCTTGAATGCGAAGAGCCCCAGCCAGACCGTGGAGCCGATGACCAGGGTGATCGCCGCCGTCCATCCGGGGGAGAATGCGTCGCTGGTCATCGAGGCCTGGCGGTGGAAATGCCGCTGTGCCGGGATGAGTGCGGTGAGGACGAGGGCCAGGAAGATCGCTTCCTCGTAGTCGCCCCCCTTCAGCAGCGACGCCGCCACGCCGATCAGCAGTACGAACGCCGTCAGCCAATAGGCGGCGTCGAGGCGGCGACGCAGTCCCCACGCCAGCAGCAGCAGCGCGGCGCCGGCCACGCTGCCCACGAAGTGAGAGAACTCGATGACGGCGAGCGGGAGGAAGGCATCGAGGAAATGCAGCCGCGACCGCACGCCGGGAGTGGCCCCCGACAGCAGCAGCATGGTACCGGCCGCGAAGGTGGTGACGGCGAGCATCGACGGGACGACGCCCGGCACCCAGCGGCCGGCCAGCTGGGCCGCGCGGGCGATGCCGTGCCTGGCCCGTGCCACCTCATGCGTTGCCAGCAACAGCAGGGCGGCGGAGAGCGGCACCAGATAGTACACGACGCGGTACGCCAGCAGGGCGCCGAGGAGGCCGGCGGCCGGGACCTCCTCCTTGAGCAGGATGACGATGATCGTCTCGAAGATGCCCAGCCCGCCCGGGATCCCGCTGGTCAAGCCGCCGACCTGCGCCAGCAGGAAGGCGCTGAGGAAGGCGAGGAACGGCACCGCGTGCTGCTGCGACGGCAGCAGCGCGAACAGCACCGCGCCGGCCATCACCCAGTCGAACGACGACATGACCACCTGCGACACGGCGAGCGGCAGCGAGGGAAGCGAGAACTCCCAGCCCAGCGCGCGCAGCGGGGCCCGCCGCACCGCTGCGGCCACCAGGTAGCCGACGACGACCAGCAGCAGCAGCACGCCGATCGTCGCGAGCGACGCCACCGGAAGTCCCAGCAGTTCCGGCGTCGCCTGCGGTTCCACCACGAAGACGACGCCCCCGATGGTCAGCACGCCGATCCAGAACGTCACGGCGTTGAAGCCGACGGCCATGGCGATGTCGGCGCTGGACAGTCCCCACGCGGTGTAGAAGCGATAGCGCAGCGAGCCGCCGAGCAGCATGGGGAAACCGAGCGACTGCGACAGCGCATACGACACGAAACCGACGAAGGCCACGCGACGCGTGGCGAGCGGGCGCCGGATGTAGCGCAGGGCCATCCAGTCGTAGCTGATGAGGGCGGCATAGCCACAGGCCGTGAACGCGAGGCCGAGCAGCAGGCGCGACCGCGGCACGGCGTTGAGCGCCGCCCGGATGTCGCGGTAGTGCAGTGTCGCCAGCTCGTGGTGCATGGACCAGAGCGCCAGGCTGAACACCAGCGCCCCGGCGAGTACTCCAAAAGCATAACGTGGCTTGATGCGGGTCACAGGCTTCTCGTCATCCACCGTTCGCCACTCGTACACCACCAACGCCCAACCAGCCGCAACGAACCCCCTGGGTTCATCGGCCCGGCTCCAGCACGACCGTCGCCTTCCGCTCGAGCGACCCCCAACCCACTACCCGGCCGCGCACCGCGGCCACGAACGAGCGCAGCACCACCCAGTACATCACCTGGCGGTACGCAAAGCGCTGCAGCACGATGAGCCACGTGAGCGAGTACTCCTCGTCAGGTTCCATGAGGAAGGCGATGACCGCTCCCATCCAGTCCGTGACCAGGAAGACGGCGTAGAACATCAGGATCTGATACAGGTCGACCAGCGCATAAGATTCACCGAACGACTGCCAGGTCATCCAGACGGAGAACAACCCGTAGGCGAACAGCAGGTCGGCCAGCGGCGAGAGCGCGGTAAGGATGAGCTGGAACAGCCAGGTGTTGGGGAGCGCCACCCAGCCCAACGTACCGTAGCGACGGCGCAGCAGGACATCCCGGTGTTTCCACGCACACTGCAAGGTGCCGAACGACCAGCGGAAGCGCTGTCGGGCAAGACCGCGCAGCGTGTCGGGAGCTTCGGTCCAGGCCACCGCACGCTCGGCGTACGCCACCGACCAGCCGGCCTTGTGCACCGCGATGGTCAGGTCCTGGTCTTCCGCCAGCGTGTCGCCACGGAAGCCGCCTACATCCATGACGACCTGCTTGCGCCACGCGCCCACCGCGCCCGGAATCACCGTGATGCAGTCGAGCAGCGCGAAGGCGCGGCGGTCGAGGTTCTGGCTGGTGACGTACTCGAGCGCCTGCCAGCGCGTGACCAGGTTGATGCGGTTGCCCACCTTGGCGTTGCCGGCCACCGCGCCCACCCGGGGGTCGGCGAGGGGCGCGACCAGCTCGGCCACGGTCTGCGGTTCGAACTGCGTGTCGGCGTCGAGGCAGACCACGATGTCGGCGGAGGCGCGCGCGATGCCGAACGTGAGCGCGCTCGCCTTGCCGCCGTTGGGCTTGCTATACACTGACACCTGGGGATGACCGACGAAGGCGGCGGACGCCACGGCGAATGTTTCGTCCGGCGAGCCGTCATCGACCACCACGACGTTCAGGTCGCCGGGATACGACTGCGCCAGCAGCGAGGTGACCGTGTGCACGATCACCTTCGCTTCGTTGTACGCGGGGACCACCACCGTGACCGGCGGGGCAAACCCCGGGTGGGGCACGGGGCGGCGACGCAGGCGCTGGATGCCGGCCAGCACCATGATGAAGAGCAACCGGCTGACACCGAGGAGCACGGCGGAGAAGAAGAGCCAGTAGAGTCCCCAGTCAGTTGCGCCAATGGCACCGAAGGCAACCTTGTCGACCCAGTGTTCCACAAACGAGCGGCGCGGGAGGGGAGGCATGGCTGCGTCGCGCGGGATGCCCGCCAGTTCCGAGGCGAGCACCAGCGTGTCGCCGCGCGCCTTCAGCGAGTCGATGATCGCGCCGAGGGCGGCCACAGTGGCGGTACGGTCGCCGCCGGAGTCGTGCATCAGCACGATGTTGTTGCCGTCGCGCCGCTTGCGCATGACCTCGGCGATGATCATCGCCGGGTCGCGCAGGTGCCAGTCCTCGCTGTCGATGTGCACGCCGACGGTGATGTAGCCGAGCCTGGTGGCAATGCCCACGGGCTCGAGCTCATCGGCGGTGGTCGGTTCGGCGTCGCCAAAGTAGGGCGGACGGAAGAGCGCCGTGCGCCGGTCGAGGATGGTCTCGATGAGGCGTTCGTTGGCGACGAGTTCGAGGCGCGCTATCCACGGCGCGGTGAGCGCGAGATTGCGGTGCGTGTAGGTGTGATTGCCGACCTCGTGCCCTTCGCGATAGATGCGGCGCAGGAGGGCCGGGTGCTCGTCGACGTCGCGCCCGACGACGAAGAATGTGGCGGGCACGCCGCGACTCTTGAGCGTGTCGAGGATGGCCGGTGTCCACCGGGCGTCCGGGCCATCGTCGAAGGTGAGCGCCACCTTGCCCTCGGCGTCGCCGAAGCGCTGGATGACCCACGGCGACGGATACGTGGTGAGCGACTCGGCGACGATCAGGTTGCGCATCGGGTCGGTGCGCACGATGCGCGTGCCACCGGTGGGCGGCACTTCCATGCGCAACAACTCCCCCGTCCCATCGAACTCCACCTGGTAGCCCGGCGGAATGGAGGTGATCTCGTGCGGCGACGGTGGTGTGGGGTCGCGATCGAGCAGTGACCAGAGGGCCGGATCCTCGGCGCCGAGGCGCCAGAGCGCCGCACCGGCGACGTTGAGGCGAGCGACGGTGCTCAGGTGATTCCATCCGGTGGCGGCGTCGAGGAACCAGGCCACGTGACTCGTGCTGTCCGGGTCGTTCCACGCGGCGTACGGATTCAGCGACACCGGGTCGAAGCGCA
Organism: Gemmatimonadaceae bacterium; assembly: GCA_036508735.1. Lineage (GTDB taxonomy): Bacteria > Gemmatimonadota > Gemmatimonadetes > Gemmatimonadales > Gemmatimonadaceae > PNKL01. The sequence continues at coordinate 20,292 of DATCGU010000360.1, forward strand.
CCACGGCGCCGCGCGCGCGCACCTTGCCCATCATCTCCTGAAAGGTCACCGCCTGGCCGTTCAGGCGGCCGCCCGCATCGTTCCAGTCGTACCCGAAGGCGCCGAGGGCGAGGATCGCCTTGGATGCGCCTACCGCCTTGGTGAGCGTCGTGGCGCGCTCATCGTACCACTTCTGGCTCGCCACCGGGCCAGGATCGCCGCGTCCGTAGTGCTCGTCATAGAGCATCAGGAAGACGTAGTCACATGATGCGGCGACGGCCGCGGCGGTGGTCGTCTCGACCGAGGCGGCGAGCGTGGCCGTCACCAGACGCTTGGCGGGGGCGAGGGCGGTGCGCAACTCGCGGAGGAACGAGACCCACTGGCCCTCGAGGTCGGAGGGTACTTCCTCGAAGTCGATGGCCACGCCGGCCAGCCCGTAGCGTGCGGCAGCGGCGGCGAGTTGGGCGATGGCCTTGCGGCGCGCGGCGGGTCGTTCCAGCAGACGGCGCAGGTCACCGGTGGAGAAGACGCCCGTGCGCGAGTCGAAGTTGCTCACCATCGCCAGGATGCGCGGCCGTTGTGCCACCGGGAGCGTGGCATTCACGAAGAGCACGCGGGCGTCGACGTCGAACCGGAGGGAATCGCCGTTGGTCCCGAGAAAGACCCACTCGCTCACCACCCAGTCGAGTTCCTCGGAGTGCTCGCGATACGCGGCAAACGAGTTGTCGTCCCACTTCACGTTGAAGCCGACGACGAGCCGGGGCCGCACGGGATTGGCCGCCGCCGGTGGGGCGTCGGCGCGCGAGGCCTCGCGCTTCTTGTTGGCGGCGACGCGCAGGCGCTCGGGGCGCTCGGCGATGGGCGACGGCTGAAGCGTGAGCGCGGCGGCCAGCCGACGGCGCGCAGTGAGCCGCTCGCGTTCGGAGCGCGTGGTGGTGAGGCCGGAGCGCCTGGTGGCGCCCACCGCCCGCCGGGCATCGCGCAGCGACGGGAGCAGCGGCGGAATGGCGATGCTGATCACCAGTCCCAGCGCGACGAGCGTGGAAACGACACCTATGCCGACCGCGAACCGCCTGACGCTCCGCCAGCGGCGACCCGAGGGATCTATGAAGACGGAAGGGTGGTCGTGGGACATTCTGTCTAAAGCTACAGGTTGGGTGCGGGGTGCGGGGGAGCGAGTGGCGGTCGAGTGCGGGCTGCGGGGGTTTGGTGCGGGGGATGGAGCGAAGAAAGAGAAGGGGTGGTGGGCACCGTCCCTCAAATGCACCCCGTCCCTCACTCCCCAGCCTCCACTCACCACCCTCTACCAAGCCCCCGCACCCCGAACTCAACCCATGCAGTGCACGCGAGCCCCTCCCTTGCTTGTCCGCCGCTCCGTGCGCTAGGTTAAAAGGCTGCAAACAGCTACGTCTCAAGCCGGCGCGCAACCGCCATGAAGGGGGGAGATCCAGATTGTCGGAAGTCATCATCCATGACGACGAAAACTTCGAACGGGCGCTCAAGCGCTTCAAGAAGAAGTGCGAGAAGGCCGGTATCTTGTCGGACTTGCGCAAGCATCGTCACTACGAGAAGCCGAGCGAACGCCGCAAGCGCAAGCTGAACCAGGCCATGCGCAAGAACCGTCGCACCCGGTCGGTCTGATGCTGTCACTGCAGGATCGCCTGCATGCGGAGCAAATCGCCGCGCGCAAGGCCCAGGACAAGCCGCTGACGCTGCTGCTGGGGACGATCCTGTCGGAAATCAAGAATCGCGATATCGAGCTCGGGCGCGCACCCAGCGACGACGAAGTCGTCGAGGTGCTGCGCAAGGGCGTCAAGAAGCGACGTGAGTCCATTGCCATGTACGCGAAGGCAGGACGCACCGAACTCGCGATGCAGGAGACGGCCGAAGTGGCGGCGCTCGAGCGCTTCCTCCCCGCCGGTGTCACCGAGGACGAGATCCGGACCGTGGTCCGTGCCACCATCACGGCCGGCGCCAGTGGCATCGGGCCGGTGATGGGCCAGGTGATGTCCCGGTTCAAGGGACGCGCCGAAGGGGGTACGATCAACCGCATCGTCCGCGAGGAGCTCGGCAAGCCGGAGTGACGCCTCCCACCGTGGTATCCGAACAAGCCCGCACGAGCGATTCCGATCGCCCGGTCGGGTTTTTTCGTCCGCACGCGCTGACGGTCCTTGAATTCCGGCGCGTGCTCGAGGTCGTGGCAGGCTACGCGCACTCGTCGCTGGGGGCGGCCCGCGTCGCCGGTCTGGTTCCCGTGTGTGACCTGGACGCCGTGCGCGCCGAGCACGCGCGCGTGGAGGCCATGCGTGGCCTCGTGATCAGCGACGACGGCTGGGCGTCGGAACCCGTTCCCGACCTGACGTCCGCGCTCGCGCGCCTGCGCATTCCCGGAACGACGCTGGACGGGGTGGCCCTGCGCGGAGCGGCGCAGTTGCTGGGCTCGGCGCGCCGCACGCGTGATGCGCTGTACGGCGACCGCGTCAGCCTGATGACGCGCGCGCTGCTGGTGCAGTAC
>DATCGU010000361.1:0-11926 GCA_036508735.1 Gemmatimonadaceae bacterium
CAGACGACGTGGACGATCTCCGGATGCAGTCGCTCACCGAAGAGATTGCGCGCCGGATCGAAGCCGAAATGCAGTACCCGGGGCAGATCAAGGTCGTCGCCATCCGTGAAAAGAGGACCGCAGACATTGCCCGCTGAATTGATAGACGGCGTTGCCGTCGCCAAGCTCGTGCGCGCCGAAGTGGCGCGCGACACCGAGGCGTTGGTGCGCCGCGGCGTGACCCCGGGGCTCACCGTGGTGCTGGTCGGCGAGGATCCGGCCAGTACGGTGTACGTGCGCTCGAAGGAGAAGGCCTGCCTCGAGGCGGGCATGAAGGGGGAGACCATCCGGCTGAGCGCCACGACGTCGCAAGCTGACCTGCTCGCGCTCATCGACAAGCTGAACGCCGACCCCACCGTGCACGGCATCCTCGTGCAGATGCCGGTGCCGAAGCACATCGACCCGCAGGCGGTGATCATGCGCATCGCGCCGACGAAGGACGTCGACGGCTTTCACCCGGTGAACGTGGGGCGCGTCTGGATTGGCGAAAAGTCGGGCTTTGCGCCGTGCACCCCGGCGGGGGTCATGGTGCTGCTGGCCAAGGCGGGCGTGGACGTGTCGGGCAAGAACGTGGTGGTGCTTGGCCGCTCGAACATCGTCGGCAAGCCCATGGTGTCGCTGCTGGTGGCGGCGAGCGCCACGGTGACCGTGTGCCACTCGAAGACGCGCGACCTCCCCTCGGTGGTGCGCGGGGCCGACATCCTCATCGCCGCCATCGGCAAGCCGGAGTTCGTGACGGCCGACATGGTGAAGCCGGGTGCGGTGGTCATCGACGTGGGCATCAACCGCGTGGAGGACGCCACGCAGGCCAAGGGATACAGGCTCTGCGGCGACGTGCAGTTCTCGGGGGTGTCAATGATTGCCTCGAAGATCACGCCGGTGCCGGGTGGCGTGGGCCCGATGACCATTGCGATGCTGCTGAAGAACACCGTGCGCGCCGCCGCCCAGGGGCTCGATCAGGGGCTGGCATGACGGCTCGCCGCGGCAGCGGAGCGCCGCGGCGTGGAGCGCCGCGGCGTGGAGCAGCCCCGTCGCTGTTCGACGGGGGCGATGGTGCCGTATCCCGGGCGTGTGTGACCGTGCGCGACGCGGCACCGGGAGAGTCGGTCGAGACGGCGCTGACCATTACCGATCTCACGCAGACGGCGAAGGCCATCCTCGAGGGGGCCGTTCCCCCGCTCTGGATTCGCGGCGAGGTGAGCAACTTCACCGCCCACCGCAACGGGCACTGGTACTTCACGCTGAAGGACGCGTCGGCGGCCATCTCGTGCGTGATATGGTCGCGTGACGTCCCGCGCATCCCGGCCATGCCCGATGACGGCATGCAGGTGATGGCGTACGGCCAGCTGTCGGTGTACGCCGCGCGCGGGCAGATGCAGTTCATGGCGCGCGCGCTCGAGGCCGAAGGTGAAGGACTGTGGCGCAAGGCGTTCGAGGCCACGCGTGCGCGGCTGGAGAAGGAGGGCCTGCTGGACCCGGCGCGCAAGAAGGCGATTCCGCGGTTCCCGCGTCGCGTGGCGGTGGTCACCAGCCCCGATGGGGCGGCGTTGCACGACATCACGTCCGTGATTGCGCGGCGCAACGCGTCGGTGGACGTCGTCGTCGTGCCGGCGGCGGTGCAGGGGGAGGCGGCGCCGGCGTCGATCGTCGCCGCACTGGAGCGCGTGGCGCGCTGGCGCGGGGCCGATGTGGTCATCATCGCGCGGGGCGGCGGCTCGCGCGAGGACTTGTGGGCGTTCAATGACGAGGCGGTGGCGCGTGCCATCGCCGGGTGCCCGCTGCCGACCATCAGTGCCGTGGGGCATGAAGTGGACATCACCATCGCCGACCTCGTCGCCGACCTGCGCGCGGCCACGCCGTCGGCGGCGGCCGAGGCGGCGGTGCCGGTGCTCGAGGACATCGTGGCGGGAATCGCCGCGCTACAGCAGACGATGATCGCCGGCGTCGAGCGGCGCGCGACCATCGCACGCCGCGACCTGCGGCGCCTGGCCGGCGACCTGTCCATCCGCGCGCGGCGCAGCGTCGAACGGCGGCGCGCGCGAGTGCAGCAGGTGGCGGGACGCATCGACGCGCTGAGCCCGCTCAATACGCTCGCCCGCGGCTACGCCGTGGCGCGCGATGCGCAGGGGCACGCACTGGGGACGGTGGCGGCGTTTTCCCCCGACCAACCCTTTGCGCTCGTGCTGCGCGACGGACAAGTGGGCGCCACAGTGACCAGTGTACACCCGGGCGCGGGGCCGACAGCCCGCGGGGTGACCGGATGAACTTCGAGGCCGAACTCAACCGGCTGGAGGAGATCGCGCTCGCGCTTGACCGGGCCGACCTGTCGCTCGACGAGTCGCTGGCGCTGTTCGAGGAGGGCATCCAGCGCCTGCGTTCGGCATCGGAAGCGCTGGCCAAGGCCGAAGGTCGCGTGACGACGCTCGTGGAACAGGCCGACGGGGCGCTCGAGGAACGGGATGCAGGCAACTAGCACGGTCCCTGACTTCTCGGCGGAGCGCGCCCAGCTGGCGCGCGCGCTCGACGCGTTCTGCGACCACTACCTGCGCGGTGTCGATGAGAACGTGGCCCGGGCCATCCGGTATTCGATCCTGGGCGAGGGCAAGCGCCTTCGCGCGATCCTGGTGTCGTCCGCGTTCGACGCCTGCGGTGGCGCGGGCGACGTGTCGTTGCTGGCGGCCGCCGTGGAAGTGGTGCACGCCTATTCCCTGGTGCATGACGACCTGCCGTGCATGGACGACGACGACCTGCGCCGCGGACGTCCGACGGTGCACAAGGTGTTCGGCGTGACGGTGGCGACGGCCGCGGGCATGGCCATGGTGCCGCTGGCCGCGCGCTCGGCGTGGGATGCGACGCGCGCGCTGGGGCTCGACGAAAAGGCCGGCGGTGCGATCGTCCGCACGCTGATGCAGGCATCCGGCGGCGGCGGGATGATCGGCGGCCAGCTGCTCGACCTCGAGGGGGAGGGCCAGCGGCTGTCGTACGACGAGTTGGAGCGCATTCACCGGTGCAAGACCGGGGCGCTCATCGAGGCGTCGGTGGAGCTGGGGGCGCGCGCGGCCGGCGTTGGGGCGGCGCGGCTGGCCGCCTTCGGCCGCTATGGACGGTGCATTGGTTTGGCCTTCCAGATTGCCGATGACGTGCTGGACGTCACCGGCACCAGCGACGAGCTGGGCAAGACCGCGGGGAAGGACCTGGCCTACCAGAAGAGCACGTATCCGGCCTTGTTGGGTATCGAAGGAGCCATCGGGCGCGCTGAGGCGCTCGTGCAGGAAGGATGTGCGGCGCTCGCCCAGGCCGGGGCGCTGACGCCGGCGCTGCAGGCCACCGCACAGTTCATCGTCGCCCGCCGGTCGTAACGTGCTGGCGCCGCCCCGCAGAATGATGCATCTCTCCGGAGTCCCGTTTCACCCATGATCCTGCTCTCGCGCATCGACTCCCCGGCCGACCTCAAGGGCCTCTCGTCTCCCGAGCTCCGGCAGCTCGCCGACGAACTGCGGGCTTTCCTCATTGCCACCTGCTCCCACACCGGTGGCCACATCGGTGCCGGGCTTGGCGTCGTCGAATTGACCATTGCGCTGCACTACGCCTTCGACGCGCCGCGCGACCAGTTGGTATGGGACGTCGGACACCAGAGCTATCCACACAAGGTGCTCACCGGCCGCCGCGACCGCATGACGACGTTGCGGCAGGAGGGCGGCCTCTCCGGCTTCCTGAAGCGCAGCGAGAGCCCGTACGATGCGTTCGGGGCGGGGCACGCGGCCACGTCGATCTCGGCCGCGCTGGGCATTGCCGTCGGGAGGGATCTCAATCACGAGGACTTCAAGGTCGTCGCCGTCATCGGGGATGGCTCGCTGGGCAGCGGTCTGGCCTACGAAGGGCTGAACAACGCCGGCGACTCGGGCCGCGACATCATCGTGGTGCTGAACGACAACGAGATGTCCATCGCACCCAACGTTGGTGCGATGCACAAGTACCTGACGTCGGTGCAGCGCAACCCGCTGTACAACCGGCTGCGCAGCAGCATCGGCCAACTCTTCGAGCAGTACGCCAAGGGCAAGGGTCCGCTGCACGACGTGCGGGCCTTCGTCCGCAAGATGGAGGAAAGCGCCAAGGCATTCCTCACGCCGGGCGTGCTCTTCGAGGAACTCGGCTTCCGGTACTTCGGTCCGATCGACGGACACGACATCGACGGGATGATCGAAACCTTCCGGGCCGTGCGCCAGTTCAAGGGGCCGCGCCTCATGCACGTCATCACGCAGAAGGGCCGGGGCTTCCCGGCCGGCGAGCATGTCGAGAAGTGGCACGCGCTGCCGCCGGGTCATGATCCGGCCACCGGCAAGTTGCTGAAGGCGTCGTCGGCCAGGCCCAACTACACGACAGTCTTCGGCAAGGGACTCGCCGAGCTGATGGACGAGGAGCCGAAGCTGGTGGCGATCACGGCGGCGATGATGAGCGGTACGGGGACGAACTTCGCGCAGAAGGCGCATCCGGCGCGCTTCTTCGACGTGGGCATCGCCGAAGGACACGCCGTCACGTTCGCTGCCGGCATGGCCACGCAGGGCCTGCGTCCCGTCGCGGCCATCTATTCGACGTTCCTGCAGCGCGCCTACGACAGCATCGTGCACGACGTGGCCATCCAGCACCTGCCGGTGATCTTCTGCCTCGATCGCGCCGGCCTCGTGGGCGAGGACGGCGAGACGCACGCCGGGCTGTACGACATCGCCTACTTGCTGGCCATCCCGAACATGACGGTGACGGCGCCGGCGAGTGGCCGCGAGCTCATCGGCCTGCTGCGCACGGCCCTCGGTCACACGGAAGGCCCCTTCAGCATTCGCTACCCGCGGGACGCTGCCCCCGACCTCGTCGGGCCCGCCAGCGAGATTCCCGTGGTCCCCTATGGCACGTGGGATGTGCTGCGGAAAGGGTCCGACGACGTGGCGGTGCTGGCGGTTGGCACCATGGTGGCGCAGGCAATGGAGGCGGCGGACGCGCTCGCTGCCGATGGGCTCGACGTCACCGTGGTCAACTGCCGATTCCTGAAGCCCATCGACCAGGGGTCGCTGGCCGCGCTGGTGCACCACCACAAGCTGCTGCTGGTGGTCGAGGAAGGCACCGTGGTCAACGGCTTCGGGGCGTATCTGGCGACGATCGTGGAACAGCTGGAACCATCGGTGCGCGTGGTGGCGCACGGCGTTCCCGATCGCGTGGTCTACGCGGCGTCACGGGCACGCCAGCTGGCGCAGTGCGGACTGGATGCGGCCGGCATCAGCGCGAAGGTGCGCGCGCTGCACGGCGCCGAAGCGATGGCCGGCTGATGCGCGTCGGCGTCGTCGGGCATTTCGGCTACGAGGGCCTGGACGGCCTGGTGCAGTACCTCGTCGCCGAGGCGCCGCACCTTGGCCTTTCGCTCTCGTTCGAGGAATCGCTACTGGGCCTCGCCGGCGACGGAGCGCAGGCGCTGGCGCACCCGGACTCGCTTGACGCCATGCTGGCGTTCGGCGGTGACGGAACGCTGCTGCGCGCGGCGCGGCTGCTCAACGGGGCGAGCGCGCCGGTGTTCGGCGTGAACCTCGGCCGGCTTGGCTTCCTGACCACGTGCGGCGCCGCCGAGTTCGCGGTCCTGTTGCCGCGCTTCGCCCGCGGTGACTTCACCTCCGAGCAACGCATGGCGATCGAGACCAATACCTGCGCGCCGGATGGCGCCGCCGGCAATCGGATGCGAGCGCTCAATGATGTGGTGCTGCACAAGGGAGGCTTTGCGCGCGTGCTGCGGCTGCAGCTGACGGTGAATGGCGAGCGGCTCGGCTCGCTGGCCGCGGACGGACTGGTGATCTCGACGCCGACGGGTTCCACGGCCTACTCGCTGTCGGCCGGCGGCCCGATCGTGGAGCCGACGCTCGAAACCATCCTCGTGACGCCGGTGGCGGCGCACGCGCTCGCCATCCGGCCATTCATCCTGCCGGCGGACTCGGTCATCGACGTGCAACCGGATGATGCGCCCGAGGAGATTTTGGTGACGGTTGACGGGCAGGTTGGCACGACGCTTCGCTCCGGGCACACGCTGACGGTGCGCCGGTCGGACCAGCCGGTGCGCATCGTGCGCATCGATGGCGTGTCGTTCTTCGGGCGGCTGCGCGCCAAGATGGGATGGGGCGGACTGGCCGGGCGTGACAGCTAGGTTCTGCCTTCGCCAACTGGCAATTGCCAACTGCCAACTGCCAACGGCCAACGGCCAACGGCCAACACTTGGCCACAGATGAACACAGATGAACACAGATGAACACAGATGAAGCACAACAAACTGCGGAACTCCCGATTGCGCGGATAAGAGGGATGCCGGTCCGTATACGAAATGATCCGTGTGATCCGTGTTATCGGGAGTTCCGCCGTTCGTAGTAACCACCAGCCACCAGCCACCAACCACCAACCACCAGCCACCAGCCACCAGACCACCAACCGTCCACTGCCGTGCTGACCGAGCTCCGCATCCGCAACTTCGCCATCATCGACTCCGTGGTGCTGCCGCTGGCACCGGGGCTCAACGTGTTGTCGGGTGAAACCGGAGCGGGCAAGTCGATCATCGTGGGGGCACTGGGCTTGCTGATTGGTGAGCGCGCCACGGCGGACATGGTGCGCACCGGCGCCGATCGCGCGGTGGTGGAAGGAACGTTCGACATCGGCGCCGCCGCCGAGTTGCGCGCGCTGCTCGACGACCGCGGCATCGACTGCGACGAGGATACCCTGGTGCTGCGGCGCGAAGTGTCGGCGACTTCTGGCGCCCGGGCCCGCGCGTGGATCAACGGCACGGCCGTGACGGCCACGGTCCTCGCCGACATAGGGCGCGCGCTGGTGAACGTGCACGGACAGCACGAGGCACAGTCGCTGCTCGACCCCGAGGCGCAGCGTCGCATTCTCGACGCGTTTGCCGGTGCGCTGGCGCAGGCTGACACCGTGGCCCGCGCGCATGCCGCCCTCACCGCGGCGAGACACGCGGTGGCGCAGTTGAAGGCGCGGCGTGATGACGCGCAGCGCCGGGCCGACTACCTGCAGCACGTGGCGCGCGAGATTGGCGACGCCCTGCTGGTGGAAGGCGAAGAACAGCGCCTGGACGACGAGGCGCGCCGGCTCACGCACGCCGAGGAGTTGCGAGCGCTGGCCGGCGAGATCACCGGCGTGCTGGAGGGCGAAGAGACGTCGGTGCTTCACCAGCTCGGCACGCTGCAAAGGGCGCTGGGCGCGCTGCAGCGCATCGATCCGTCGGTGGCGCGCCTGCAGGAGCTGTACGACGCGTCCTACTACGCGCTGCAGGAACTGGTGCGCGAGGCATCGGCATACGGCGAGGGCATCGAGCACGACCCGGCACGTCTGGCCGAGCTGGAGCGCCGCCGCGACCTGGTGTTCCGCCTGGTCAAGAAGTACGGAGGCAGCATCGCCTCGGTGCTCGAGACGGGGCGCGAGGCGCGTGCCGAGCTGGCACTGCTCGACACCGCCGCGCTCGACCTGCGCGAGCTGGATGCCCGCGTGAGCGCGGCCGTGGCCGCCCTGCAGGAAGCGGCCGCCGGGCTCACCACGGCGCGCCGGCAGGCGGCGTCACTGCTCGAGCAACAGGTGGAAGCGCAGTTTTCGGGGCTCGGGCTCGCCGAGGGCAGGTTTCACGTGGTGCTCGCGCCCCGCGCCGAGATCGGCGCCGTCGGTGCCGAGGACGTCGAGTTCCGTGTGGCGCTCAACGTGGGCCACGAGGCCCGCGCGTTGTCGCGAGTTGCCTCGGGCGGCGAGCTTTCGCGCGTCATGCTGGCGCTCAAGACCATCCTCGCGCGCGTCGACGGTGTGCCGACGCTCATCTTCGACGAGGTGGACGCCGGCATCGGCGGCAAGGTGGGACAGCAGGTGGGTGATGCCATGCGACGCGTCGCTGACCATCACCAGGTGTTCGCCATCACGCACCTTCCGCAAATCGCCTCGCGCGCCCATCACCACATCCGCGTGATGAAGGGGGCCAGGGGCGGCGTGACGACGGCCGACATCGAGGTGCTGGTGGGCGACGCTCGCGTGGAGGAGATTGCGCGCATGCTGGGTGGCGACGCCGACAGCGCCACGAGCCGCGCACACGCCCGCGAACAACTGGCTACGGCAACCATAGCCGCCGTCGATACCCCGCCTGCCGCTAAGGCGGTCGCCCCGGCAGTTGCCCCGGCTACCGGCCCCAGAGGCGCGCGTACCAGCGCACGCTCACCACGTCGCGGGTGATGCGCGGCACGCGCCAGCCGATGCCCGCGCTGGTCTGCTGGTGCTGATACGTCACGTCGTACGCGAAATGCGCCCGCCCGGCCTTGACCGCCTCCACCGTGGAATAGGTTCCGCCGAGGCCGAGTCGATGCTCCACCCAGTCGGTGCCGGCTGCCCACGCCTGCGCATCGGTGGCCAGTGCCGAGGAGCCGGTGGGTGACGCCGAGAGCCGCCAGCTGTCGGCGGCCTGCTGCGACCGGCAGAACGAACCGCCGATCCAGATGTTGCGCGTCACCGATACGCGCGGCGTGACGGAAATGTCGAAGCGCGTGCCGGGCGTTCTCGACAGCGTGACTTCGCGGTCGGCCATCACCAGCGGAAACGGGACTCCACCTACGCTGGGCATGTCGGCGCCGGGAAGCCGAAACGCAAACTCCTCCGCCTGGCTCTGGTCGAACCCGATGACGATGGAGGCGGAATACCGGTTGCCGTACCAGAGGTCCGTGAACGACTGCACGGCGAATCCCTTCGCTCCCTCGCCGGTGGTTGGCGCAAACACCTCGTCGGCCGCCGGCGTGGTGCCGCCGTTCAGGCGCAGCGTGGCGCCGGCGCTCTGGCGAACGGCGAAGCCGCGAATGATCCCGGTGTCACTGGCGATGGTCTGGAACAGTCGCAGCTTCACGTGCGCGGCCAGCTCGCCCGGGCCGTACGCATGCACCGCGCGCAACGGGCGCAGCTGGTAGCCGTACAGCGAATCGGTGAGCAATCGGCTGATGTCGGAGAGAGAGAAGAGCGCGCCGCCGACCGGACCTTGCGCGCCAATGGCGCCGTTGCCGAACGCGGCGAATTGGTCGCGAAAACCGAGCACGCGTTGCGCGATGGCCTGATGGGCCGCGCTGCTGCTCACCGGCACGAAGGGCAATCCGCTGGCACCGGCACGTCCGCCGTACAGCTGGTTCAGCGCGGCGGCAAACGCGCCAGCGCCCGCCACGAGCGCCTGTGCGGCGCCGAGGCCGGCGAGAATCGGGGCGCATCCGGACGTGGCGGGCAGCGACTGGCACTGCGCGATGCGGCGCGTGGTTTGCGCGGTGGCGCTGTCGAACTGCGCCACCAGCTGGGCGTCGAGATCGCGCGCCGCGGAATTGCTCCACGCGGGATTGAAGCCCATCGTCCCCTCGATGCGCGCCGGGTTGATGCTCACGGCGGGCTCGATGGCGTGGCTGGCCGCGCGAAATCGCACGCCAACAGTGAGGTGCGACGTCGCCCCGAACTCCAGTTCCACTGGCGCGTCCACTGTCGCGTCGCGCCGCGCCATGGCCAGCACCCCCAGCGACGCGTCGAAGCCCGTGAGTCCCGACAGCGTGGACACGAGCGGGTTGGCGGCCCCGAGCCGCGCGTCGTAGCGGCCGTTCCACGACATCGTGGACGAGGCCCCACCCAGCGCGCGGAGCTTGCCGTCGGCATCGTACCGCTCGTTGGCGCGGTCCCAGAGCACGCCGGCAGTGATGCGCAGCACGCCAGCGCTCAGCGTGGAGGCATCATCGCCGATGCCCAGCGCGCGCTGCGCCTGCATCGCGCGCGGGGCGACCAGCAGGGCGAGCGCGGCGAGCGCGGCGAGCCTGACGAGCCTGACGAGCGCGACGAGCGTGAGGTGGCGAAGTGGGAACATCACAAAAGAGGCGTTGAGTGCGCTGACCAGCTAGCTTAACATCACACCATTCCGCCCGAAACCTAATGCGCGACGCGTCACTTCCGAGCATTCCCTGGCAGGTCACCGGCAACCACTGGGTGTCGCTCCCATGCGTGCACCCGGTGGACGGCTCGGTGCACGCCCTGGGGATACTGCACCGGGGGGCGCGGGCCGCCGTCGAGTTCGCCGGTGGCGCCGGGTTCCTGACGGGCGATGCGCCCGCGCTGGCCCGCCCCGTGCTGACGGTGGACGGCCAGCGCATCGAACTCGCCAGGGATGGCATCGCGTGGGAGCGGGCACTCCACTGGCTTCCCACCTTCACCGCGAGCGTCGGCGACCTCATCGTCCGCGGGACGCTGTTCGCCCCATACGGCCTTGATGCCGACATTGCCGGCGCCGTGTACGCGCTGGCCGTGGAGAACCGGGGAAGCGTCGCGCGCGCCGTCACGCTGTCGCTGGAGGGGACGCTGGGGCACCGGCAGGTGCGCGTGCGCACGCCCAGTGCGCTCGACGATGCCTCGCGCATCAGCACGGGCGTCCCGGGCACGGTGGTCCTGGACGGTTCCAACGCGCCAGGGCTGGCGGCCCTGGCGATCGCCAGCGATGAGGAGGCCACCGTCACGATACACGACGGCGCCGTTCCCTCGTACGCGATGCATCGCGTGTTCACCGTCGATGGCGGCGCACGCGTCGAGTGCGCCTTTTACATTGGCGCCGGCCCAGAGCGCGACGGCGCCCAGGCCACCGTGTCCGTGCTGCGCCGCCGCGGCTGGCGTGAGCTGCTTTCGGCCACCCGGGTTGCGTTGAGTGCGCTGGAGCAGAGCACGGGGGCGGAGTCGGTGGACCTCCTGGTCAACCGCAACCTGCTCTTCGCCTACTTCTACGGCGTGGCGCGCGCCCTCGATGATGCACAGTACTACCTGGTGCGCAGCCGCGCGCCGTGGCACCCGGCCGGCGTGACCATTCGCGACTGGGAAGCGCTGTGCTGGACCATCCCCGCGGTGCAGCTCGCCGATCCTGCGCTGGCCCGCGAGCTCATCCTGCGGGCCTGCGAACTGCACGGCTACGCACCGGGGCAGGGCGTGCACTACTTCGACGGCACCCTGTTCGAGCCGGGGTTCACGCTCGAGGGGTGCTCGGCGTACGCCATCGCCGTCGACCGGTACATTCGCGACACCGGCGACGACCGCGTGGTCGAGGAGCCCGTGCTCGCCGACACCCTGTACGTGTCCAACGACGACCTGGCCGCACGGCGTGACAAGATCCACCCGCTGTATCGCACCGAAGTGACGCTGGCCGGCGTTCCCGCACCGCAGCCCTTCATGTTGCACGGCAATGCCGTGGTGGCCTACGCGCTCGACTGCCTGAAGCGCACGCTCGACGACGAGGCCTCCAAGGCGCTGCAGGACCCCGAGGGCGTGCGCGCCGCATTGCGCCGCCACTTTGCACCCGGCGGTGACAAGTCGGCGTTCGTGGCGGGCAGCGACCTCGCGGGAGCGCTGTGCGTGGCCGACGATCCCATCGGCTCGGCGCTGTGGTTGCCGCTGTACGAGACCGTGGAGCGCAGCGACTCGGTGTATCGTCGCACGGCCAAGAAGGTGACCCAGCCGGAGTACCTGGCGCAGCAACTGGCGCGCCTCATGGGCCCGGACGCCGGCGCGGTGCTCGAGTGGCTGCGTCACGCGCCGCTCTCGCTGGGCGTGGCCGCCGAACGGGTGGATGCCGACGGACAGGCGACCAGCGGTGGCGGCGACGCTGCGCTGGCCGGGTTGCTCGCGTACGCCACGTGGTACGCCGTGCACGCGTTCGGCGTTCGTCCGTGATTGCATCAGAGGCGCGCAGTCACTTCATGCGCGCCTTCGGGGGCGAACCGACGCTCGTCGCCTCGGCCGCTGGCCGCGTGAACCTCATCGGCGAGCATGTCGACTACAACGGGGGCGAGGCGCTTCCCATCGCCATCCAGCGGCG
>DATCGU010000362.1:0-7985 GCA_036508735.1 Gemmatimonadaceae bacterium
TTCCTGGTTCAACCGGAAGACATCGCGGGGGTGGAAATCTATACGTCGGGGGCGTTGACTCCGGCGCAGTTCTGGAGCCGTGCCCAAAGCCAGGGATGCGGCAGCATCATGGTCTGGACGCAGGCCCGGCGACCCAACCCCAGGCTGCCAGAGAAGCCGCCGCAGTAGGGCCGTTCATCAACATCGGCTTGCCGGAGAGCGGGTGTTGCCGGAGAGCGGGTCGCGCCCTGCCTAGCGTCGGCGCATACTTCACAAGGCGCAATTGATGCCTCTCCACCCTTCGGAACGAGGACGGCACGATGACCCTGAACGAGTTTTCACGCCTGCGCATTCTCCCCGTAGTCCTGATGGCCGCCCTGACGGCAGGCACGGCACTCGCCGAAAAACCCGACTGGGCCGGCCAGGGCAAGAACGGCAAGAACGAACAGAAAGGACAAGACAAGGGCAAGAAGAAGCAGCAGGGCGGCCAGGAGGTCAGGATAGGCGGTTACTTTGGCGATCAACAGCGTGTGGTGACCCGGGAGTATTACGACAAGCAGTATCGCGCGGGTCGCTGCCCGCCCGGCCTGGCGAAAAAGAACAATGGCTGCATGCCTCCGGGCCAAGCCAAGAAATGGAACGTGGGTCAGCCGTTGCCGAGCAACGTGGTGTATTACCCGCTTCCGCAATCCTTGGTGATTGGGTTGGGCGCTCCGCCTGCGGGGCACGAGTATGTTCGCGTGGGCAGCGACATTCTGCTGATGGCCCTGGCGACCAACTTGATCGTGGATGCGATTCCGGCCCTGGGCAGACCCTGACCATCGCGGGCAACTGGATCGTCGCCCGCCGGTTCTCACGATAGTAAATTGCGTGTCATGACCGAACGCCTGTCCGCGCTGGCACGACGCATGACCGGGTCGGAGATCCTCCGGATCGTTGTCGAGGTGCGCGAGATGCTGGCGCAGGGAAGGCCACTGTGCAATCTCACGATTGGCGACTACGCCCCGGCGCAGTTCCCGGTTCCCGAGCGCCTCGCGCGCGACATCGCGCGCTACGTCGAGGGCGGGCAGACCAACTACCCGCCGTCCAACGGCCTCCCGGAGCTGCGGAAGGCGGTGGTGGCGTTCTACAGGCAGTGGCTCGGGCTCGAGGTTCCGCTCGAGGGCGTCCTGATCGCCGCTGGTGGCCGACCGATCATTTATGCCGCGTACCGCACCCTGGTGGATCCACTCGACCGGGTCGTCTACCCGGTGCCCAGCTGGAGCAACGAGTACTACGCGCAGATCTGCGGCGCGACGGCGGTCGAGGTGCCGTGCGGCGCCGATGCCCACTTCCTCCCGACGGCGGCGGCGCTCGAGCCATGCGTGCGCGGCGCGGCGCTCCTCGTGCTCAACTCGCCTCTGAATCCGGCGGGAACGGTATTCACCGCGCAGCAACTCGGCGCGATCTGCGACGTCGTGCTCGCCGAAAACGCGCGCCGTCCGGCGGGAGCGCGGCCGCTGTTCCTGCTGTTCGACCAGATGTACTGGATGCTCACCTTCGCCGGGGCGAAGCACGTCAACCCGGTGATGCTGCGACCGGAGATGGCGAAGTACACCATCTCCCTGGACGGGATCTCGAAGTCGTTCGCGGCGACCGGCCTGCGCGTGGGCTGGGGCGTGGGGCCGCCGGACGTGATCAGCGCGATGTCGAACCTGCTGACGCATGTCGGCGCGTGGGCGCCACGTCCCGAACAGCTCGCGACCGCCGACCTGCTCGGCGCCACCGACGACATCCGCGCATTCCACGCGAAGATGCTTCCCGCGCTGGAGGAGCGGCTCCGGCTGCTCGCCGACGGAATCGGCGCACTCAAGCGCGACGGATTCCCGGTGGATTCGACGCCGCCGAGCGGCGCCATCTACCTGAGCGCGCAGTTCGCGCTGCAGGGCATGCGCACGCCGGCCGGCGTGCGGCTCGAGACGAACGAGCAGATCCGTGGCTACCTGCTGCTGGCGGCGGGGCTGGCGGCGGTGCCGTTCCAGGCATTTGGCGCGCGCGAGGAAACGGGGTGGTTCCGGCTGTCCGTCGGCGCGGTCTTGCCGGAACAGATTCGCGCGCTGATGCCGAGACTCCGGGAGGCGCTCTCGGCGCTCGGGTGATCAGCACCCGGCGATTCCGCTGCGTCGAGGCATGAGCCAATTGGAGTAGTCTCTTCGCGCGATGGTTGCGCCATTGGACGGCCGCTACTCATTCGACAAGTACCACGCCCCCGGAAACGCGGTCCGCAGCCGACGGCGCATGGGGCGGTTCATGTCGGACGACGAGGGCGACTCCGTGTCAGCAACGACGATGGTGAAGGCTCAGGGCAGTCGGCAGCGTTCGGGCTGCGGGAATGGGGCCATGCGACGCGTCTCATTGTTTCGCGCCGCCGGAATTGCTGCGGTGTTCGCCTCTGGCGCGCTGCTCGCCGCCTGCAGTTCCACCGCGACCACCGCTGCCGGACAAGGCACGCTGGCCGTGCATCTCACTGATGCTGCGTTCCCGACCGACTCGGTGAAGAGCGTCGACATCTTCGTCGTGCGTGTGGATGCGCGACAGTCCGCCGTGGATTCCGCGGGGGCGGCAAAAGGCGCCACCGACGACAGTGCAAGCACGGGCGGCTGGACGACACTTACAGCGCCCAACCAGAGCGTGAACCTGCTCGCCTACCAGAACGGCGCGGCGCTTCCGCTGGGCCAGGCAAATGTCGCTGCCGGGAGCTACCAGGGGTTCCGCCTCATCATCGATCCGACGAAATCGAGCCTCACCCTGAAGAACGGAACGGTGCTGAGTGGCACGAGCACGCCAAACGTCATGTTCCCCAGCGCAGCGCGGAGCGGGATCAAGATCGTGCTGGCACAGCCGATAAGCGTCACGGTAAACCAGACGACGAACGTGCTGGTCGACTTTGTGGTGGGCAGCAGCTTCGTGATGCGAGGGAACTCGATCTCGCAGAACGGACTGCTCTTCACGCCTGTCATCCGCGGTTCGCTGAAGCCATAGGTGCCCCCTTCGCGCCACTCCCCACCATTGGGGACGGACGCGTCAATCATCTGCAATGGAGTGCAACACCATGACCACGTCACGCTTGACCTTGACTGCATTGAGGTCGACGCTGCTCGGCGCGCTGCTCATCGGCTTTGCCACGATGGCCTTCGCGCAGAAGACGAAGCCTCCCGTGGGACCACCCGTCACGACCCAGGGGACGATGAAATCCTCTCCCAAGGCTGACAAGGGCCAGGACGTGGCCGCCTCGAAGCGCGCCGACGCGCGCGACGACAAGGCCGTACAGGTCACGGACAAGCTCCAGAACAAGGAGCAGCGGACGGCACTGAAGGCCGCGCGCGGCGAGCCGAAGGCGCTGCTGAATGGCATCAAGCTCACGCCGGCGGAGAAGAACGCGCAGAAGGCGATCGCGAAGAGGCACTCCGACGAGTTCAACGAAATCGAGAAGCAGGCACGCGTCGGCGAGAAGGCCGGCCAGGTCGATCCCTCAGTTGCCGCGAGGGTCCAGGACCTGCGCAGGCACCAGCGAGAGGAGATGCGCAGTGCGCTGACGCCGGCGGCGCAGGCGCGGTTCGACAGGAACGCGACAGAGTTCGGCACCAAGAACCCCTGAGCGAAGCGGCGGGTTGCGTGAGAGAAGCGAGTGAAGCGGAGGGTTGCATGAAAGAAGCGGGTCCCGGATCGGGACCCGCTTCTTCACTGCTGGCGCCCGCCAACGGATGGCATGGAACGAGTCGTGCTCGGGTCCTGGCCACGCCGTGGCCTTCAGCTTCCACCAGCTGGTGAAGAGCAGCACCACGCTCGCAACGTAGCAGACGGCCTGACCGAGTTTCATGTCGAACGCATTGCTGCTGATGGTGCGTCCGAAGAAGCGGATTGCGGTGTCATTCATTGCTGCTCCTTCATGATGGGTGAGGGGATGGACGGCGGTTTACGGCTGGTGGCGACACCGGAGAGTGGTCTATCCATCAAGATGCCGTCGCCGATGTACCGTTAGCCAGTGCGGCACAACCGTGCGGTGCTCCACCCAGGCGGTACCGTGGACCCGCCAATCGACGCGTCCTGTTCCAGAAACGCGTAACGCTCGAAGACGACGCCATGCCTGGTCAAGCCGGTGATCATCCGCCGAATGCCCCGCACCTGCCAGCCGAGCGCGGTGAACGGATGCGGGTGCACAGCGTCGACCTTTTGAATGCGAAGCATCTGGAGTCCTCCGAGTGAGCCGTTCGCCCGACACCGAGCCCGTGTCTGGCAGGAATCGGTATGTTCTGCAGGATCGCCAACTCAAGGGAATCCCGCAATTGCGCCGTGGGCCATCCGACGACGCACATTCGGTTCACACACCGCACACTGACTCCCATGCATACCATCTCGAGGTCATTGTTCATTGGCGCCGTGTTGGCCGCGGCGTGCGCACCGCAGAAACCCGTCACGCTCTATCCTCCGCTGGCGATGCCCCCGGAAGTCCGCGCCCTCTGGGTCGTGCGGCACACGCTGGACCATCCCGACAGCATCAGGGCCATGGTGGCCCGGGCGCACGAGAGCGGCTTCAACACGCTCATCGTGCAGGTGCGGGGCCGCGGCGACGCGTTCTACAATTCGCGCTGGGAGCCACGCGCCGCCTCGATCGTCCAGGACCCGAAGTTCGACCCCCTCGCGCTGACCATCAAGGAGGCGCATCGCCAGGGCATTGCCGTGCATGCCTGGTTGAATACGAACTTCCTGGCCAACATGGACACAACGCCGACAGACCTGCGTCACATGTACCAGCTGCGGCCGGACCTGATCGCGGTGCCGTACAAGCTGGCGCGCGAGCTGTACGCCGTCGACCCGCGGGACCCGCAGTTTCGCGCGAAGATCCTGCAATACTCGACGGATTTCCGCGATCATGTGGAGGGCGCCTACATGTCGCCCGCCGCACCGGAAACGAAGGAGCACGTCTATTCGATGTGGATGGACGTCCTCGAGCACTACGACGTCGACGGCATCAACTTCGACTACGTGCGGTATCCGGGGCCCGACTACGACTACTCGCGCATCTCGCTCGACCGGTTTCGCCTGTGGCTGGTGCCGCAGCTCCCGGACAGCACGCGCGCCCGCTTCGCCGCGATGGAAAGCGACCCGCTCGTGTACGCGGACTCCTTTCCGTCGCGCTACAATGACTTCCGCCGTGCGCAGGTCACCGAACTGGTCGAGCGCATCTACTACGGCGTCAAGAAGCGGAATCCGAATGTGATCGTGTCGGCTGACGTGTTCGCCAACGCCAAGGATGCCTACGAGAATCGCTTCCAGGACTGGCCGACCTGGCTGCGCCGCGGCTTCCTGGACGTCGCCGCGCTGATGGCGTATTCCACCAACACGCAGGTCTTCCGGGATCAGATCAAGATGGCGGTGGAAGCGGGCGGCCGCGACCGCGTCTGGGCGGGGATTGGTGCGTATCGTCAGGTCGCCGACTCGAGCGTGGCGAAGATCGGCGCGGCGCGCGAGGTCGGAGCGCGCGGCTTCGTGCTCTTCTCGTACAACTCGGCGGTGCGCCCAAGCGAGCTAAACCCGGACGGCGCGTACCTGCAGCGCGTGATGAAGGCGGCGTTTCCGGATGCCGGGGCTGGAAAGGACCACTGAGGCTGCCGGCCGCGGCTCCCCCCGACGGACTAGGCCTTTTGGCCGAGATCAATTCTCGCGACGATCACATACCCTAGAGGGGTGATCGGGGAACCGATCCCGCCCACCCTGATTCGTCGAGGCCTTTCCCATGTCGAACCGCTCCATTCCTGGCGCGCGCGCGGCGCGCGTTGCCGCAGCCGTCGCACTTGCCGTCGCCGTTGCCTCCTGCGCCATCTCGCAGCAGCAGGAAGTACAGCTGGGCACCGACTACGCCACGCAGATCGACACGCAGCTGCCGATGATTCGCGACGCGCAGGTGGTGAACTACGTGACTGCACTCGGCAAGTCGCTCGCCGCCGTCACTGACACGCGCGGCCTCACGTGGCATTTCGCGGTAGTGGACAGCAAGGAAGTGAATGCGTTCGCCGTGCCCGGCGGCTGGGTGTACGTGAACCGTGGACTCATCGCGCGAGCGCAGACGATGGACCAGCTGGCCGGTGTGCTCGGCCACGAGATCGGGCACGTGACGCTGCGTCACACCGTGCAGCAGATGCAGCAATCGCAGGGCGTGGGTGGCGGCCTCACGGTGCTGTGCACGCTCACGAAAGTCTGTGACAGCGGAGCCGGCCAGACCGCCATCAACCTTGGCGGCACCGCGTTGTTCGCGAAGTTCAGCCGCACGGACGAGGCCGAAGCCGACCAGGAGGGCGTCAAGACGACGGTGAAGGACGGCATCGATCCGCATGGCATTCCGCAGATGTTCCGGATCCTGCTCGACGAGCGGCAGTCGAATCCGACGGCGGTCGATGCCTTCTTTGCCACGCATCCGCTCGAGGAGTCGCGGATCACGGCGACCAACAACCAGATCGCCGGCTACACGGCGGCGCAGCTCAAGAGCCTCAGGGTGGATGAGGCGGCGTTCCAGACGATGAAGCGTCGCCTGAACTCGCTGCCACCGTCACCGGCGCCGAAGGTACCGGCGAAGTAGGCGCGAGCAGACAAGTATCCGCTCGGGAGGCCGGTCTCGCCTTCCGAGACGCGTGTGAGGACGGCACATTTGTCGACACCTTCCTTACACCACAGCCCCCACATGCCATGAGACTCGTTCGCGCGCTTCTCGCACTCCTCGTCTTCGCCGCGCCGCTTGTCGCGCAGGACAGCGACGCCGCCTTCATCAGGGCGAACTACACCAAGCACATCTATCGCATCGCCATGCGCGATGGGGTGAAGCTCCACACCATCGTATACATGCCGAAGGACGCGGCGCCCGACCATGCGTACCCGATGATCATGGAGCGCACCTGTTATGCCATCGCGCCCTATGGTGCCGACGAGTACCCGGGTACACTGGGGCCCAACCCCTTCATGATGCGCGACAAGTACATCATGGTGTACCAGGACGTGCGCGGGCGGTTCATGAGCGAAGGGAAGTGGATGAACGTGCGCCCGATCATCGACAATGCGTCGGGACCGAACCAGACCGACGAGGCCACCGACACGTTCGACACCATCGAGTGGCTCGTGAAGAACGTGCCCAACAACAACGGGCGCGTGGGGCAGTGGGGCATTTCCTACCCGGGCTTCTTCACGACGGCCGGCATCCTGTCGCGGCACCCCGCGCTCAAGGCCGCCTCGCCGCAGGCGCCGGTCACCGACTTCTACTTCGAGGACTTCCATCACAACGGCGCGCTCACCCAGGGGTACTTCTACACGTACCCGGTGTTCGGCTTCGATTCGCCGGCGCCCACCGCCGAGCCCTGGTTCGCGTCGAAGATGATCTCGGAAGGAGTGCCCAACGACTACGACTTCCAGCTGCGGCTGGGCGCGCTGAAGCACACCACCGAGAAGTACTACAGTGACAACTACTTCTGGCAGGAACTCGTCGACCACCCGAACTACGACGCGCACTGGAAGGCAGCGGCCATCGCGCCGCATCTGAGCAACGTGAAGACGGCGGTGATGGCCGTCGGCGGCTGGTTCGACGCGGAAGACCTGTACGGTCCGCTCAAGGTGTACAAGACCATCGAGCAGAAGAACCCCGGGGTGTACAACACGATCGTCATGGGCCCCTTCCGGCACGGCGGCTGGTCGGCCCAGGGCGTCACCCACACGATGCACGGTGACATCTGGTTCGGCGATTCACTGGAAACGAAGTTCCAGCGCGACGTCGAGACGCCGTTCTTCCAGCACTTCCTCAAGGGGGCGGGCGACGGAAACACGGGGCTTCCCGAGGCCCTCATGTTCGACACGGGGAAGAAGCAGTGGGAGCGCTTCGCCAAGTGGCCGGCGGACAATGCGCAGTGGAAGGCGCTCAGGTTCGAGCCCGGCGGCAAGCTCGTGCTCGACGGCAAGATCGATTCCAGGAGCGACTCGTACGT
>DATCGU010000363.1:0-5653 GCA_036508735.1 Gemmatimonadaceae bacterium
GCGTGAGGCGCGCCGCCGCCGGGGCAGCGAACACGGGGACGAGGAGCAGTAGGCGGGCCCTGCGGCAGCGCGCGGCTGCGGCAGCGCGCGGCCGCGGCAGCCGCGCGTGGCCGGCACTCGCGAGCGCTCCGGCGGCTACTCAGGTGGCGCGGCGCATCTCCGGGTACCGGCGGAAGGCCCACACGGCGAAGATACCCATCACCGCCGCCATGCCGCCGATGGCCCACGCCGCCCCCCAGTAGCGCGCGACGGCGCCGCTGATGAACGACCCAATGGGGCTCGAGCCGATGTACACCGCCACGTAGACCGAGACGACCCGTCCGCGCAGCGCGTCGGGCGAGGCGGACTGCAGCAGGGCGTTGATCACGGCGCTGTTCACCACCATGCAGGCACCGATCAGCGAGAGCAGGATGCCGCTGAGCACCTCGATGCGTGACAGGCTGACGAGGATGAGCAGTGCGGGGAACGCCAGCGACGAGACGGCCAGGGCCCGGTGCCGGTCGAGGCGTGATCCGGCGGCGGCGATGCTGAGCGCGCCGAGCATCGCGCCGACACCAACGCAGGTCATCAGCACTCCGTAGCCACCGGCGCCAAGACCGAGCACGTCGCGCGCAAGGACCGGCAGCAGCGTGAGCACCGGGATACCCAGCAGCGAGTAGACGGCGACGACTCGAATGAGCACCCAGGTGAGCCGATGCCTGCGGACGTAGGTGAGCGCCTCGCCAAGGGCGTGCATCGGGCGTCCCGATGGTGCGCGATCCTGGCGCGGGAGCCGGATGAGGGCGAGGCTTGCCAGCACCGCGAGGTAGGAGAGGGCGTTGATGCCGAAGCACCAGGCGATGCCGAGGTGCGCAATGACCAGCGCGGCGAGGGACGGGCCGGCGATGCGCGCGAAGTTGAAGCCGCTGGAGTTGATCGCGATCGCGTCCAGCACGTGCTCCTTGCCCACGAGCTCGATGAACATCGACTGGCGCGCCGGGATCTCGAAGGCGGCGAATATGCCGCCGAGCAGGGCAAGGGCGATGAGCCAGCCGATGGTGATGCGTCCACTCCAGGTGAACCACCAGAGGAGCGTGGCTTCGGCGAGCATGAACGCCTGCGCGATGCTGACAATGCTCAGCCGGTGGTAACGGTCGGCCACGACTCCGCCCGGCAGGGACAGGATGAGAATGGGAAGGGTTCCGGCCGCCGCGACGACGCCGACGAGGAAGGGATCGTTGGAGAGCTGGAGGGCGAGCCATCCCGAGGCGATCTGCTGCATCCAGGTGCCAATGAGCGACGTCGTCTGCCCAGCAAAGAAGAGCCGGAAGTTCGGCGAGTGCACGAGCACCCGGAACGGGTTGAACGACGGAGCGCTGGATGGCATGCCGTAAGATCGCTTGTCCGCGGGCGTTACGACAACGACCTTGCCACAGAAGAACACAGATGAACACAGAAGGGATTGCGCCGAGCGGCTACCGTTTTCTGTCGTTGGTGAACAGAAGTCGTTCGAAAGTGAACTTGGCCCCGAAGTTCACCAACAGGCCGACCTCAACGGTGGTGGCCCGCAGATAGTTCAGGAGTTGGGCACGGTGAACAGATGCCGGTGAATCCACAGCCTTCACTTCGACGAGCAAGCGACGCTCGACCAGTAGATCGGCTCGATAGTCCCCGACCGCCTCGCCCTTGAAGAAGACCGGAATCCGCGCCTCGGATTCGACCACGAGCCCCTTTTCGGAGAGGGTGATTGCGAGGGCGCGGCAATAGACGGCCTCGAGGAATCCAATTCCCAGTTCCCGGTAGACTTCGTAGAACGCGCCGATCACCTGGCGGCTGAGCGGATCCCGGTGTCCGTGTTCTTCTGTGTTCATCTGTGGCAAAGTCTTTCTGCCGGCGCTGCGGACCGCACCAGCGAAAGCGCGCCCGCGGAACCATTCCCCCGCCCGCCGGGTTTGCCCTGTGGGCGCACTGGACGTTGATTCGTGAACGGAGGAGTGATGCGGTTTCATACCTATTCGAAGTTCAGCGCCGAAGCCGCCGACCAGCTCGACCTGCAGGGGCTGCTGGACCAGCTCGCCGACTTCCTGCTCCAGTCGGGATTCGCCGGCGGGCCGCGGGAGCATCCCTTCTGGGGCGAGACGGGCGAGGCCGCCGACAAGTCGCTCGACGCGCTGCGACAGGCGATCCTCGACGCCCTCATCCAGGGCGGGCAGTTCACGCCGGAGATGCTCGAGGCCCTCCGTGGCGACGGCGACGAGCTCTCCGAATCGAAGCTGTCCGAACTGCTCGACCAGATCGTCCAGCGCCTCATCGACGAGGGGATGCTGAAGCTCGACAACGTCCCGCGGGTGCCGGAGGGGCACCAGGCGGTCACCGGTCCCGGCGGCCTTGCCCGCGCCGCGGCGCGCGACGTGCAGTTCCAGCTCACCAGCAAGGGCATCGACTTTCTGGGCTACAAGTCGCTGAAGCACCTGTTGCAGGGCGTCGGCAAGTCGTCATTCGGCAGCCACGAGACGCCGCATCTCGCCACCGGCGTCGAGGCCGATGCGGCCAGCCGACAGTACGAGTTCGGCGACGCGATGAACCTCGATGTCAACGCGACCCTCTTGCGGACGCTGGCCCGCACGGGATCGCTCGAGGTGCCGCTCGACATCGACTATCCCGACCTGATGGTGCACCAGACGGAGCACCGTTCGTCATGCGCCACCGTGCTGATGCTCGACTGCTCGCACTCGATGATCCTCTACGGCGAGGACCGCTTCACGCCGGCCAAGAAGGTGGCGCTCGCCCTCACGCACCTCATCCGCACGCAATTCCCGGGCGACACCATCAAGACGGTGCTCTTCCACGACTCCGCCGAGGAGATCCCCATCGAGTCGCTGGCCGGGGCGCAGGTGGGGCCATACCACACGAACACGGCGGAGGGGCTGAAGCTCGCCCGCCGCCTGCTGCTGGCCCAGCGCAAGGACATGCGCCAGATCGTGATGATCACCGACGGCAAGCCAAGCGCGCTGACGATGCCCGACGGACGCATCTACAAGAACTCCATGGGACTCGACGCGTACGTGCTGAACGAGACACTGAAGGAAGTGACCGAGTGCCGGCGTTCGGGGATCGTGATCAATACCTTCATGCTGGCGCGCGACCCGGCGCTCGTGGAGTTCGTGAAGATGGTCGCGCGCATCTGCCGCGGCCGGGCCTACTTCACCAACACGATGTCGCTCGGCCAGTTCGTGCTGATGGACTTTCTTCGCCGAAAGACGAAGACGGTTCGCTGAGCATGCCGTGATCGGTTAGCTTCTCCCGATGCTTTCCGCGCTCTCCGCCGCCCTGCTCGGCTTCCTGCTGGGACTCAGGCACGCCACCGATGCCGACCACGTGGTCGCCATCACGACGATCGTGGCGCGCGAGCGCACGCTCCGGCGCGCGGCATGGATCGGGGCACTGTGGGGCATTGGGCACACGCTGACGGTGTTCACGGTCGGCGGCGCCATCGTCGCCTTCCGGCTCGTCATCCCGCCACGACTCGGCCTCGCACTCGAGTTCGGCGTGGCCATCATGCTCATCACGCTCGGCTTCACGAACCTGCGCGCCAGCGCAGGCGCGCACGCACATCCGCACACGCACGAGTTCGACCATCGCCGCCCGATCATGATCGGCACGGTGCATGGACTCGCCGGTTCCGCGGCCGTCGCCATTCTCGTGCTGGCGGCCATTCCGCAGACGCTGTGGGCCCTGGCCTACCTGCTGGTCTTTGGAATCGGCACGATCGCCGGGATGATGCTGGTGACGATGATCATTGCCGCGCCGGCCATGTACGCCAGCGAACGGGTGGCGCGGCTTCATGGCGGCATCCGCCTGGCGGCCGGCGCGATCAGCATCGTCTTCGGCCTGATCCTCGCCCGCGAACTCATCATCGACGGCGGCCTGCTCTCGGCCATGCCGCACTGGAGTCCGCGGTAGCGCCTCGCCTGGCGTGCGTTGCTACGCCCCGGGCGGCGGCGGGTCGTCCTTCAGCCGTGGCGGCACCTCATGCTCACCTGTCGGCACGCGGAAGTTC
This sequence comes from Gemmatimonadaceae bacterium, assembly GCA_036508735.1. Classification (GTDB taxonomy): domain Bacteria; phylum Gemmatimonadota; class Gemmatimonadetes; order Gemmatimonadales; family Gemmatimonadaceae; genus PNKL01. The sequence goes on from DATCGU010000363.1 coordinate 4,040, forward strand.
CCGGTCCGCAACCAGTGCGGGCGCGGCAACGTGGTGCCCTTCCAGACGCTGAGCATGCGCACCGCGACCGCCACGACCACCGACACGGCCACCGCCGCCGGCACATGCCGCTTCTCGAGCACGACGTACACGATGGAACCGGCGAGTGCCGAGGTCGTGTACAGGCTACCGTGCCGGAAGACGACCGGGATCTCGTTGATGACGAGGTCGCGCATGATGCCACCACCCGTGCTGGTGATGACGCCCATCAGCACGGCGACGACCACGGGCATCCTGGACTCGAGTGCCAGCGTCACACCGACCACGCTGAAGAAGCCGAGGCCCAAGGCGTCCACGAATTCGCCGCGCGCGACGAGCTGGCGCGCCCAGAGGTGCACGTTTCGGCTGTACACGAACGGGATGCAGAGCACGAAGATCACGAGCAGGTACTCCCAGCGCGACACCCAAAAGAACGGGCGCCGGTCGAGCAGCACGTCGCGAATGGTGCCGCCCCCGAACGCGGTCGTCGCCGCCAGGGCGAAGGTCCCGACAAAGTCGAGGTTCTTCTTGGACGCGGTGATCATCGCCGAAAGCGCGGCGAGGACGACGGCGATGACCTCGAAGATCAGGACAGGGGACAGGGTGCGGGGGTCCGGTGAAGGGGCAGAGTGAGGTGCGGGGGAAGGGTGCGGGGGACGCCCCTCCCGGTTCCAACCTAACCCACTTCCCCCCGCGAGACAGCGCCGCGCCGTTCCGCTAGCTTTCCAGCCTGATGCCGCCCCCCGGACCGTCGCCCAAGGGAACGAAGGCCACGCGCCGCAAGACGCGACGCGCCTCCGCGCTTCCCTCCCCCGCCGAAGCGCAGGGTTTCTCGCGCCGGCTGCGCGCGTGGTTCCGGAGGCACGCACGCGAGCTGCCGTGGCGCAGCACGCGCGACGCGTACCATATCCTGGTCTCCGAGCTGATGCTGCAGCAGACGCAGGTGTCGCGGGTACTCGATTTCTACCCAGGGTTCATCGATCGCTTTCCGGACCTCGAGACACTGGCCGCGGCGCGCCCCGCGCACGTGATGGATCAATGGCAGGGGCTCGGCTACTATGCCCGCGCCCGCAATCTGCACGCGCTGGCGCGCCGTGTGGTGCGCGAAGGCCCGCGAACCACCAGGGGCGCCACGCTCCCGGCGGAACCGGCGGAGTTGCGAACGCTGCCCGGGGTGGGCGCCTACACGGCCGGCGCCGTGGCGAGCTTTGCCTACGAGAAGCGCGCCGCGCTGGTGGACACCAACGTGGCCCGTGTTCTGCAGCGTTTTTTCGCGCCCCGGCTGCTCCCCAGCCGCGCGCGTGACCTGACCAGGCTATGGGCGATCGCTGAAGCGATCCTGCCGCGCACGGGCAAGGCCGTATGGACGCACAACCAGGCGCTGATGGAGCTGGGAGCGCTGGTTTGCACGGCGCGGGTGGCACACTGTGACCGGTGCCCCGTGCGAACAGACTGCCAATCTGCGAACCGGAATTCGGATTCCGGAATTGGAATTCGAATGCGGAAATCGAAACGGAAGGCGGGATAGGAATTGCGGAAGGGCGGGCCCCGAGTGGAGCCCGCCCTTCCGCATTCCGTTTCGGATTCCGGAATCGA
>DATCGU010000364.1:0-19273 GCA_036508735.1 Gemmatimonadaceae bacterium
GGCTGCCCGCCGTCACAGTTCCAGTTACAAATCCAGTTACAAATCCAGTTCAAGAACTGGCCCCAGCCAAATCCCGTAACTCCTATCGCACCAGCTTCCTGTATTTGATCCGGTGCGGCTGGTCGGCGTCGGGACCCTTCCGCTTCTTCAGGTCCTCAATGTACGCCTGAAAGTTCCCCTCGAACCAGACCGCCTCCGAGTCACCCTCGAACGCCAGGATGTGCGTCGCCACGCGGTCCAGGAACCACCGGTCGTGCGAGATGATCACCGCGCACCCGCTGAAGTCGAGCACCGCTACTTCCAGCGCGCGCAGCGTGTCGACATCGAGGTCGTTGGTCGGTTCGTCGAGCAGCAGCAGGTTGCCGCCCTGCATCAGCGTCTTGGCGAGGTGCAGCCGGTTGCGCTCTCCGCCGGAGAGATTCGCCACGAGCTTCTGCTGGTCGGCCCCCTTGAAGCCGAACGCCGAGCAGTAGCCGCGCGAGTTCACTTCCTTCTTGCCGACCTGCAGCATCTCGAGGCCACCCGTCATCTCTTCCCAGACCGTGCGCTTCCCTTCGAGCGTGCGGGTCTGGTCCTGGTACGAGATCGAGACCGTCTCGCCCACCTTCAGCGTGCCTTCGTCGGCCTGCTCGATGCCATTGATCATCTTGAACAGCGTCGTCTTGCCGGCGCCGTTGGGGCCGATGATCCCCACGATGCCCGCGCGCGGCAGCGAGAACGACATGTCCTCGAACAGCAGCGTGTCGCCGTACCCCTTCTTGAGCTTCTTCGCGATGACCACGTCGTTGCCGAGACGTGGAGCCGGCGGGATGGCGATTTCGTTCTGGGCGATCTTCTCCTGCTGAGCCTCGCTCAGGAGGTCCTCGTAGTTCTGCAGGCGCGCCTTGTTCTTGGCCTGCCGCGCCTTGGGCGACATGCGCACCCACTCGAGTTCGCGCTCGAGGGTCTTCTGCCGCGTGCTGGCGACCTTTTCCTCCAGCGCCATGCGCTGCGTCTTCTGCTCCAGCCAGCCACTGTAGTTCCCCTCGTAGGGCACGCCACGCCCGCGGTCGAGCTCGAGGATCCACTTGGCCACATTGTCCAGGAAGTACCGGTCGTGGGTGATGGCCACCACCGTGCCCGGGAATCGCTCGAGGAAGTGCTCCAGCCAGGCCACCGATTCGGCATCGAGGTGGTTAGTGGGCTCGTCAAGCAGCAGCAGGTCGGGTTCCTCGAGCAGGACGCGGCAGAGCGCCACGCGGCGCTTCTCGCCACCCGACAGGATGGTCACGTCGGCATCGCCCGGCGGCAGGCGCAGCGCGTCCATGGCCACCTCGATCTTGTTGTCGAGGTTCCACAGGTCGTGGTGGTCGATGTACTCCTGCAGCGTGCCCTGCTCATTGAGCAGCGCGTTCATCTTGTCGTCCGACATCGGCTCCGCGAACTCCATGGCGATCGCGTTGTACCGGTCGAGCTTGGCGCGCTGGTCCTTGACCGCAATCTCCACGTTGCCGCGCACGTCGAGCGACGGGTCGAGCTGCGGCTCTTGCGACAGGTAGCCGATGCGCGTGCCCTTGTGCGCCCACGCCTCGCCCTGGAACTCGTGGTCGATGCCGGCCATGATCTTCAGCAGCGACGACTTGCCGGCGCCATTGGCGCCCAGGACGCCGATCTTGGCGCCGGGATAGAACGACAGCCAGATGTCATCGAGGATGATGCGCGAGGGCGGGACGACCTTGCGCAGCCCCTTCATTACATAGATGAATTGCGGTGCCACGAACAAACGCTCCTTATACTCTGTACGAACTGTGTCGACGTCCCGGAATATACACTGCAGGCCAGTCCCTTCACCGTGCACGGGAGATTCAGTGTCCATCTACACGCATGTACCACACCCCCACATTCGCGAGCGAAAGCTGGACGCACCGGTCACTGTTCACGGCCAGCACCGGCGCGCGAGCCACCTGGACCGTTTCAACGCTTATTTCGCCGTGAAGATCACCGATGGCGTCGGCACGATGTGGTGCGCCTACGCGTTCGCCGTGCTGGCCTTCGTTAGCCTGCCGCAGGCCGTTGCCGGCGGTACCGCCACCCTGATTTCGTGGGTGGCCCAGACCTTCCTGCAGCTGGTGCTGCTGTCCATCATCATCGTCGGGCAGAAGGTGGCCGGCCGGGCGGCGGACAAGCGCGCCATCGCGACGTACAAGGATGCCGAAGCGGTGCTCCACGAGGCACTGCAGATCCAGCATCACCTCGAAGCGCAGGATGCGCTCCTGCTCAAACTCACGGAGCGCTTTCCGGACGCAAAGGCGTAATCTCGGGCCAGCTTCCCGCGCGGGGACGCATCAGTCAGCGCCACTCATGTGATTGTCTCAGGAATCCATCGCGCTTTACAAAGCAGATGTCGCATTGACCCAATGCACCGTCCAACGGCCTTCTGAGAAAGCCGGCGAAGTCATATACCACGTAGTCCTTTGCCAGCATGAACTGAATGACGTCGGAAAGGACAGGCATTCCCGGCCCGTCGGAGAAGGGGAACAGCGATACCTCGAGAATGTAGACTTCCGTGTACCCGAAAGTCGTGCTCGCACCCCTCAGAGCCTCCAGCTCGAATCCCTGTATGTCGAGCTTGACCAGCTCGGGCTGCTGGATCTTCGCAGAACTGATGAGCTCGTCTATCGTGACCATCACAATGTCTCTCTGCTTCGCAGCACTTCGTAACGCAGCCGTTGGCTTTGGCAGGAACGAGGATCCGGCCAGATCATCCCACACCGTCAGCGTTCGGACGTCCTTTTGCGCTCCGGCGCCGGCGAGGACAAAGACTGAACCGTCGAACTCCCGGCAAAATTGCTCAAGGTATTGCCGCATTTCGACTTGCGGTTCGATCAGGCAGAAATTCGCCTCGGAAAATATTCTCTTTGCGGTTCTGCTCCAACCGGTGGTATTGGCTCCCGCGTCAATTATTGTCCGGCACCTCAAGCCGCGATTTTGCAGGTCCTCCAGCAGGTAGTCCATCTTGCCAACCGGTCTCTGGTCGGAACCGATCTCCACGCGCAGTCGCCTTGTGCGATGAATCTCGTATCCGCAGAGATCGAGAATCCGCTTGATGATCTTTTTCATTTACTGGCGATTGGTTGGCTCTTCTTGAACAGGTGCGAGAAGCGGATCTTGTCTTCGCGGACCTGCAGGGCGCTGGCCTGGACAGCCGTCCCCGTGACATCCTTCAGGGCATGGGGCGTGTGCGCAGGTTGAGATACAGATCCGTCGCAAGAACGGGCACGCCCATGCTACGAAACTACCCGCGTTGGTGACTTTTCGCCCTTTCCGGACGCCGTCACCCAACACCAGCGCCTTTGCGCTACCATAACGTGGAGAGAAGTACCGTCTCCCGGGATATCCATGGACTTCTCCGGCATCGCCGATCGCCTGTCCCAGAGCCCCGTCACCGCACTTCCGGCGCTGTTCGCGGCCGGCGTGCTGACGAGCCTCACGCCATGCATCTACCCGATGATCCCGATCACCGCCGCCATCATCGGCGGTACAGCGTCAGACGACGCCCCGCACCGGGGGGGCCGGGGGCGCACCGTCGCCCTCACGCTGGCCTACGTGCTCGGCCTCTCCCTCGTCTATTCGGCGCTCGGCCTCCTGGCCGGGCTCACCGGGACGCTCTTCGGCACGGTCAGCTCCAATCCGTGGCTCTACTTCGGCATGGCCAACTTGCTGCTGCTCCTGTCGTTGGCCATGCTCGATGTCCTCCCGGTGCGGCTCCCGGCGGCGCTCTCGGCGAGGGCCGCTTCGATGGGCGAGGGAGGCCGGGTGGGCGGGGCGTTCCTCATGGGATCTGCGTCAGGCCTGGTAGCCGCCCCCTGCTCGGCTCCGGTCATGGCAGCCGTGCTCACCTGGGTCTCGCGAACCAGGAACCCGGTTCTCGGGTTTACATACTTGTTCACCTTCTCGCTCGGTATGTGCACGCTGCTCGTCGTCGTGGGCCTGTCGAGTGGCGCCGTCAGCCGCTTGCCGCGCGCCGGTGCATGGATGCTGTGGGTCAAGCGCTTCTTTGCGCTCGTCATGATTGGCGTGGCCGAGTACTATCTCATCAAGGCAGGCCAGGGATGGTTTTGAACTACAGGACCCGGTTGGTATTCGTGTTCGCGGTGATGATTGCTTTCGCCGCGCCACGGGAACAGGCGCAGGCACAGGACAGCGGCATCCCCGTGGGCGAGAAGGCGCCGGGTGCCGCGGTCGAGACGCTCTCCGGTGCACCCGCCGACCTGGCGTCGGTGTTCGGCAAGGGACCGGTGGTCATCGAGTTCTGGGCCACGTGGTGCCCCAACTGCAAGGAACTCGAACCCGCCATGCTTGCCGCGGAAAAGAAGTATGCCGGCAAGGTCACCTTCGTGGACGTCGCCGTCAGCGTGAACCAGAGCCCGCGCGCCGTGCAGGCCTACGTGAACAAGCATGCCCTGGCCCTGACCCAGTTCTTCGACCGGCACGGCAGGGCCGTGGGTGCCTATGACGTGCCCGCCACCAGCTTCGTGGTCGTCGTGAACAAGGCCGGCCAAGTGGTCTACACCGGGCTCGGGGGCCGGCAGGATCTCGAGGCCGCCATCAGGAAGGCACTTTGATGGGGACCGTCGCACGGCGCGGGGCAATTACCGTCGTCGCGTTCGTCGTGCTGGCGTACGGCGGCGGCGCGGTGTACTTGCGGATGAACGAGACGAACCTCGTGTACCAGCCTCACGCGATGGGTGGTGACGCCGTCAAGCCGTTGCCCGACTCGTTGCATCTCGTCTCGGAACGACTGACGCTGGTGAGCGGCGACGGCACCAGACTCGCGGGCATCGTCATTCCCGCTGCCGACACCGCGGCGCAGTGGCTGCTGTACCTGCATGGCAACGCGGGGAACGTCACGTCGTCGCTGCTGCCACGCTTCTACGCCCGCATGCACGCGCTGGGCCTGAATGTCGCGGCCATCGACTATCGCGGGTACGGCGAAAGCGAGAAGCGCACTCCCGACGAGACCGGCCTCTACGCCGACGCGCGCGCCCTGTACGAGTGGCTGCACACGGTCAGGCACGTGCCGTCCTCGCGCATCATCATCTACGGATATTCGCTCGGATCGGGTCCGGCCACCGAACTCGCCTTGCGTGTCGAGGCGTCGGGGCTGATCCTCGAGAGCGCCTTTACGTCGGTGCCCGACCGCGGCGCCGAGTTGTATCCCTGGCTGCCCGTGCACTGGCTGGCCACGCAGCGATTTGCCAACATCGAGAAGATCGGTGTGGTGGCGATGCCCAAGTTGCTAATGCACGCCCGTGACGACTCGATCGTTCCGTACGAGCATGGCATGCGGCTCTTCGAGGCGGCACGCGCGCCCAAGCAGTGGGTGGAACTCAAGGGCGGCCACATGCGCGCCTTCCTCGACGACAGCGCGCAATTCTGGGGGCAGGTGGGCGCGTTCACGCAGCGCCTCCGTACCGACCTTCCGCTGGGCGAATCACCCCTGCCACCCCCGCGCTAGGAGCGCGCGCCGGAAGCGCGCGCTGAAAGCGCGCCTCAGCGCGCGCCAGTCAGTGGCAGGTCGAACAGGTGCGTGGGTCGTTGCGGCGCGCGGGTGTGGTACACGCGCAGCCGGTCGATGACGAACGGTTCCTCCACTCGCACGGCCAGCAGGGCGCGCAAGGACTCGCTGGTCAGCTGCGGATAGAAGTTGAGCGTGCAGTGCGGTGTGAACGGGTATCGCGCAATCGCATGGCTGAGTCCCGCGCCCTTCAACCGTTCGTGCAGGGCGCGAACGGGGCCGTGTGGATCGATGGGCAGCACCACGATCTCGCGTCCCAGGAAGCGCAGCGGCCGCTGGAACGTGAGGAGCAGGGGCGGCGTGACCGCGCCAACCGGCTCGAGCGCCGTGCGCAGCGCGCTCACCGGCGTATCGGGGGAGATGGGCCCCGCCCCCGACGAACCGAGGATCGTGATGTGCGGCGGCAGCTCATTGGCAAGCTTCGGGTCGAACCGGCGTTGCAGGTCGCGCACCTGCACGCCCACCAGCCCCGTGAGCTCGGCGGTGATGAAGATGCCGTTGGTGCTCATCAGCGCTCGTGGGGGAGCAATCGCCGGTCGATCCAGTGCTGTGGCCGGTCGGCGTGAAACCGCGCGACGACGAGGCCGCTCACGATGCCGATGCCAGCGCCCATGACCACATCGCTGGCCCAGTGATCGTTGGAATGCATTCGCGCCAGTCCGGTGAGGGCCGCTGCGCCGTACAGCGCCGGCCCGACCCATCGCGCGGCGCCCGGGTGTGACAGGCGCAGTTCGCGGTCCAGGGCGGTGGCCAGGGCGAACACCGCCGTCGTGTGACCCGACGGGAACGACTGTCGCGCACCGTCGTGCGTACCCGAGAGCAACCGCCAGTCGCCGGGATGCTGCGGGCTCGCGTACGGGCGTGCCCTCCCGGCAAAGCCCTTGATGCCCCCGGTTATGACGCCACTCAGCGCCACCGCCTCACCGGCACGCAGCCCGAGGCGTGCCAGGTCGGGGCGCCCGGTGGCCCACCCGGTGGCATAGAGCGCTGCCCCCCCGAGCACGACACCCGGGCTGCCATAGGCATTGAAGACGCTCGCCGCATGCGAGAACAGCGATGACTGCTGCACCCAGTCGCGCTGCATCACGCGCTGCATCTCGCGGTCGGCGGGCATTACGGCCGCCGCGGCCAGCGAGAAGGCCCCCAGCAGTCGGGCATCGTGCCACGTCACCACCGGTCGTGGAGCAGGCACTGGCACCGGCGCCTGCGCGCCAAGCGGCGGCAGGACGATCAGGATCCCGACGCTGGCGGCCAGCACGACTCGGCGGCGTTGGTGCAGAAGAAGGTTTCGCATCAGATTAAGGATATGGATCGACACGCCTCCGTACAGAGCCCCCCGCTGGTCATTCGGGACCTCGTCAGCCACGAGGACCGTAGCCAGTGCGTGGCGCTGCAGGACGCCACGTGGGGAAGGGACTTCACCGAGCGCGTGCCGGCCGCCATCCTGCAGGTGGGCCCGAAGATCGGCGGCGTCACGGCCGGAGCCTTCACCCCCGACGGACGTCTCATCGGGTTCGTCTTTGGCCTCACCGGCATCCGCAACGGCCAGCTCGTGCACTGGAGCGACATGCTGGCGGTCGTTCCGGAACTGCGCGGTACCAGCGTCGGCACGCAACTTAAGGCCTGGCAGCGCGCCAAATGCGAGGCACTGGGCGTCCGCGTGATGTACTGGACCTTCGATCCGCTCGTCTCCCGCAACGCCCACCTGAACCTGAACAAACTCGGCGCGCGCGTGGACGAGTTCGTGGCGAACATGTACGGCGTCACCGACAGCACCCAGATGGGGGCACTCCCCACCGACCGGTTCGTCGCCGCGTGGGACCTCGACGACGCGCTGATTTCCCGCCGGCTCGCCACGCGCGCGAGCGCCGTGTCGCAACTCGCACTCGCGCCGGTGGTGGCCGGCGGCCCCACCGCCCCGCCGCCCGTCGTGTGGCCCGAGGACGGTACCGTGCGCGTCCTGGTGCCGCGCGACTTCCCCACCCTGCTCGAGCACGATGCGGCGGCGGCCGCCGCGTATCGCGCGCACAGCCAGCGCGCGTTCACCTATTATTTCGCACTTGGCTACCAAATCAATTCCTTCCATCCCGCGCCAGAAGGTGATGGCGCCTACCTGCTCACGCGCCCAATGCCATGATCCACCTCGACCAGATCACCCTACGGGAAATTCGCCTCGCCCTGCGCGAACCCTTCAAGATCTCCTCCGGCGTGGTGAGCGAGCGGCGCATCATCCTGCTCGAGTTGCGCGACGCCGACGGTACCGTGTCGTGGAGCGAGTGCGTGGCCGGCGAGTGGCCCAATTACTCGTCCGAGACCATCGACACGGCCTGGCTGGCCATCGAGGCCTATGTCGCCCCGCGTGTCCTCGGCGTGTCGTTCGAGGCGCCCGGTGACGTGCATGCGGTGCTCGAGCGCGACTTCCGCGGCCACCAGATGGCCAAGGCCGCCATCGAGATGGGCATCTGGGGCGTCGCCGCCACGCAGGCCGGCCTGCCGCTCGCCCGGCTCATCGGCGGCGTGCGGCCGCGCATCGCCGTCGGCATCTCCCTGGGCATCCAGTCCTCCCCCGAGGCACTCGCCGCGAAGGCGAGCGCCGCCGTCGGCGAAGGCTACCGGAAGGTGAAGATCAAGATCGAGCCCGGGCGCGACGTCGCCTTCGTGCGCGCCGCCCGCGAGGCGCTGCCCGACGCCGAGTTGATGGCCGATGCCAACAACGCCTACACGCTCGATGATGCCGACACGCTCGCCGAACTCGACGCGCTGCACCTCATGATGATCGAGCAGCCGCTCTCGCACGACGACATCGTGCGCCACGCCGAGCTGCAGCGCCGCCTGCGCACGCCGATCTGCCTCGACGAATCCATCACCTCGCTGGAGCGCGCGCAGGACATGGTCACCCTCGGCGCCGGCCGCATCATCAACATCAAGCCGGGGCGTGTCGGCGGCTTCGCCTCGTCACTCGCCATCCATGACTTCTGCGAAGGCCGGGGCATCCCGGTCTGGTGCGGCGGCATGCTCGAAAGCGGCGTGGGACGTGCCTACAACGTGGCCCTTGCCTCGCTGCCGAACTTCTCCCTCCCGGGCGACCTGTCACCGAGTCGTCGGTACTGGACGCAGGACGTCGTCTTCCCCGAGTGGACCATGACGCCGGACGGCACCATGGGTGTTCCCCTCGACCGACCAGGCATCGGCGTCGACGTCGACATCGAGCTCGTCGAGACCATCATGGTACGCCGCGCCGTGCTGCGCGCCCGCTGATGAGCGACTCCATCACGGGCGCCCTGCTTGCGCTCTTCACCGCCGATGAAGCGAACCGCCTCATCGACCTGCGACGCGACCTGCACGCGCATCCCGAGCTTTCGTGGAAGGAAACGCGGACGCAGGAGCGTCTCGAGGCGGCGTTGCGCCATGCCGGCATCACCGACGTGCGGCGCATTGCCGCCACCGGAGTGGTGGCCCGGATTCCCGGTTGCGTACCCGGTGCACCAGTCATCGCACTGCGTGGCGACATCGACGCGCTGCCCATTTCCGAAGCCACCGGATTGTCCTTCAGTTCCGGGAATGACGGCGTCATGCACGCCTGCGGCCACGACGTGCATGCCTCATGGGCCGTCGGGGCCGCCATGCTGCTGCACCGCACGCCTGCCGACGGCGATGTGCTCGTCGTGCTGCAGCCCGCCGAAGAGGTGGGACAGGGTGCATCGCAGGTGCTGGCCAGCGGCGCGCTCGATGGCGCCGCCGCCATCTTCGGCGCGCACGTCGACCGGCGCTTTGAAGTCGGGCAGGTGGTTGCCCAGGCAGGCCCGCTCGCTGCATCCACCGATTCATTCACCATCACGCTGACCGGGGCGGGGGCGCACGGGGCGCGCCCCCACGAGTCGGCGGACCCCGTGGTCGGCCTCGCATCGCTCATCACGGCGCTGCAGACCATCATCTCGCGACGGCTCGACCCCGCACAGCCTGGCGTCGTCACCGTGGGCATCGTGCAGGCCGGCACGGCGTCGAACATCATTCCGGAATCGGCCTTACTGCGCGGCACGGTGCGCGCCACGACCACCGCCGCGCGCGACCTGATCGTCGGCGAGGTGGATCGTCTCTCCTTCGCCATCGCCGCCGCACATCGCCTCCAGGCCGCTGTCACCTGGGGCGAGCGCACGCCGCCGGTGATCAACTCGGCCGACGGCACCCGATGGGCCCTCGAAGCCGCCGTGCGCGTGCTCGGCGTCGACGCCGTGGTGCCACTTGGCACCACCAACATGGGCGGCGAAGATTTTGCGTTCTATCTCGAGCGCATTCCGGGCTGTTTCCTGCGCATCGGCGCCCGAGAGCCGGGCGGCGAGATCATTGCGGCGCACTCGCCGCGTTTTCAGCCCGCCGAAGAGTCTTTGTTCGTTGGCGCCGCCGTGCTGGCGGAGTGCGCGCGGGTGGCCAGCCGTCAGGCGTGACGCGGCCGTCGAACCGAAACGCGCCTACTTCTTGCGCTTCACTTCCGTCGACTGCTCCAGGTCGGCCAGGAACATGGCCTCGGCGGCCGCGCCGAACTCCCGGTCGCCGATGATCGCGTCGAGTTCGTAGTTGATGGCCGCGCCCAGCGGGTTGAAGTCGGTGGAGCCGATGCGCGTGATCACGCCATCCATGACGCTCGACTTGGCGTGCATCATCTCCCCCTGCCACTCCCAAACACGCACGCCGTTGCGCAGCAGCGAGGGGTAGTAGCTCCGCGTGAAGCGGTTTACCCACGGATGGTCGTTGCGCCCCGGCACCAGCACGCGCACGTCCACGCCATCGCGCGCCGCCCCCTTGAGCGATTCCATCACGCCGAAGGCCGGAATGAAGTACGCGGTGGCAATCCACAACTTCTCGCGGGCGGCGGCGGCCTGTATTTCGAGTGCGCGTGACACGCGGAAGCGTCCGGGTTCGCCTTCAACGATGCCCACGAGGGCTGGCGACGCGTCAGCGAAGTCGATCCACGAGTTTCGGGCGGCGCGAACCATGCGGCGCGACTCACGGCGGGTCGGCCCGGCACCCACCGCGCGCAACCACATTGCGTCGAACGCCCGTTCCATGGCGACTGCGGCCGGTCCCTTGATCTGCACCGCGGAGTCGCGCCACGGCGTGCGTTTGGGGCCAACCGACCCGAGGCGCCATTCCCGGCCAATGCCCACGCCACCGGTGATTCCCAGCTTGCCGTCGGTGACCAGCAGCTTGCGGTGATCGCGCGGCAGGAGTCCAAGCCAGGCGTGCGGCCCCAGGCGGCTGAAGATCCGCAGCTCCACACCGTGTTCGCGCAGGGCCCGCCAGACCCGCCGGGGGGTTCCACGACCTCCAATCCAGTCGACCAAGAGGCGTACGCGCACGCCGCGCCCCGCAGCCTCCTCCAGGGCAAGCACGAACTTCGCACCTACCTCATCGTCGCCCTGAAAGATGTAGCACTCCATGTCCACCGAGTGTCGCGCCTTGGCTATGGCGGCGAGCATCGCGTCGAAGACCGCCGCGCCATTCCGCAGCAGCGTGGGATGGTTGCCCTGCGACACGTCGGCCGCCGCCACCCGCCAGAGTAAGCGCGCAAAGCTCGCTGCGGCCGATGAGCCGACGGACGAGAAGCTGCCGGTGGTGGCAGGGGGAGTGAGCGGGACGGGCATCCAACTGGAAGCTGTACGTTCTCCCGCCAACACGTAAGCCGCAGTCGCCTGTTGCCCCGACAAATCCGGATATCCCGGTGTCATAACGCTGAAGTTGTCTCGGGCGTATAAAACTGGCTCGCTGCGCGCACTGAGGGCATCTTTCTTCACTCATATCCTTGCTGAAGCGCCGCAGCCTGTTGCCGGCCCGTTTGCCCGGCATCGCGGCCTGATCGTCGCCTCCAGATTATGCTGCAAGCACGCATTCGAACCAACGATTTACACAGAGGGAGCAGCATACATGGAGAAGGAATTCTCGCCGAAGGAAACTCCGGCGCTACTGAGGACCTTGCCCGGGGATGACGTTCGGCAGATCATGTGGCGTTTTTCCGACCGTTTTGACTACCAGATGGTCGTCCAATCCGCGAGGGCCGTGGCACGTGGCCCGGTTGCGCGTGCGGTTGCCAAGGGCGCCCGGAACTCCCATGAGTGGACCGAGGACAAGGCGGCGCTACTCCGGGAGTTTGATGCCTCGGGAATCACCGCCGCGCCCGTCGATCCGGAGTATGGCGGATTCATCGAAGGGCCCAAGAACTTCCTGATGGGGCTGATCGCGTTCGAATTGGCCTGGGTCGACGCAGGGGCGGGAACGTCCAGCATGGCCAACACGCTGGCACTGGCGCCCATCCACGAGCGGGGCACGGCCGAACAGAAGCAGACGTACATGTCGCGCTCCGTGCCGCCGCAGCCCGGCGAAGACCGGAAGATCTGGCGCGGGGCATTCGCCCTGACGGAGTCGATCCCGTATGTCGGCGTCGACACGGGCGTGCTGAGCGGCCGGGTGCGCATCGCCGAGTGGAAGGACGGCGAGGAACCAATCCTGCACGTCGACAAACGCGGACGTTTCATCACGAACATGGGATCGGCGAACTTCGTAACCGCCGCAGTGGATTCGGGCGATCCCAAAATCAAGGGAAGCTGCATGGTGATCCTGGAGGAGACGGATCCGGGGCTCTTCGACCGCGGCACGCCCACCAAGAAGCTGGCCCATCAACTCTCGTCGACACGCGATCCCGTGTTCAGCCTCCGGGTGCCGGCAAACCGCATCGTCGGCGGGTACACGGTCAAGGATGGCGTGATCATCCCGAACTACAGCCACGCCGACGTGATCGAAGCGGTGTTCACCCGCACGCGGGCTGCGCCAGCCGTCATGACCTCGGCGAAACTGCTGTCGGCGGTCGAGCCGGTAATCCGGTACCATCGCCGGCGTTTTCGGGGCGCCGCGGGCATCAACGAGGGAACGCCCCGCTTCGACATGGGGCTGCAACAAAAGGAAGACGCACTCCATCGGCTGCTGGATGTCTGGGCGGCCGGTGAAGCGGGAGCGTCGCTCGGGTTCATGGCCTTGCGGCTGCTCGATACCTACGATGCCATCGAGAAGGCAAAATCAGCGGTGCTCGCGCAGCAGGGCGTTGCCGGCGGCCGCGCCGAGTTCAAGGCGCTCCGCGCACGCGAAGTTGTGGCGGCGGAGTACGTCGCGCTCTCCGTGAAGAAGACCCTTAGCGCCGGGGAGTCCGCCCGGTTGGCCGAACTCGAGTTGGATCCCGTGATCAAGTTCATGGTGACGGAATCGCTGTCCAGCGTCCTCATCCCGGCCACCAAGCTCTGGAATACCGGTCACGGAGTCAACATGATGCGCGAGGCCGTCAGCATGATGGGCGGCTACGGCATCACGGAGGATTGCCCGGGCTTCCTTGGCACCAAGTGGATCGACGGGCAGCTCGAGGCCACGTATGAGGGGCCGGAGGTCGTGCAGCGCCGTCAGCTCTCCGTGACGATGTCGAGGACCATCTTCCTCCAGCAGTTCCAGCAGTGGATCACGCACCTGCACGACGTTGCCCGCGAGCATCCCGCCCTGGGCGCCGGCACGCTGGCCGCAGCGATGGAGCTGTGGCTCTGGTCGCGCGAGTACCTGTCCACGGCCAAGGATCCTTTTGGAAGGGACGTGTATTCGAGCCACCGTCACGGCGCGACCTTCCCTTTGGCAGATGCGCTCTCGTGGCTTGTCGCGTCGTATCACCTGATCGTCGACGTATTGGAACTCGCCAGGCAAGGCCCCGAAAACCCGGCATTGGCGGAAGGAGTGGAGGGGCTCGTCAACTTCTACAGCGACCTCAGCGCCATCCATGCGGCCACGGCCGCTGGCGAGGCGACGAGGATCTGCGCTGAACTGGTCTTCGGATACAGGGCACTGCCGGACCCGGCGATCGATGCGCAGGCAGCGGTCGCGGAGACGTTCAAGGACCTCGCACCGTTCGTCGCGTTGCGCACGAAGGTGGAAGCGTCCCTGGCCGGATCGAGGCTCGCCAAGGACAGGGCGGCCGATGCGCTGGCCCAGGTGATGATTCCCGAAGTGCTGGACTATCCCGTATGAGCCGCAGGGTTGCCGGCGGGACGGATGACCGCCGTGCGTAGTACCATGGACACGGACATCGTGTGCGTGGGGTTCGGGCCAGCTGTTGGCGGGTTCCTGACCACGCTCTCTCGCGCCCTCGTGGATGCCGAAGGAAACACGGTGCTGGAAAGCCGCGTGATGCCGGGATTGCCGTTGCAGGTCCTCTGCTACGAGCGCGCCGACGACATCTCGTTCGGCGTATCGGGCGTGGTATCGAAGGCACGCAGCCTTCACGAGTCGTTTTCGGCAGCGCAGCTGGCCGAGATTCCCATGGCAACGCCCGTCACGCAGGAGCAGGTGCTGTACCTGCTTGATCCCATCGGGGCGAGCCGCCGGACGAGTGGCGTCAAGGCGCTCGATGCCGTCGTCGATGCGCTCAAGGGCGCCCTTCCCTGGAACGACCACGCGGTGCAATTGCCCTGGACGCCGCCGTTCCTGCAGAAGCACGGCGGCATGGTGTTCTCCATCGGACAGCTGAACCAGTGGGTGGGCAGCCAGCTCATGTCGTCCGGCCTGGTGCAGATCTGGCCGGGCATGCCGGTAAGTGAACCGCTGTTCGACGGCGACCGGGTCATCGGCGTGCGACTCGTCGACCAGGGCGTCGACAAGTCGGGAACGCCGGGCTCCGCCTACATGCCCGGAATGGACGTCCACGCGGCATTGACAGTGGTTGGCGACGGTCCCATTGGGCCGGTGGGACAGAAGCTGAACCAGAAGTTCGGCTTCCCAGCCGGCCATCATCAGCGGGAATGGGCCATCGGCATGAAGGCGGTCGTGGAACTCGCCCCCGATTGCGGCCTCGAAACAGGAACGGTCCTGCACACCTTTGGCTATCCCGAGCCGGAAATCTTCGGCTTTCTGTACGTGCATCCCGACCGGATGGCGTCGGTGGGGATCTTCGTCCCGTCGTGGTTCGACAATCCGGCGCGCACGGCGTACCGGTACCTGCAGCACTGGATGACACATCCGCGGATATGGAAGCACCTGAAGGGAAGCACCATGCGCTCCTGGGGGGCGAAGACGCTCCAGGAATCCGGCCGACGCGGCGAACCCGTGCTCGCGGGCGATGGCTTCGCGCGGATCGGCGAGGGCTCGGGCAGCACCAACGTGCTGACCGGGTCCGGCGTGGACGAGGCGTGGGCAACGGGCGTGCAACTCGCGGAAGCAGTCATCGAACTGGCCAAGGCCGGCAAGCCGTTCACCAAGGACAACCTCGATGCCACGTACGTGGCGCGGCGGCGGAACAGCTGGGTCGAGCGGGAAGCCAGGGTCGCCGAGAAGGCCAGGGACGGTTTCAACGAGGGGTTCCTTCGCGGCCTGGTGGGCATGGGCATCACCGGCATGACGCGCGGCCTCATCAACGTGCCCGGTCGTGCACGACGACCGCACGAGCGGATTCCTTCCATCGAGAAGTACTTCGGCGACCGCATTCCAGCCGCTGAAATTCGCGAGATTCGACGCCAATGCCATGCGGCGGGAACGCCGCTCCACGACGCACTGATGGACCGTTCGGGCTGGCCGAAGATCGAGTTCGACGGATCATTGCTCGTGTCGCACCAGGATGCCCTGCTCATGGGTGGCAAGGTGCAGGCCGCTGGGGGCTTTGCCGACCATGTGACCTTCCTCGACACGGCCACGTGCCGGGTCTGCGCCGAGCAGGTCTGCATTGACGGGTGCTCGGGGCAGGCCATCATGCCGGGGCCCGACGGCGTCCCGCAGTTCGACCGGGAGAAGTGCATTCACTGCGGCGTCTGCCTGTGGAACTGCTCGAAGCCCCACGTGGCCGACGTCGAGCGCAGCAACGTCGGATTTGCCGCTGGATCGGGCGGCCTTCACTCGCCGATCAACTAGCAATCGCCTTCAGGGAGTGCTGATAGATGTCCACAGGTTTTCATGTAGTCGTCTGCGGAAGTCTGGTGCCGGACCTCCTGCAGACGCTTGAGCCGGTAATGGGACCCACCGGACCGGGTCTCAAGAACGAGCTGATGCTTCCCTCGGTCCTCGATCCCTGGGCAGCGCACTCGCTCTTCGAGGCGGGTCACCTGGCCGCCAAGGTGCCAGGAACCAAGGTTTGGCTCGTCAGCCTCGGCCCCAAGGCCAAGCTGCAGCAGCTCATGATGACCATCGCGCAGAAGGTGCCGTTCGAGCTGGTCGCGGTCGACGCGTCGGCAAGCGGATTCACCGATCCAGTGGAAGTGGCCGCTGCGCTGGCCGGCGCCATCGAGAAGATCCCAGCCCTCGATCGTTCGCGCCTGCTCCTGTTCGGGGGCTGTGCCTCGGCCTCCCGCGACGCCGGCGTCACCGTGCAACTCGTAGGCGAGCGGCTCGGGATCATGGACCAGTTCCTCGCGGCGGACGAACTGACGGTGTCCGCGCAGGGAACGCTCACCATCCTCGAACGGGTGGAAGGCGGCAAGTACCTCGTCTCGGAAGTGGCGGGCCCACCCTGCGCGATTGCGTGGGCAACCGGAAGCCTGCCGGAGCCGCCGAACAACCCCCAGGTCGGGATGCTGAACATGCGGACGATCATGCCAGCCCTGCAGAAGGCGCAGCCGGTCCAGCTCGGCACGCAGGGAACCACGTTCCAGAGCGTCGAACTTCCGAAGCAGGAACGACACACGCGGATCGTGAAGGACATCCCCATCGATGAGATGGCCATGGAAATCGCCACCTGGATCAAGGAATAGGAGCCGTGACCATGGAAACCATTCTATTCCTCGCGCATACGGAAGATGACGGCTCGCTGAGCCGGGCCGCACTCGAGACGCTGACGGGAACGGTGGAACTGCACGGGAAGCTTTCCGGCGCCAAGTTCGTCGCGGGCATCATTGGCGGTGATGTGTCGGCGGCGGTTGCCGCAGCCTCAGGATGCGGCGCGGAAACGTTCTACGCGGTGTCGGGCCCCGACTTCGCGATGTCACGCTATGCCTCGGATACGGCGGCGCTCGAGGCCATCTGTCGCGCATCGGGCGCCACGATCGTCGTGGCGCCGGCCACCGCGCGCTTCAACCGTGCGATCCCGGGAGTCGCCCAGCGACTCGGCGGCCGCATCGATACGCACGTGGGCGGATTCATCGTCAACGGAGCCGAGCTCCGGATCCAGCGCGGATACTATCGCCAGCGGATGATCGCCACCCTCACCCGCACGGCGCGTCCCTGGTTCCTGACCGTCGATAGCGGCCTCTTCGTGAAGTGGGAAGGCGCCCCGGTGGCCGTGCAGGCCGTGGCCCTGAGCGTCACAATTGGCGATGAGCTCAGGAAGACGAAGGTGGTGGGATACAAGGCTCCGCTGGCGAGCGCCCAGACCATTCGCCCCGACGCGAAGCTGCTCTTCGTGGCCGGCGTGGGCTGGACCAAGAAGCAGGCGGACGGGCAGGTGCACATCGAGGAAGCCGCGAAGATCATCACGGGCCTTCTCGACAAGGCCAGCGCTTCGCTCGGAAGCAGCAAGTCGCTGGTGGACCAGTCGAGCGAGGGACACAACGTCTTCTCCTTCATGAGCCACCTGAACCAGGTGGGCCAGACGGGGGCGACACCACGGCACCCCAAGGGGCTCTCGGCCTGCTGCCACGGTGAGGAGCCGCATGTGGTGGGCTGGCGTTTCATCGGAGAGCGGCGCGCCATCAACCTCGATCCAAACTGCGGCTGGGCCCAGGGCAAGGCCGACGTTCTGTATGTAGCCGACGCGTTTGAGTTGGTCGCGAAAGTGAGCAACCTCTTGTAGGATACGAGGGGACGCCGTGCGCGCCCCTTGCTCAGATTATTGGCCCCCCTACTGTTATCTGTATGCTGAACATCGACCTTCGCGGCAAGCGGGCGCTCGTAGCCGGCGTGTCTGACGACAACGGGTTTGGCTTCGCCATCGCCAAGGCCCTGGCCGAGGCGGGCGCCTCTGTTTGCGTGGCCACCTGGCCGCCCGCGCTCAACATCTTCCGCACCCTGCTGGAGCGCGGAAAGCTCGACGACTCACGCCGGCTGGTGGACGGATCGCTGCTCACGTTCGAGCGCATCTACCCGCTCGACGCCGAGTTCGACACGCTGGTCGACGCCCCAGAGGACCTGCGCGCGAGCAAGCGCTACAAGGAGTGCGGCGACTTCTCCATCGACGGCCTGGCACGCCAGCTCGCGGTCGACTTCGGCGAGCAGCCGCTCGACATCCTGGTCCACTCGCTGGCCAACGGCCCCGAGGTCAAGAAGCAACTGCTCGACACGAGCCGCGCCGGATACCTGGCGGCACTCAGCATTTCGTCCTATTCGCTGGTGGCGATGCTCGCCCGGCTCGGGCCGATGATGCGCCATGGCGGATCGGTGCTTTCGCTCTCGTACCTGGCGGGACAACGGGTCATCCCGGGCTACGGCGGCGGCATGTCGACGGCCAAGGGAGCGCTGGAGAGCGACACGCGTACGCTGGCGTTCGAGGCCGGTAGGCGATTCGGCCTTCGGGTGAACACCATCTCGGCTGGGCCGCTGGCGTCGCGTGCGGCGAGTGCCATTGGCATAGTCGGGACATTGGTCGACTACTACAAGCTCAACTCTCCCCTTCCCGAGGCGCTGGCCGCCATCGAGGTGGCGCACGTCGCCGCCTTCCTCAGCTCCACGCTGAGCAGTGGCATTACCGGGTCGACGATCTACGTCGACAAGGGGTACAACGCCATGGGCATGGCGGTCGCCATGCCTCCTGATTTCCCCGACCTCACTTCACGGACTTAACGACACCGCCATGCGACGCCTGTTCATTCTTCTTGTTACCCTGATCGCCAGTTCCGCCTGCAACGCACCGGCCAAGGACACCTCCGCCAAGGCTGCAACGTCCGCCCTCCCGTTGATTCCGCAGGACCAGTTCCAGCGCCAGGCCGCGGTTGGTGGTGGCTATTCGCTCGTCACGGCGATGATGCTCAACAAGGACATCCGCTCGATTGTCGGTTTGTACGCCCCGGATGCAATTCTCGTCCTGCCAGATTCCACCGTGCGCAATGCGCCCGCCATTGCGACCCACTGGGTGCAACTCGCGCAGGCCAAGTCGATGACGGACTTCGAGCGAAGCTCTTTCCGCATTTCCATCATCGACGATTCGACGCTTGCTGACAGCGGCTCATACCTGATGATTCTCAAGCGGACAGCCAAGGACTCCGTGATCGAGCGCGGACAGTATCAGGCGCGTTGGCGCGCCCGTCCTGGTACCGGCAGCTGGGTGATGCTCGAGGACCATATCATCCCCGCCGCTGGCAAGAAAAAGGGCGCCAGGTAGCTCACGGGAAGACGCAGAACGGGAGCGGCAGTCTCCGCTCCCTTCTCTTGTTTCATGCGCCGAGGCTGCGTTCCATCAGCAGCACCGCATTGCCCCCGTCGTTGTACTCCCGCACGCCGAGCCTCGTGAATCCGAGCCGTTCGTGGAACCGTTCGGAGTCAGGGTTCGGGGGCCGGAGGTTGACCTCCAGGGTCACCCGCGGCCAACCGCCGGTGCCCCACGCAAAGAGCGCGTCGTACAACAGCCGCCCCACGCCTCGCCGCCTGGCGTGCTCGCGCACCACCACCCGATCGAGATAGAGGAAGCGCTCAAACCGCCCGGCAAACCACTTGTAGTTGTCGCTCCAGTAATCGAGCCCCGACGGCAGGACGAGGGCGAAGCCCAGCAGGCCA
>DATCGU010000365.1:0-13094 GCA_036508735.1 Gemmatimonadaceae bacterium
TCCATGGCCGGGATGCAGCACGCCACTCCAGGTGCGCAGGCAGGGGCAGGGGAATCCAAAGCAGACCTCATCACCCCGCACATCACCGATTCGAAGCACCTCGAGATCCCGTCGTTCAACGCAGCGCACGGCTTCGCGCGCGAAATCACACTGCCAAGCGGGTGGTTCACGTTCCACATCGGGCCGATGGAGTTCGACCTGTCGCCCACCAAGCACGTGGTGATGCTGTGGATCGTGGCGGTGCTGGTGACGATGGTGCTGGTGGGCGCCGCGTGGTCGCACAAGAAGCGCCACGCGCTGGGGCTGCCGCCCAAGGGGCTGGCCGGCGCCATCGAGGCGATGATCCTCTACATGCGCAACGAGGTCATCCTGCCCAACGTCGGCCATCACGGTGACGGCTTCGTGCCGTACCTGCTGACGCTCTTCTTCTTCATCCTGTTCGCCAACCTGCTCGGCCTGATCCCCTTCATGAGCACCGCCACCGGCAACATCTCGGTGACGGCGGCGCTGGCAGCGATGACCTTCGTCGTCATCGAGGTGGCCGGCATGCGGGCGCTGGGCAAGGGCTACATCAACACGATCATCTTCTGGCCGAAGGACATGCCGCTGCTCATGCGCGTGCCGATGTCGCTTATCCTCAGCCCGGTGGAATTGATCGGCAAGTTCACCAAGCCGTTTGCGCTGGCCATTCGTCTCTTCGCCAACATGACGGCCGGGCACATCGTGGTGCTGGCGATGATCGGGCTGATCTTCACGTTCGGGTCGTACGCCGTGGCACCGGCGCCGGTGCTGATGGCGGTGGCCATCATGCTGCTCGAGCTGATGGTGGCGGTGATCCAGGCGTTCATCTTCGTGCTGCTCAGCTCGGTATTCATTGGACTCGTCAGGGAGAGCAGCCACTAGTCTCAACAGCTACAGCAGCTGTACGCTGTACGCTATACGCTGTAAGTCCTACGAGGGTGTTGGACGTCGGGGGCATCACCCACCCGCGACGAGAGGTAACCAGCTGAAGGGCTGGTGAAGTCCGCTGGGCCCCGGGGCTCGATGGCGGATGGTGGCGGAGAAAACCGTTGCGGGTGCTGACTGCAGGATCACAACACGTTTACTGGAGCTACGACACAATGATGTATCCCCTGATGCAGGCTGCGGCGTACACGAAGGAATACATGGGCGGTTGGGCGATGATGGGCGCCGGCATTGGCGCCGGCCTCGCGGTCATCGGCGCCGGGCTCGGCATTGGCCGCGTCGGCGGCCAGGCGGTCGAGGGCATGGCCCGCCAGCCCGAAGTTGCCGCCAAGATCCAGACGGCCGCGCTGATCTTCGCCGCCTTCATCGAAGGCGCCGCGCTGTTTGCCGTCGTCGTGTCGTACCTGATCCAGAACAAGTTCTAGGCAGCATGGCGGCTTGCGGGCCCCGGGGTCCGCAGGCACGCCGTCCCTTCCTCTCCTCCATTTCCGAACCGATGCGCACTTTCCTGACCCGCGCGCTGCTGCTCGTCGCGACATTCGCTACGCCGGCCCTGGCCAGCGAGGCCGAAGCCCCGAAGGTCGGCCTGCTCGACCCGGTGGGCGGCCTGATGTTCTGGACGCTGCTGGTCTTCGCCCTGCTGTTCTTCGTCTTGTCGAAGTACGCCTTCAAGCCGATCCTCGGCGCCGTCGAGGCGCGCGAGCAGGCGCTGCGCGCGGCAATGGACCAGGCCAGGGATGACCGTGAGACGGCGGGCGCGCTGCTCGCCGAGCAGCGGAAACAGCTCGAGGCCGCGCGCAGTGATGCGCAGAAGATCATCGCCGATGGGCGCGCGACGGCCGAGAAGATGCGCGCCGACCTGCTGGAGGCGACCAAGACGCAGCAGGGCGAAATGCTGGAGCGCGCCAAGCGCGACATCGAGTCGGAGAAGGTGAACGCGATTGCCGGCCTGCGCCGTGAGGCGGTGGACCTGGCGATCGCCGGTGCGTCGAAGGTCATCGAGAAGAACCTCGACGACGCGTCCAATCGCGCCCTGGTGGAGCGCTACCTGTCGTCGCTCGAGAACAGGTAAATGGAGAGCACGTCGATTGCCCGCAACTATGCGGACGCGTTGCTGACGCTGGCCACCAAGGACGGCGGGCGCGACAGCTACGGCGCGTTCATCAACGGCTTGGCCGACGTGCTGGAGCGCGACGCGACGTTCCAGCGGTTCCTCGCCGCACCGCAGGTGAGCGAGAACAAGAAGAACGAGGTGCTGGGCAAGGCCCTCACGGGGCAGGCGCCGGCGCTGTTCGTGCGCTTCATCCAGAAGATGGTGAGCAACCGCCGGCAGATGCTGCTGGCGGAGGTGGCCACCGAGTACAACAACCTGCTGGACACGCAGGAAGGTCGCGTGCAGGCGCGGGTGACGGTGTCGCGGGAGTTGGGCGAGGCCGATCGCGCGTCGCTGATCGCTTCGCTGAGCAAGGCGATGGGCAAGACGGTGGTACCGCACGTGTCGGTGAATCCGGCGATCCTGGGTGGCGTGATCGTGCGGGTGGGCGACACGGTGATGGACGGATCGGTGCGACGCCGGCTGGGAGTGTTGCGGGCGAGGATGGTGCGGTAGGACAGAGCGCGAGAACGCGAGAACGCGAGAGGGGCGGCCGATGAGGTCGCCCTTTTCGCATCCCGGACTGCCGGTGGAGGTGGCAGCCGGTCACTGTCATTTCCCCTGCGCGGAAGGCACTTTTCAGGGCAATGGCAGACACTCCACTCGACCGGCGCCACTTCTTCTCGCGGGGGCTGGCGCAATTGCTGGGACAGGTGGTGGACTCCGTCTCGGACAAGATGGCACCGGCAACCCATGTGCGACCGCCAGGGGCCATCGCCGAGCCGGCATTCCTGGCCGCGTGCACGCGATGCCGGGAGTGCGCGACCGTGTGCCCGGCGCTGGCCATCCGGATGCTGCCGTCGCAGCACGGCATCGCCGCGGGAACGCCGATCATCGAGGTGGATGACCGGGCGTGCATCATGTGCGAGGACATGCCGTGCGTTAAGGCGTGCCCCACCGGGGCGCTGCTGGCGCCGACGCGCGGGTGGGCGGACGTGAAGATGGCGATCATCGGCGTGGACGACCGGCGTTGCCTGGCATTCCAGGGCATCGAATGCGGCGTGTGCGCGCGGGTGTGTCCGGTAGGGGAGAGGGCGATTGAACTCGATGAGAAGGGGCGGCCGTTCATCGGCGCCGCCTGTACCGGATGCGGCAAGTGCGTGACGGCGTGCGTGACGACGCCGAGCGCCATGACCGCGCGACCTGCGAGGAACTGACGTGGACGGAAAGTCGACCGTGCGGATCGTGCAGAAGCCGTGGGGGCACGAGGTGATCTGGGCCCACACCGAGCTGTACGTGGGGAAGCTGCTGCACATCAAGGCCGGGCACGCGCTGAGCGTGCAGTACCACAACCAGAAGGACGAGACGATCCACCTATTGCGCGGGACGATGATCTACCGGGTGGGGAAGGGTGCGGAGGGACTCCTCGAAGTGCCGTTCGTCGAGGGCGAGAGCTTCCGCAACACGCCGGGCGTCGTTCACCAGATGGAAGCGGTGACCGACTGCGACCTGCTGGAGGCCAGCACGCCGCACCTGGACGACGTCGTACGACTGAACGACCGCTACGGTCGAGAGGGGACGAGCGCACCGTGAAAGTGATCATCCCGCTGGCGGGCAAGGGGGCGCGGCTGCGCCCGCACACCCACACCGTGCCCAAGCCGATGATGAAGGTGGCCGGCAAGCCGGTGATGGACTACGTGCTCGACGACGTGCGCAAGCTCGGCGACGTGAGCGAGGTCATCTACATCACCGGCCACCTGAAGGAGACGGTGGAGGCGCACGCGCGCACGATGTACAGCGACCTGCCGGCGTCGTTCATCGAGCAGAAGGTGCAGGACGGCACGGCGGGAGCCGTGGCGCTCGCCAAGGCGCGCATCGACGAGCCGGTGCTGATCATCTTCGTGGACACGATCTTCGACACCGACCTCGGGGTCATCAAGTCGTGCACCGACGACGGCATCATCTGGACCAAGGAGGTGGAGGACTACCAGCGCTTCGGCGTGGTGGTGACCGACGAGCACGGCCACATGACGCAGATCATCGAGAAGCCCAAGACGCCCATCTCAAAACGGGCGAACATCGGGCTGTACTACATCCGGAACTGGAAGCTGCTGTTTGAAGGCATCGACCGGGTGCTGACGCAGCCGAAGAACCAGGGGGAGTACTACCTGACCGATGCCTTCCAGTTCATGATCGACCACGGGGCCAAGCTGAAGGTGATCGACGTGGCCGGGTGGTACGACGCCGGGAAGATTGACACGATGCTCGACACGAACCGCGTGATGCTGGAGAAGGGGCTGGCGCGGCGGCCGCGCGGCCTCGAGGACTGCACGATCATCGACCCCGTGTACATCGAGGACGGCGTGGTGCTCACGGGTTCGACGGTGGGTCCGAACGTCTCGATCGGTACCGGATCCCAGCTGCTGAGCTGCACGGTAAGCCACACGATCATCGGTTCGCAGAGCAAGCTCGCCCGCTGCACGCTGGCCAACTCGCTGCTGGGCGATCACGTGGTGCTGGAGGGAGTGAAGGGAGAGGTGACGGTGGGGGATCACGGGGAGGTGCGGAGCAGGGCATAGCTATGTGAAACTGCAAGAGAAGCTGTACGCTTTACGCTATACGTTCCACGTTGTACGAGGGTGGGCGGCGGGGATGCCGGGCCACCCTCTCGCGTTCCCGCGCTCTCGCGATCTGCTGTTCTCTCCGGTAGCTTTTGTCCGTCTTTCGATGGGAGCCGTACCGTGTCGACGCCGAGTGATGATCGCGCGGGAATGAGCCGCCGCGACCTGCTGAAGTCCGCCGCGCTTGCCGGCGCCGCGCTCGGCGGCCCCGGCATGTTCTCGCCCGCCGTCGCCGAGTCGGTCAGTGCCGCGGCGCATCCGGAGCTGGCTCCTGCGGCGCCGTCCGGGCGCGCCACCATGAAGGGAGTGCCGTTCGAGCGGCACGAGGTGGTGCGCATTGCCATCGTCGGCACGGGGCTTCGCGGGCGGTCGGTGATCCACGAATTCCTCGGTTGCCCCGGCGTTCGCATCACGGCACTGTGCGACAACGTGCCGGCCAAGGCGCAGAGGGCCGCCAAGATGGTGACGGACGCCGGGCAGCCGATGCCCGCGCTGTACACCGACGGTGATCACGCCTTCGAGAAGCTCGTGCAGCGCGACGACATCGACTTCATCCACACGGCGACGCCGTGGGAGTGGCACGTGCCGGTGATGCTCGCCGCGCTGGCGGCGGGGAAGCACGTCGCCAGCGAATGCCCGTTCGGATCGACGCTGAAGGAGCTGTGGGCGCTGGTGGACGCCAGCGAGAAGTCGCGGCGCCACTGCCTGCAGTTGGAGAACTGCTGTTACGGTTACAACGAGATGCTGGTGAACCGGATGGTGCATGCCGGCGTGCTCGGCGAGCCGCTTCACGGTGCGGCCGCGTACCTGCACGACCTGCGCGAAATCCTGTTCGAGGACCGCGATGAGGGGCTCTGGCGCCGCGCGTGGCACACGCGAAACAACGCCAACCTGTACCCGACGCACGGCCTGGGGCCGGTGGCCTGGTACCTCGACATCCACAAGGGTGACCGCTTCGAGTACATGGTGTCGATGAGCACCGAGGAACGCGGGCTCTCGATCCATCGCGAAGAGACGGTGAAGGACCGCAACGACCCGAAGTGGCAGGAGAAGTACGTCACGGGCGACCTGAATTCGTCGTTGATCAGGACGGCGAAGGGGCGCACGATCCTGCTGCAGCACGACGTGTCGAACCCCCGTCCGTATTCGCGCCTCAATGCGATCCAGGGCACCAAGGGCCTGTTCGAGGACTACCCGGCGCGCGTCTTCGTGGACGGGCAGGCGGGGGGCGACCGCTGGGGACCGCTCGACCCGTGGAAGGCGAAACACGAGGACCCGCTCTGGACGAAGCTCGGCGAGCAGGCCCGCAACGGCGGCCATGGCGGCATGGACTTCGTGATGGCGTGGCGCCTGGTGCAGTGCCTGCGCGAGGGCCTGGTTCCCGACATCGACGTGTACGACTCGGTGGCGTGGAGCGCGCCGTTCCCGCTGAGCCAGATCAGCGTGGCCAGGGGAAGCGCCCCGATGAAGTTCCCCGATTTCACGCGCGACCACTGGAAGGCGTAGACACCCCGCCTGCCCTCCACCGTCCACCGCCAACCGTCTCCCATGAAATTCACGAATCTCGACTGGATCATCATCGGCGCCAGCATCGTGATCTCGTTCCTGCCGGCGATCTTCTTCTGGCGGCGCGCCAGCCAGAACACGACGGAGTTCTTCACCTCGGGACGGGCCGCGCCGTGGTGGCTGGTTGGCATCTCGATGGTCGCCACTACGTTCTCCACCGACACACCGAACCTCGTCACCAACCTGGTGCGCGAGAAAGGCGTGGCCGAGAACTGGGTGTGGTGGTCGTTCCTGCTGACGGGCATGATGACGGTGTTCTTCTATGCCCGCATGTGGCGCCGGTCGCACGTGCTCACGGACCTCGAGTTCTACGAGATCCGCTACTCGGGGAAGGCGGCCACGTTCCTGCGCGGTTTCCGCGCCATCTACCTGGGGCTGTTCTTCAACTGCGTGATCATGGCGACGGTGAACCTGGCCGCGGCGAAGATCGGCAACATCGTGCTGGGCTGGCCGATGGGGCGCACGCTGATCGTCTGCTCGGTGATGACGATCTTCTTCGCCTCGGTTTCGGGACTGTGGGGCGTGCTGGTCACCGATACGCTGCAGTTCGGCATCACGATGACGGGCGCCTTTGCCGTGACGTACTTCGCGGTGAAGCAGCCGGAGATCGGCGGGCTCACGGGGCTCTTCTCCAAGGTGGATCCGGCGTCGATGCACCTGCTGCCGGACTTCGGCAACTGGTCGTCGGCGCTGGCGGTGTTCATCATCCCGCTGACGGTGCAGTGGTGGTCGGTCTGGTACCCGGGCGCCGAGCCCGGCGGCGGCAGCTACATCGCCCAGCGCATGCTGGCGTCGAAGACCGAGAAGGACGCGGTGATCGGCACGCTGCTGTTCAACGTCATGCACTACGCGCTGCGTCCGTGGCCGTGGATCATCACGGCGCTGGCATCGACGATCATCTATCCGCAGCTCTCGGACATCGGCAAGGCCTTCCCGTACGTGAACCCGTCGCTGATCGGCCACGACATGGCGTACCCGGCCATGATGGTGTTCCTGCCGGCGGGCTTCCTGGGGCTCGTCGTGGCCGGAACCCTCGCCGCGTACCGGTCGACCATTGAGACGCACCTGAACTGGGGCACCTCGTACCTGGTGCACGATTTCTACCGGCGCTTCCTCGCCAAGGGTGACACCGAGAAGCACTACGTGCTGGTGGGCCGCCTTACGACCGCCGGCCTGATGATCTGCGCGGCGCTGATGACGTACGCGCTCGGCACGGCAAAGGAGGCCTTCGACCTGATCCTCTCCATCGGCGCCGGCACGGGCCTGCTGTACCTGCTGCGCTGGTTCTGGTGGCGCGTGAGCGCGTGGAGCGAGATCTCGGCAATGATCGGTTCGTTCGTGATCGCGGTGGGCTTCTTCATTGCCAAGAAGAACGGCCATGATATTTCCAGCGTCACGACGCTACTCGTCACCGTGGCGACGACGACCGTCATCTGGATTTCGGTCACGCTGATGACGCAGCCGGCGGACCGCGCGACGCTGCTGAGCTTCTTCGAGCTCGTGCGCCCGGCCGGGCCGGGGTGGAAGCACATTGCGGCCGAGGCGAAGGTCGGCGCGTCGCCCGACGGATTGCCGCAGGCGCTGCTGGCCTGGGTGCTGGGGTGCAGCTTCGTCTACTCAGCGCTCTTCGGGGTCGGAAGCTTCCTGTACGCGAAGATGCCGCAGTTCTATGTGTGCCTGGCGATCCTGATCGTCAGCGGCACCGGCCTCTACCGGGTGCTGCAGGGTTTCTGGACGGAGGGCGCGGACGCCAACTGATGCTGCGCTTGCCATGACCCGCACCACGCAGGCGGTGATCCTTGCGCGCGGCCTCGGTTCCCGGATGCGGCGAGCCGAGGCCGCGGTGGCGTTGGACGCATCTCAGGCGCGCGCGGCCGACGCCGGGCACAAGGGAATGATGCCGACACTCGGCCGGCCCTTCCTGGACTTCGTGCTGTCAGCACTGGCCGACGGCGGGATTACCGACGTCACTCTGGTGGTGGCACCCGAGCATGCGGCGATGCGCGACCACTACGAGCGCGAGTCGCCGCCGACGCGCGTACGGCTGCACTGGGCGGTGCAGCAGGAGCCGCGCGGCACGGCCGACGCCGTCCGCGCCGCCGAGGGTGCGGTGCAGGACGCGCCATTCCTGGTGCTCAACTCCGACAACTACTACCCGGTGCCCTCGATCAGCGCCCTGTGCGCACTGGGAGGGGCCGGACTGGTGGCGTTCGAAGGAGAGGCGCTGGTGCGCAAGGGGAACATCGAGCGCGAACGCGTGAGGCAGTACGCACTGCTCGACATCGACGGCGGCGATGTGCTGCGAGAGATCGTTGAGAAGCCCGCCGCCGACCATCCGCTGGCCCGGCAGGCCGTGCACTGGGTGTCGATGAATTTGTGGAGCTTCACGCCGCGGTTCTTCGAGGCGTGCGAGCGCGTGACGCCGTCGGTACGTGGCGAACTGGAGCTGCAGGCCGCCGTGATGATCGCCTTGCGCGAACTGGGCGCGGTGTTTCGCGTGGTGCGCGCACACGAGGGCGTGCTCGACCTGTCGCGCCGGGCCGACGTGGCGACCATCGCCGAGTTCCTGCGTGGCGTGAGGGTGGCGCCGTGACCTGGCACTATCACGTGCCCGGTCGCGTGGAACTGGTTGGCAAGCACACCGACTACGCCGGCGGCCGTTCGCTGACGTGCGCCACGCCCTTCCAGATGCACGCCAGGGGTGAGCCGATCAAGGAGGCTGCGGTGCGGGTGCACGACCGCCGTGGCCAGATGAGCGCCGTGGTGGCGCTGAGTCCGTCGTCGGCGCCCACCATGGTGCGCTGGTCGGTGTACCCGGCGGCGGTGGCGCGCCGGGTGACGCGCGACTTTCCGGCGGCGCTGACGGGTGTGGAGGTGACGCTCGGCAGCACGATACCGGCATCGATGGGACTGAGCAGCTCGAGTGCGCTCGTCGTGTCGCTCACGATGGCGCTGTTTGACGCGAACCTGCTGTGGGAGACGCCCGCGTGGCAGTCGGTGGGCGCCGACGAGCTGGCATTTGCCCAGTACTGCGCCGCGGTGGAAAGCGGGGCCGCGTGGGGTCCCTTTGCCGGCGACACTGGCGTGGGGACACGCGGCGGCGCGCAGGACCATATTGCCATTTGCGCGTCGCAGGCGGGCACGGTGGGAGAGTACTCGTATCTTCCCGGGCGTCTGCTGCGGCGCGTCGAGTGGCCAGCGGACTGGCGCATCGTGGTGGCGAACAGCGGAGTGAAGGCCACGAAGACGGGAAACGCGAAGAACGCCTACAATCGCGTGGCCGACTCGGTGCGGACACTGGTGACGGCATGGAATGCCGCGACCAGGCGCACCGACGAGACGCTGGCCGCGGTGCTCGCTTCGGGACCCGACGCGTTATTCCAACTGACCGATCTCGCGCCGAGCGCCGCGACGGACGGCGTGAGCGCAGGGTACCTTGTCAATCGGCTGGCGCAGTTCGCGCACGAGTCGATGGTGGTCGTTCCCGGCATGGCCGACGCCATCGCGTGCGGTGACGCGGCAGGTGCAGGGACGCTGATGGCGAGGTCACAACAGATGGCGGAGGAAGCACTGGAGAACCAGGTGCCGCAGACGGTCTGGCTAGCGACGCGAGCGCTGGCGCTGGGGGCGGCCGGAGCGACGGCGTTCGGCGCCGGCTTTGGCGGCGCGGTGTGGGCGCTCGTGACCAGTCGCAGCGACGCGGACGAGTTCGCCAAGGCGTGGACGACGTCGTATGCCGCTGAATACGGTGCCGGCACGTCGCGCCGTGACGGCGCGCGGGTGATGACGCCGTCGGCCGGCGTTTCGCGGAGCGAGTCATGAGCGCGGCGAAGCGGGAGAAGCTGCCACGCACGGTGAAGGCGCTGGCCGCCGTCAGCCTGTTCACCGACGCGTCGAGTGAGATGATCTATCCGTTGCTTCCCGCGTTCCTGACGGCGACGCTGGGTGTGGGGGCGGCGTGGGTGGGCATGATTGAAGGCGCCGCGGATGCCGTGGCGTCGCTGCTGAAACTGGCCAGTGGGTGGTGGTCGGACCGGATTCCGCGCCGGAAGCCGCTGGTGGTGTGGGGATACGGGATGGCGTCGGTGCTGCGCCCGCTCGTTGGAATCGCCGGGGCGGCGTGGCAGGTGCTCGCCATTCGGGTGGGTGACCGCGTGGGGAAGGGAATCCGCGGCGCTCCGCGCGACGCGATGATCGCCGACTCAGTGCCAGCGAGCGAGCGCGGGCGCGCGTTCGGTGTGCAGCGCGCCGGCGATCACGCCGGGGCGTTCATCGGGCCGCTGATTGCGTTCGTGCTGCTGCAGTGGGTGGGCGTGACCGTGCGACAGGTCTTCCTGCTCGCGGCAATCCCGGGAGCAATCGCGGTGCTGGTGGCCGTGTTCGGGGTGAAGGAAGACAGTAGACGGTTGACGGTTGACGGTAGGCGTGCGGTGCCTGACGGGGAGGCGGCAACGACCGCTGCGGAGGCTGCTCAGCCTCTTGGCGCGCCGTTCTGGCGCTACCTCGCCGTGCTGGTGCTCTTCACGCTCGGCAATTCCACCGACGCGTTCCTGTTGCTGCGGGCCACGCAGCTGGGAGTGAGCGCGGCGATGATTCCCCTGCTATGGGCCGCGCTGCACGTGGTGAAGTCGGCGACGAGCATTCCGGCCGGCGCGTGGTCGGATCGCGTGGGACGCCGCCCGATGATCGCGACGGGCTGGATGTGGTACGCGCTCGTCTACCTTGGATTTGCCATGGCGACGGCGATGTGGCACGCCTGGGCACTGTTCATCGCCTATGGCCTGTTCTTCGGCCTGACCGAGGGGGTGGAACGCGCGCTCGTCGCCGACCTCGTGCCGGCCGGGCGGCGCGGCACGGCCTTCGGCTGGTACAACGGCGTCATCGGCGTCGCGGTGCTGCCCGCCTCGATCGTCTTCGGCCTGCTCTGGGATTGGCGCGGCAGCGCGTTTGCGTTCACGGTGGGCGCAGCGGCCGCGGCGCTGGCATCCTTGGCGCTCGTCATCGTGCGCCCGCCGGCTGCGCCCGGCGGGGCGTCCTCAGCAGCAGCGGCTCCCGGGGCGTGAATAGCGGGCCGTGAGCCGGTCCTGCTGGAATTCCGGCTCGCTCAATGGTGTGCGCTCGGGATGCGCTTCCCTGACGTGCCTGAGATAGGCCGCGTAATCCGGGGCGCCGATGATCAGCCGGATGGCCTGTGCGACCCGCCGGGCCATCCCCGGCGATTCACTGGGGACGGCGCCGTCCAGCGGCACCACCGGACGAGAGGTCAACGCCGCCCCTTGGTACCGCTGGGGCCGATGGTGCGCTCGAACAGCGCGAAGATCCGGCCGTACTCGTCGGTCCAGCTCGACGGACGCACGAATCCGTGATCCTCCACCGGGTACACGGCGAGGTCCCATCCCGTCTTGCCCAGCTCGATCAGCCGTTCGGTGAGGCGCACGATGTCCTGGAAATTCACGTTCGTGTCCACCATGCCGTGCAACATGAGCAGCGGATCCTCGAGTCCCTCGGCGTGGAAGATGGGCGACGAGCGGCGGTATGCGAGGGTGTCGTTCTGCGGCAGGTTGAGGATTGAGCCCGTGTATCCGTGATTGTAGTGCGCCCAGTCGGTGACCGAGCGGATGGCGGCGCCCGCGCCGAAGTACTTCGGTTCGGTGAACAGCGCCATCAGCGTCATGAAGCCGCCGTACGAGCCGCCGTACATGCCGATGCGCTCGGGATCGATGCCGAAGTTCTTCGTAAGGTACTTCGAGCCGTCCACCTGGTCCTGCAGGTCGCGGCCGCCCATGAAACGGTAGATGGCGGTACGCCAGTCGCGGCCGTAGCCGGCGCTGGCGCGGTAGTCGATGTCGAGGACAACGTAGCCCTTGGAGGCCAGGTAGTTGTTGAACATGTACTCGCGCGGGTACTGGCTCCAGAAATGGCCGACGTTGTGCAGGTAACCGGCCCCGTGCACGAAAATCACCGCGCCACCATTGGGCTGCGCTCCGATGTCCTGCGGCCGGTAGATGTGCGCGGGCACCTGCACGCCGTCGGATGCCGGGATGTTCACGATGCCGGGGTCGATCCACTTGAAGGCGAGCCAGTCGGCGGTCTGCGATACGGTGAGCTGGCTGGCCGGCGACATCTTGCACGTGGCCGCCGGCGGACAGGCGCCAGCGAGAAAGAGATCGGGGGACCGGGTGGTCGTGGAGTAGACATCAGCCAGCTGCTTCTCGTCGGGCGAGAGTTCGGCCTGATGGCCGCCAGGGCCCACCGTCAGTTTCTGGCGCTCGCCGCCGGCGATGGGTATGCGATACAGGTCGCGGTCGAACGCCGAGACCTCGCTGGAGTGGAAGAAGAAGCTCTTGCGGTCGCTGGAGAGCGCGACGTCGTAGATCTCGAACTTGCCGCTGGTGAGCGCACGCGGGTCGGAGCCGTCGGCGGCCGTGGACGAGAGCTGCGCGAACCCGCTGGCCTCGGTCACGAAGTAGACGCGGCGGTCGTTGTCGTAGAAGCCGGCACATCCGTACGAACAGGGTCCGCCGACCCAAGCCGAGTCCTTCATGACGGCGATGACCTTGAGCACGCCGCTGGCGGCATCCACCGTGGAGAGCTGGCGCGTCTTGAAGTTGCTGCTGTAACCGCTGACGAGGGCGACGGTGCCGGCGTCGTTCCAGTCGATCACCTGCGAGTTGGCGATCAGCGAGTCACTGTCGATGGAACGCAGCCACTTCACGTCGCCGCGCGGCAACGACTGGAAGCCGAAGCGGGTGCGCGGCTGCGCGTCGCCCACCTTGGTGCGGTTGGGAATGTCCTCGGTATAGCCCGACGACGTCACGTAGCTGGGGACGATGCCACGGCGGGCGTCA
>DATCGU010000366.1:0-5385 GCA_036508735.1 Gemmatimonadaceae bacterium
GACATGCTGACCTACGTGCGCGCCAATGCCGACTCGGCGTCGAAGCCGCTCGGGGCCACCTTGGCGATGACGCACGGCATGCGACGTCCCGTCTCGCCGGTGATGACCATCGGCCTCGCTTGGCACCGCCTCAAGACGCCCGCCGGCCGTACCATCGTCTGGCATAACGGCGGCACCGGCGGATACCGGACGTTCGCCGGCTACGACGAGGCGTCGGGGCAGAGCATCGTGGTGCTCTCCAACACCGCGCAGAGCGTGGACGACATCGGCTTCCATCTGCTCGATGCGTCGGTGCCGCTGCTTCCGCTCCCGAAGGTGCGCAAGGAAGTGCCGCTGCCGGCCGAGATCCTCGAGAAGTACGTCGGCACCTTTGAGCTGGCGCCGAAGTTCGCGCTGGTGATTACGCGCGAGGGGGCCCAGCTGTACGCGCAGGCCACGGACCAGCCTCGCTTCCCGCTCTTTGCGGAGGCGGACGGGGAGTTTTTCCTCAAGGTCGTCGACGCGCAGGTGTCGTTCACCAAGGATTCCACCGGTATCGTCACCGGGCTGGTCCTGCACCAGAACGGCTTCAACTCGCCCGGAAAGAGGAAATGACCGAACCGGAGTTCGGATGACGCGAGGCGCAGCCGGTGCGTTGGCCCCCCAGGCCCCCCAGGCCCCCCAGGCCCACTAGGCCCCGACTGCCCCGCTGAACAGCGATTGCAGGTTGAGTGCGGGCGCCTTCGTCTTGCTCGCCAGCGACACGTACGCGCGTGCCAGCGCGTCCTTGCCGGCGCCGAGGACCGTGCTGACGAGCCCGAGGGCCTCGGCATACTGCGCCGGTGGAAGTTCCTTGATGATCCTCATCCAGATGGCCTCCTCCAGCACGTTGAAGGCCGTCTGCACCTCCCACAGGTCGAACCCGGCGGTGAACCGTTCACTCGCGATGGTTTCCGCGTGTGCCACGATCGGTCCAAGCTTCCTGTCGGCGACGGCACTGACCGTGAGGACGTAGAGGTCACGCAGCCTCTGACGCGCGCGGTCCATGCCGGTTTGTTCATAGCTCCTGAGGTGCGACCGTTCCATGGCATGGAATGCGTCATCGAGAATCGACTCGCCACGATCATGGAGAAGCTGCGGAAGTTCCATGGTCCCTCGGTGTGGAGTACCTGCGTTCACGGATAGAATGGCGTGCGTCGGCATCCGCTCGCAACAACCCCCACCCGCAGTCTGGCGGCGCTCGCTGCGGAGAGACAATTTTCCGCCATGACATACCGACCGAAGTTCCTGGTGTTGCTTGGGCTCGTCCTGTTCGTGCCGCTTCTCGCGCCCGCGTCCGCCACGGCGCAGGACGATCCCTGCAAGGCCGTGCTGGCCCCCGTGCGTGCGCGCTACGCGCCCGATCGTCGCGTGGCGGTATTTGACGTCACCTGTGCGCAGCGGGGGGCCCAGCTCGTCATCAAGGGAGACGTCGACCAGGGCAATGCGCGCCGCGACATCGTTGCGGCGATGGACGCGGCCAAGCTCGGCACCGTCGTCGACAGCATCCGCGTCCTCCCCGATCCGGCGCTGGCCGACGTGCCGTTCGGCATCGTGAAGGTGAGCGTCGGCAACGTGCGCTCCAATCCGGCGCATTCCGCCGAACTGGCCACGCAGGTGATGATGGGCATGGTGGTGAAGGTGCTCAAGAGGCAGGGCGACTGGTATTACATCCAGTGTCCCGACAGGTATCTCGGATGGCTCGAGGGTGCGGCCATGCACCTGACGCGACAGGCGGGGGCCGATGCCTGGCAGAATGGCCCCAGGGTCATCATGACCGCGTACTTCGGCGTCGTGCGCACGACGCCGGACACCACATCGCTGCCGGTGAGCGACGCCGTGCCCGGCGTGTTGTTCAAGGCCGGCGCCGCGCGAGGGCGGTGGCGCGCAGTCGAGACGCCGGACGGACGCAAGGGTTTCATTGAGAGCCGGCTCGTCGCCGACTACGCCAAATGGAAGGCGACGCGGCTGCTGACGGCACAAACCGTCGAGCAGACCGCGAAGCGGTTCATCGGGGTGCCGTACCTCTGGGGAGGCACGTCGCCCAAGGGAATGGACTGTTCCGGGTTCACCAAGACCGTCTTCCGCCTGAACGGGATGGAACTGAACCGCGACGCCAACCAGCAGGCGCAAATGGGAGTCGACGTCTCCACCGGCGACGACATGCGACAACTGTCCAAGGGCGACCTGCTCTTCTTCGGCCAGAAGGCCTCGGCGGAGCGTCCCGAGCGCATCACGCACGTGGGGATCTACCTGCAGGACAAGCAGATCATCCATACGCCGGGCGGGTCAGGAGTGCGCATCGACAGCTTCGATCCCACGGCGCCGAATTACAACGAAGGCCTCGTGAAAAGCCTCGTGCGTGCGCGGCGCATCATCACCCCGGCGCACCCCGTGCAGCCATAGCCAAGCGGGGCGAGCGCTTGTTCCGCTCGCCCCGCCGTGGATCGGTCGCCGCGCCTACCCCTTCAGCTTCCTGACGCCGATGCCCGGTCGGTCGCGCAGCGTCACCTTGCCGTCCACGATCCTCGTGCCATCGAACACGTCGTTGCTGATCAGCAACGCCCCGTCGAGGTCGGCCCAGTCGACCATGGTCGACAGGTGCGACGCCGCCGAAATGCCGCATGAGGTTTCCGTCATGCACCCGAGCATGACCTTCATCCCCAGCGACCGCGCGAGCACGATCATCTTGTGCGCTTCGCGCATGCCCGTGCACTTCATCAGCTTGACGTTGATGCCGCTGTAGACGCCCTTGGCCTTGGGGATGTCGGCGAGCCGCTGCACGCCTTCGTCGCCGATGATCGGCACCGGGCTGCGCTCCGTCAGCCACGCGAGGTCGTCCACCTGCTCCTTGGGCAACGGCTGCTCCACCATGATGACGCCCTTCTCGTGCAGCCAGTGCAGCATGTCGAGCGCCACCGCCCGGTCCTTCCATCCCTGGTTGACGTCGGCGGTGATCGGCTTGTCCGTCACCGAGCGGATGGTCTCGACCATCATCTTGTCGGTGTCGCGGCCCAGCTTGACTTTCAGCACCTTGTACTCCGCCGCTTCCCTGGTCTTCTGCCGCACCACGTCCTGCGTGTCGATGCCTATGGTGAACGACGTGTACGGCGTCTTGCGCGGATCGAATCCCCAGATGTTGTACCACGGCTGCTTCATCATCCGCCCGAGCAGGTCGTGCAGCGCGATGTCCACCGATGCCTTGGCCGCCGGGTTCCCGGGCGCCAGGGCGTCGATGTCGTGCAGGATTGTCTCGAGCTCGAACGGATTGTCGTACTTCGAGAGGTCCACCTTCTTGAGGAACGCGATGGCCGACTCGTGCGATTCGCCGAGGTAGGGAGGCATCGACGCTTCCCCATAGCCCGACATGCCGTCGTACTCGATTTCCGTCAGGACCACCGGCGTCGTGGTGCGTGAAGATGTGGCGATCGTGAAGACGTGCCGCAGTTCCAGCGTGTATGGGCGGAAGCGGAGCGTCATGCGGGGCGTGGCCCGGCGCCACGTCGGCGCGACAGCCGCAGCTGGCAGGCTGACGAGCGAGGCGGCCACCGCCGAGCCGGCGAGCACGGAGGAGCGTTTCAGGAAGTCACGACGGTTGTGGGTCACGGAACACTCCAGCAGGTGTTTGGTTGCGGCCGAACGATGGCGTGGGGCCCGGTCTCACCCGGTGATTGCCGTCTTCGCCAGCGTCCACAGCGACGGGAGCGCCCCGAACGTCCACATCACGACGCCCGCCAGGATCGCCTTGTCCCTGGGGAGCTTTCCGACGACCCCAATGCCGATGGCGATCAGCGCCGTCACCCAGAGCGTGAAGATGTCCACGCGGCCGACCAGGCCGAGCAGCCCCGGGGACATCTCGGGATCGAGGAACCGGCCGACGCCAAGCGAGAGCTGGAACCGTCCAGTCACGGCGCCCGTGTCGAGCAGGAAGCCCTGCACGCTGATGCCGAACGCCTCGATGACTCGTGGCATGAACGAGTATGCGGCGATCATCGTTGCCGCGGTGTAGCCCAGTTTCGCCCCGAACATCTTCCCGGTCAGCCAGGCGGCCAGGCCGGTAAGCAGGATGGCAATCGGAATGCCGATGAATGCCCCGAAGGTGGTCGCGAACCCCCCAACCTTCTTGGCCATCTCGATCTGCTGCTCCGTCATCGCCGGGTTCTGTTTTGCGGCGGCGGCCATTCCCCGGGCGAACTCCGCGTCCATGATGCCCTGCATCACGCCGCGATTGACCAGGAAGAGCCCGCCCAGCAGCAGCGTCAGGATGCACAGGACGAGGAAGAAGCCCGAATTCGCGCGCCGCTTGAACACGTCACTCGGGGAAAAGAAGATGTCGATGAAGTCTTCGGCGAGGGACGCCTTCTCGGGCGTCGAGGCGACGGGCGTTGGGACTTCGGGTGTGCTATCGGTCATGGGACACTCCAGCGGGAGGGGATTGAATCCCGAAGCATGCAAAGTTGCGGCGCCAGCAGGATGTCTCGCAAGAAGGTCGAGTGCTGCCGGCTCGAGCCGCAGGCGATCCCACGGACACGAAGAACGGCCCCGGCAAACGCCGGGGCCGTTCCTGTTCCGCCATCCGTTTCGAATTCAGCATTCGAATTCCAATTCCGGAATCCGAGTTCCGGTTCGCCTAGATATCGAGATTCGACGCAAACTTCGCGTTCGCCTCGATGAATGCCCGTCGCGGCTCCACCTGGTCGCCCATCAGCATCTCGAACAGGTTGTCCACCAGCGGCTCGTTCTCGATGTTGACCTTGAGGATCGTGCGCGTCGCCGGGTCCATCGTCGTCTTCCAGAGCTGGTCGGGGTTCATCTCGCCCAGGCCCTTGTAGCGCTGGATGTTCACGTTGCCCTTGCCGTCGGGGCCGCCCCCCAGCCGGGTGGTGATCTCCTCTCGCTGCGGCTCGTCGAACGCGTAGTCCTCTTCCTTCCCCTTGGCCACCCGGTACAGGGGCGGCTGGGCGATGTAGATGAAGCCGCTCTCGATCAGCTGCCGCATCTGCCGGAAGAAGAACGTCAGCAGCAGCGTGCGAATGTGCGCGCCGTCGACGTCGGCGTCGGTCATGATGATGATCTTGTGGTAGCGGGCCTGCTCGATGGAGAAGTCCTCCTCGCCGATCCCCGACCCGATGGCCGTGATGATCGTGCGGATCTCCTCGTTGCTCAGGATCTTGTCGATGCGCGCCCGCTCCACGTTCAGGATCTTGCCGCGCAGCGGCAGGATGGCCTGGAACATGCGGTCACGCCCCTGCTTGGCCGAGCCGCCGGCCGAGTCGCCCTCCACCAGGTACAGCTCGCACATCGCCGGGTCGCTGAGCGAGCAGTCGGCGAGCTTGCCCGGCAGGTTGCCAACGTCCAGCGCCGACT
>DATCGU010000367.1:0-4980 GCA_036508735.1 Gemmatimonadaceae bacterium
CGGCAAACCGCGCCGACCGCGTCGCCAGGCCCGTGCCCGTCGTCACCACGAAACGCGCGGGCGTGGAATCGTTGAGCTGGCCGGCGGCGGCGGTATTGGCGAGCTCGAGTCCCGCCGCGTGGTACCGAACGACGTAGGCGCTCGCGTTGCGACCAACGGTGCTCCCCTGCACCTGCAACCATTCACCGTCCCCCGAAATGGCGAAGATGCCACTGCCCTTGACCGTCAGGTTCCGGTCGCACACGAACTCGGAACGCAGCAGCAGGCGGCGGCCGTCCGCCGACCACGTGGCGGACTCCCACCCGGGACAGTTCTCCACCGTCTTCGGCGTATGCGCGCCCGTCGCATTCATGCGCTCACTGTGCACCACGATGCCATTGGCAATCGTGGCCACGACCACTCCGGGTCCACTCGATGCCGGTACGACGCACACTACGCCACCGGCGGTGGCACTGGTCGTGAGGCCGGTCACGGAGGTGCTGCTCGAGGTCCAGCAGCCCAGCCACGGCATCCAGCGAGGGTCTGGAACTTGTGCATTGGCTGTGCCGGCGATCGAGGCACCTGCGAGGAGCAGGCATCCCGAAGCGGCGGCGAAAAGACGAACGGACAGAGTCGTATGCATATCGCCTCCTAGAAGCGAAACATCAGTCCAAGTGTAGCCGAAACGCCTGACAGGTCGATGCGGTCGAATTCCACAAAGTCGCTGCTCATCCTGGCGTGGGCACGATCGTACCGCGCCTCGCCGACGAGGCCGACCCTCGGGCTCATCGCATAATCCACGCCGACGGCGCCATAGCCGGCTCCCGCCCACGAAGATGACTCGAGCGTGGCGGGGAACACGTCCAGCGTCTGGTAGTCCACCCAGTCGCCGGTTTGGCGGAAACTGTACCACATAGCTCCCACGCCGGCGGCAACATAGGGCGTGATGCGCGAGGGAACCCACGCCAGTTGCCCGAGGGACCGTCCAGGCGACGAGAGATAATATCGCAGCCCGATCATGATGGGCATCCGGCGCAACGACGAGGATTGCTGGATGGGAAGCTTTTTGTTGTCCACCCAGTCCCGGAACTCAGTGCCCACGGTGCGCGTGGACAGACCGGCGCTCAATTGCAGAGCAAAACGTTCGGATACGAAGAACCCGAGGTCGGCGGAAAGTGAACTTCCGGCGAAGTCGTTGCGCCCCATGGTGAGGTGCTGGCGCGAGAACGAAAACACCTCACTGCCGGCGGTCGGCTGGGCGTAGCCGGCCCTCAAGGTGAAAGTCCCCTCGGGTGCGCCAAACATGAACCCATTGCCGGACAACGGCTGCGCAGCGACGCCCAGCGGAAGCCCGACTGCAACCACCCAGAGGGCGGCGCGTACTGCGGTGCGGTAGTCGACCATGGCAGAACTCCTTGCGACGCGAGAACCCTGAGGGGGCAAGGACCTCCCGACGACACGTTTATTACCCTGTTA
This sequence comes from Gemmatimonadaceae bacterium, assembly GCA_036508735.1. GTDB lineage: Bacteria > Gemmatimonadota > Gemmatimonadetes > Gemmatimonadales > Gemmatimonadaceae > PNKL01. The sequence continues at coordinate 1,456 of DATCGU010000367.1, forward strand.
CTGCAATATCGGTTCCCACGTGCCAAATGCAATGGCGCCCGGGGCCACCGCGCGCGGCCTTTGTCACACCAAACCACGCCGTCGCGTTGCGACGATGCGCTGCTCGGCCGAGTCACACGTGGGACACGCAGTGGCGCAGTTCATCCCGGCGGTCGAAGTGGGCACCGCCGCAACCTATTGCTCTCGAAGACGTTGCGGCACGCGTCGGGTTCATCGTCGGCGGGCACGTATCCTGCTGATACGCCGTGCGCGCGCATCATGTGCGCCATTCCGGAGGCATTGATGAGTCGTCGTGACCACGATGGCATCGGGACTCTCGTCGGGCTTTGCTCGGGCGTGGCTGTCCTGATGGCCCTCGCCGCCGTTCCACTCGCCGGCCAGGCTGGCGTGCCCGGCGGTAATGCGACGACCGCACAAGGGGACTACGTCGGGTGGGAGGTCTGTCAGGGATGCCATCTCGGCCTCGTGACGGCATGGAAGGCGACCAAGATGGGGAAGATCATGCTTGGAGCGCCGCGCAACGACCTCGAGGCACATGCGTGCGAGACGTGTCACGGACCGGCCAGGGGCCACATTGCCAAGGGCGACAAGGCGATGATCTTCAGTTTCAAGACCAAGTCTCCCGCCTCGTCAGGGGAGAAGAACGCCCGCTGTCTGCAGTGCCACGAGAAGGGAGCGCGCGCCAGCTGGGCCGGGAGCATCCACGACACGCGCGGCGTGGCCTGCACCGACTGCCATGCGATGATGCACAACGGCTCCGAGCGGGCGAACCTCGCCAGGGAGACCGTGCTCGAGACGTGCGGCCGCTGCCACCCGCAACGCAAGGCCCAGCAGGAGCGCTACTCGCACATGCCCATCGGCCAGGGGAAGATGGAGTGCACGAGCTGCCACAATCCGCATGGATCACCGAACGAGAAGCTCCTCATCGCCACCTCGGTCAACGAGACGTGCTACACGTGCCATACCGAAAAGCGGGGGCCGTTTCTGTGGGAACACGCGCCAGTACCCGAGAGCTGCGCCAACTGCCACGATCCCCACGGCAGCAACCATGAGAAGTTGCTGAAGGTCCCGCGTCCGCGCCTGTGCCAGCAGTGCCATGCGTCGAGCGGCCACCCGATTGTCAGCCGCAACCCCGCCCTGCCGGCCGATGTGCAATTCGTGTTCAACCGTCAGTGCCAGAACTGCCATTTCAACATCCACGGCTCGAACCACCCCTCCGGTGCGTTCTTCACCAGGTAGCGCACTGCGCGACAGGAGAATCATGATGCGAATCCGGTCTTTCGGCGCCGCATGCCTCGTCGCCTTGGTCGCGCTCGTTCTGGTGCGGCCAAGCGAGGGGCGGGCGCAAGGCACTCCGCCGGGCACCGCGCCGGGCACCCCGCAGGGCGCGGCGAAAGGAAGCGGTCCAGGCACGGTTTCCGGCGCCGCCGAGGTTGGTGGCCGCGCCTTCGTGAACCCGCTCACCGACCAGCAGCTGGGCAAGTTCGATGAGTACAGGGACCTGCGCACCGGCGGCGTGCTGCAGCAGTTGCTGCTCGGCTACACGCCCAGGGACAGCTTCAGTGTGTATCGTCTCGTGGCGCGCGATCTCCTGCAGCGCGACCAGAGCATGTGGCTGCAGGCGATGCGGCCGGGCACCTTTGACTTCAACGCGCGCTGGGACCGCATTCCGCATACGTTCAGCACCGACGGCCGCTCGCTCGGCACCACCACCGCGCCGGGCGTGTACACCCTGCCGGTGCCGCGGCCCGATTCGAACGCATGGCGCGCCGCGCCATACCTCGCGCCGATCCGCACGCAGTGGGATCCGGTGAAGCTGTCGCTCGGCATCACGCCGTCCGAGAGCTGGGATTTCAAGGCCGAATACACGCGCATCGGCAAGCTCGGTAACCGGCCGATGGGCATGGCGTTCGGCGGATCGTCCAATCCGTCGCGCGAGATCCTCGAGCCGATCGACCAGACGGTGCAGGACGTGCGGGTGTCACAGGGCTATGCCGCCAAGAACCGGCGATTCCAGGTCTCGGCATCCTGGGATGTCTCGCACTTCCAGAACGCCTTCAGCTCGGTGCAATCGGACAATCCGCAGCAGGCGGCGAACACGGCCGCGGCCGGCGCGGCCGTCGGGCGGACGGCGCTCTCCCCCAGCAACTCGGCGAACACGGGCATCTTCACCGGCTCGCTGAACCTCCCCGCGCATACGCGGGTGGTCGCCACTGTCTCGCACTCATGGATGAAGCAGGACGCCCCGTTCATCGCCAACACGACCAACACGCTGCTCGCGTCCGTGACGGTGCCGCGGAGCAGCCTCGGCGGCGACGTGCAGACGTCGATGATGAACGCCTCGCTCACCAGCCGGCCGACGCAGGATCTTTCGCTGTCCGCGCGACTGCGCAGCTTCGACTACAAGAACAACACGCCGCCGCTCGCCATGCCACAACTGGTGATCAACGACCGGTCGCTGGCCGCCGGCGACACCTCCGGCGCGAATCCGTTCACCAAGACGAACGCCGACCTCAGCGCGAACTACCGGCTGCCGCATTCGTTCTCGCTGGGCGCAGGGTACGCACAGGAGAAGTGGACGCGCGATCCCGACCGTCGCAACGTCACCCACACCAGCGAGAGCACGCCACGCGTGAGCCTCGACTTTCGCGGCATCGACTGGCTGATGTTGCGCAGCAGCTACAGCAAGGGCAGCCGACGCAGCGACGACTACCACCAGAACAACACCACCGAGAACCCCGACTTCCGGCGGTTCGACCAGGCCGACCGGGATCGCGAACGGGTAAGCCTGCTGCTCGTGGCTACACCCATGGAACAGTCGGCCCCGCTCAACCAGATGAGCTTCACGCTCGACTGGACCATCGGCCACGACGGCTACCCCAATTCGCCGTTCGGTGTGCAGAGCGACAACAGCGCGATGACGAGTGCCGCCGTGGACTGGGCGCCGTCTGCCCGGTTTTCCGTCGGCGCCGGCTTTGTCCGCGAGGATTTCGCAAACCTGCTCCACCAGCGTTACCGCAGCGGGACGCAGCTCGCCAACCCGACGTTCGACTGGGTGGACCGCAATACCGATCGGATCAACACGGCGTTCGCCAGCTTCACGGCCAACCTCATCGAAGACAAACTTGACGTCGGCGGCAACTTCTCGCTGTCCGACGCGATGTTCCATGTGTACACGGTCAATCCGCTGCCGCCATCGGGCACCGGCGCCACCGCGTCGAACCTCCTCCAGGCGACAGCCGCGGACTGGCCGAAGGTGACGCAGCGATCGCTCCCGCTCACCGCGTTCGTGCGCTACCTGTACAACCCCGACTGGGCAATGACGCTGCGCTACCAGGTGGAGACATACAACCAGAACGACTTCCGCACGCAGAATCCGTCGTACGTCGCGCCGGGCGTGCTGTCTCCGCAGATCGGCAACTACTACTTCGAGGGCAACAGCTACCAGAACTACTACGCCGGGTGGGTCACGCTGGTGATCACCTGGAAGCCGGGGGCGCTGCCGTTCGCACGGGGAAGGTCGAC
>DATCGU010000368.1:0-4746 GCA_036508735.1 Gemmatimonadaceae bacterium
GGCAAGGGCAACGACCAGGTGCGCTTTGAGTTGACGTACATGGCATTCGCCCCTGACCTTCCAGTCATTGCGCCATGGCGCCTGTGGGACATCAAGTCGCGCGAGGACGCGCTCGCGTACGCCGCCGCGCACAACGTCCCCGTGTCGGCGACCACCGCCAAGATCTATTCGCGCGACCGCAATATCTGGCACATCTCGCATGAGGGTGGCGTTCTTGAACAATCGGGTTCGGAACCACCCAAGGACCTCTTCATGCTCACGGCCGATCCGGAAGATGCACCCAACGAGTCCGAGTATGTCACCATCGGTTTCGACAAGGGAACGCCGGTTTCGGTGAATGGCGTGACGCTGGGCCCCGTGCTGCTGCTCGAGACGCTCAACATCCTCGGTGGCCGACATGGCGTCGGCCGGGCCGACATTATCGAAGATCGCCTTGTCGGCATGAAGTCGCGTGGTGTCTACGAAACGCCGGGCGGTACCCTGCTCTACACCGCACACAGCGAACTCGAGATGCTCGTGCTCGATCGGCGAACCCTCGCCGCCAAGGACCTCATTGCCCCGCGCTACGCGGACCTTGTGTACGAGGGCCGCTGGTGGACCACAGAGCGCGAGGCGTACGACGCCTTCGTCGACATCACGCAGGAGCGCGTCACCGGCACCGTGAAGTTGCGCTTGTACAAGGGCAACATCACTATTGCCAGCCGCGAAAGCGCCTTTGCGCTGTACGACGAGCGCTTTGTCACCTTTGGCGAGGACGACGTGTACGAGCAGAGCGATGCGGCCGGCTTCATTCGCCTCTATGGCCTGTCACAGCGCGTGCGCGCGCTCAAGGACCTCGAAATGCAGGGCTCGGTGTATGCCACGGCCGCAGCCACCAAGAAGGGCGCCAGGCAGCCGAACTCGACGGCGTATGATTGATCCGCACCCGACGGAGGGCAAGTCGCACAAGCTCTGGGGAGGACGCTTTGACGGGGGGCCTGCCCCTGAGCTCGAGGCCGTCAATCGGTCCATCGACGTCGACTTCCGGCTTTGGCCGCACGACGTACAACTCTCCAAGGCGTGGGCTGTTGCCCTGTGGAACGCCGGCGTCCTGACGCTCGAGGAGTCGAAGGGCCTCGAGCGCGGTCTTGATGATGTGGCGCAGCGCATTGCCGCAGGGGAGAAACCCGAAGCTGGCGACGAGGACGTGCACACGCTGATCGACCGTCTGCTCCACGAGGCGGTGGGCAACGTGGCCTCGCGGCTGCATACGGGGCGGTCGCGCAACGACCAGGTGGCCACGGCTACCCGGCTCTGGACCATGAGCGCATGCGCCAGGCTCGACGCGATGATTCGCGAACTGCAGCAGGTGATGCTCGCGCAGGCTGAGTCGCTCGAGCACGACGTGATGCCAGCCTACACGCACCTGCAGCGCGCCCAGCCGGTAACCGGCGCGCACTGGATGCTATCGCATTTTTGGCCGCTCGAACGCGACCGCACCAGGCTGGCCGCAGCGGCGAGAGCGGCCGCCGTCCTGCCGCTCGGTGCGGGCGCCATTGCCGGTTCGGCGTTTCCGGTTAGTCGCGTGCTGCTCAAGGAGACCCTTGGCTTTCGCGCAGTGTCGCCCAACAGCATTGATGCCGTGGGTGACCGCGATTTCATCGCCGAGCTGTTGTTCGCACTATCGGTGCTTGGCGCTCACTTGTCGCGCCTGGCCGAGGACCTCATTCTCTTCGGATCGAGCGAGTTTGGGTTCGTGCGGTACAGCGATGCCTTCAGCACCGGCTCCTCGATGATGCCGCAAAAGCGCAATCCCGATGCGCTGGAGCTGGCGCGTGGTAGCGGCGCCCGTATGCTCGGCGGCCTGGTCGCACTCCTGGGCACCATCAAGGGGCTGCCGAGTGGCTACAACAAGGACCTGCAGGAAGACAAACGCTCGCTATTCGACGCGGTGGACGGAATGACACTGCTGCTTCCCGCCGTGGCCGGTTCGCTCGGCACGTTGTCCTTCAACCGTGAGTGCATGAAGGCCGCCGTGACCAGCTCCATGATGGCCACCGACTTGGCGGACTACCTGGTTCGCAAGCGCGTGACGTTCCGCGAAGCGCACGGAGCGGTCGGGCTGCTGGTACGGGAAGCCGAGAGAAAGGGCGTCGAGATGACCGAACTCCCGTTCGCCTCGTTCAAGGCAGCTTGCGAGGCGTTCGAGGAAGACGCACTGCAGGAACTCCTGCCTCGTACTTCACTGTCCCACCGTGAAGTAGAGGGAGGGACCGGCCCGACGTCTGTGCGGCACCAGATCGAGGCGGCGAAGGCAGCGCTGGCGTCAGAGGCAGAGAGCGAAGCCTCGCGGCAGCCCTGACTCCCAAGGTTCGGCTGGGACGTGCGGCAGCCCGCAAGCGCATGAGACTTCGCTAAGCACAGTCGGAGATGCGGCCACGGATCGTCCTTCGTTCCTTAAGTCCGCCAAGTATGGCTCCTTCCGCCAGAGGCTGCGCATGTCACAGCCACTCGGCTTCTGGAGTAGTCAAACGATTATTATTATCAGTTAAAGCATTGTTAATATTGCGTTAATCTGCATATTGTATATATTCGTCGTTGTAGAGTATATTTCTTTCTCACATACGAGCAATAAAAATGCGTGCCGTTACATCTGGAACTGCCGCTTTCGTTCTTGCTATCCCCAAGAAGGATCTCGACAACATACTTAGCAGGCATACGGTACGCGGGTTCGAACGCGGTACGCGCGGACTTGCCAGACGCATCTCACTGGCCTGCATTGAGCAGGTTGCCGTTGCCGTCGATCTGGCGCGCGATTTTTCAATCCCGATCTCTTCGGCGCTGACGCTCGCCGAGCAGGCGTTGGCATCGAGAGAGGGAATTGTCACCTCGCCTGGCGGGCATCTGGCAATCCACGCCGATCTTGACCGAATACGGAAGGATCTGCACGAACGGCTGTCCGAGGCCATAGAGCATGTCATCCCTCCCCGCCGTGGCCGTCCTGCAGCCAAAGACTAGCCTCTATCAACCATCGTCTAACGACGATCGATATAGTCTAGCACACGAAGAGGGCCCCGGTCCCCGGGGCCCTCTTGCGGACGAACGGCTTAGCGAAGCTTAGCCGCCGACCTTGGTCACGTTCTCCGCGGCCGGGCCTTTCGCGCCCTGCACGATCTCGAACTCGACCGCATCGCCTTCGGCGAGCGACTTGAAACCCGAGCCACCGATCGCGCTGTAGTGCACGAAGCAGTCCTTGGTTCCGTTATCGGGCGTAATGAAACCAAAGCCCTTTGCATCGTTAAACCACTTCACCTTGCCGGTCGTACGCATTACCCTACTCCTGATTTTTTTGATCGCTAGCTCGAGCCTGTCCCGAGTCGAAGCCGATCGTGAAGATCACGGGACCACTGGACCCCCCCGTACTGGGTCGACTGCGAAAAAAAACCCGGACGAACCAGGTCCCTAGATCGTAGCCGCTTTCAACCTACGTGTTCCTGAGGAATTAGCAAGGGCGCTTTGGCGCCCCTGCGGCGGCCTCCCGCGGCACCTACCGCGGCACCCGCCGGTTGCCCATTGGCTGACGGTCGTGGAAGTTTGGCGAACGCCCTTCACCGGCATTCCATGCTCCTTCTCCTAGCCGCCCTTTTCGCCCCTGCGCCTGTCGACTCCTCGTTCATGGAGAGAGGCGTTTCCCGGGCCCTGGCCGTCGAGCGTACCAGTACGCTTTCTGACGTCCGATACGACCTTTCGCTGGACGTCACGGCGCATGACAGCGCAGTCGGACGCGTCATAGTGACTTTCACCCGCCGCGGCAATACCGACGTCATACTCGACTTCCGTGGCCGCCGGCTTGGCGCGGTCGAGGCGAACGGACAACGCATCGCCCATCCACAGTTCAACGGCGTTCACCTGCGGCTCCCGGCAGCGACGCTTGTCGCTGGGCGCAACACGGTGTCCGCCCACTTTGTCGCCGACGTAGCCGCCGCTGGTGCCTCCATCATTCGGTCCACCGACCGAACGGACGGCAACCAATACCTGTACACGCTACTCGTCCCTGCCGACGCCAACCAGCTCTTTCCCTGCTTTGACCAGCCTGACCTGAAGGCACGTGTCACGCTCACGTTGCGCGCGGCCCCATCGTGGATCGCCATCGCCAACGGATCGCTCGTTCGCACCGACACCTCCAGCACCGCGCTCACGCACCATTTTTCCGAGACGCGTCCGCTGAGCACCTACCTCATTGCCTTTGCCGCCGGCCCGTGGCAGCGCGCCTCGTCGACGGTGCAGGGGCGCACCATCAGCGTGCTGGTACGTGCCTCACGCGCCAGGGAGGCCGACCTCGACACGCTGCTCGCCCTCAACCATCGTGCCATCGGCTGGATGGAGCGCTACTTCGCGCGCCCATATCCCTTTGAGAAGTTCGACTTCGTGCTCGCTCCCGCCTTCCCGTTCGGCGGCATGGAGCACCCGGGTGCCATTTTCTACAATGAAGACCAGTTCATCTTCCGCGAGCGGCCGACCCTTCCACGCCAGCTTGGCCGCTTCTCCACCATTCTGCACGAAGTCGCACACCAGTGGTTCGGCGACCTGGTGACCATGCGCTGGTTCGACGACCTCTGGCTGAAGGAAGGCTTCGCCACGTATATCGCCGCCAAGGCACTTGCCGACCTCGATTCCACCAGCGGCGCGTGGAAGACCTTTTATCTGCGCAACAAGCCGGCGGCCTATGGCGTCGACCAGACCGCCGGCACGACGCCGCTCTGGCAG
>DATCGU010000369.1:0-6302 GCA_036508735.1 Gemmatimonadaceae bacterium
GGTGCTAGGTGCTAGGTGCTAGGTGCTAGGTGCTGGCCGGACGCACCCAGTCTGGCCGCATCGCGTCGTCCCCGTTCCGCCTTTCGTTTCGAATTCCGCCTTCGAATTCCAATTCCGTCATCCGAGTTCCGGTTCCCCTGATGCCCAAGGTTTTCATCGAGACGTACGGCTGTCAGATGAACGTCAGCGATTCCGAACTCATCCTCGGGAAGCTGGCGGCTGAGGGCTATGAGCGGTGCGAATCTCCCGAAGTCGCCGACGTCGTGCTGCTGAACACGTGCGCCATTCGCGAGCACGCCGAGACGCGGGTCATTGGGCGGTTGGGGGAGTTGCGCCGCTCCCTCAAGGCCGATGCGGTGCTGGGCGTCACCGGCTGCATGGCCCAGCGGCTTGGTCCCAAGCTGCTCGAGACCAACGCGCGCGTGTCGCTGGTCATCGGTCCCGACGGATACCGGGCGCTGCCGTCGCTGCTCGAGGCCGCGCGCAAGGGCGAACGGATGATCAACACGGACTTCGACATCGAGGAGCACTACGAGGATTTCCAGGCCAGCCGCTTCGAGGGCGTGAAGGCGTGGATCCCGGTGCAGCGCGGCTGCGACTACCGGTGCACGTACTGCATCGTCCCGTACACGCGCGGCAACGAGCGCAGCCGCCAGCTGGAGGACGTGGTGCGTGAGGCCACCGAGGTGGCGGCGCAGGGACTCACCGAGGTGGTGCTCCTTGGCCAGACGGTGAACTCGTACAACGACGGGACGCGCGACTTCGCCGACCTCCTGCGTGCCGTCGGCGTGGTGCCCGGCATCCGGCGGGTGCGCTTCGTCAGCCCGCACCCCAACGACTTCAGCGTGCGGGTCATTGCGGCCATGGCCGAGGTCGAGACCGTCTGCGAGCACGTGCATCTCCCCATGCAGAGCGGCTCCACCCGCACGCTCCGGCGCATGCTTCGCCGGTACACGCGCGCGGACTTCCTCTCGTGCGTGGCACGGCTGCGTACGGCCATGCCCGGGCTCGGGCTGACCACCGACATCATCGTCGGGTTTCCCGGCGAGACGGACGACGAGTTCGGCGAGACGCTGAGCGCCGTGCGCGAAGTCGGCTTCGACGATGCCTTCATGTTCAAGTTCTCGCCGCGCGAGGGCACGCCGGCCACGCGCATGGACGCCGGCCTGACGGTGCCCGGGGAGGTCGTCGACGCGCGCTTCAACGAGCTGCTGAAGACGGTGCGCGGCATCGCCCGCGAGCGCAACTTCCGCCGCGTCGGGGAACGCACCGAGGTGCTGGTGGAGAAGGAGGCGCGGAAGGGCGAGCTGCTGCAGGCCCGGTCGCGGGACTTCAAGACGGTGCTCATCCCCGGCGATCGGTCGATGATCGGCCAGTACTATCACGTGGAGCTCACCGGGACCACCGGATCCACGTTCACGGGGCAGGTGGTACGGGAGCGGCTGCCATTGCCGACGTCAGGGTAGCGCCACGCGCCGCCTCCTGATTGGCGGCGGCTTTGTGGAGCATGTCGAGCCTGCCGTCTGGGCGTACACCGTGTCTGGCAAACAGGTGGTGAAGCAGTGGTTCAGCTATCGCCGCAAGTCACGGGAACGGCCGCTCATCGGCGACCGCCGTCCGCCGTCCGCCGTCGCCGTTGGGCAATATCCAGCCAGAGCGCTGGCCGCACGAGTACACCAACGACCTCATCGACCTGCTGCACGTGCTTACGCTCGTGGTGCAAATGGAGCCGCAGCAGGCTGACCTGCTGGCGCGTCTGTGCGCCGGCCCCCTCGTGACGGCCGCCGAGGTTGAGGCCGCCATCGGCCTGGATCGACCGGCAGCCCCGAGGCGCCGTCACGATCCCGACCAGACCTCCATGCTCGAATGAGCGCCGCACGGGCGGTGTTGCCTGACCCACGCATGAAAACCGAAGTTAGCCGTGTTAATATGGCTATAGCTATATATTTGTGGCTATATCACGTCACCGGGCACCGCACATGCCATCTCGCCGCAAACGCAAGCCAGTCGCCATCGCGTCCACCCAGCTCGACGCGCGCGAAGTGATCGAGGTGAAGGCCGGCGTCTTCAAGGATACCTGCCTGCAGCTCCTTGACCGGGTGCAGGAACGGAAGATCGAGGTAGTGGTCACCAAGCACGGCAAGGCCGTGGCTCGACTGGTGCCGCTCGACGAGCGCGCGCCGAGTGCGTTCGGCTTCATGCGTGGCACGCTCGTGTCGCATGACGACATCGTGTCGCCGGACTTCGAGCCGTGGGGCGACCTCGGATGACGCGCCGGGTGCGCGAAGCGGCCGCTCCGAGTGTGTGGAGACCGGCGAACCTCGACACCTACGACGGCCCGTTGCTGCTCGACACGCACGTCTGGATCTGGTACGTGGAGGGCGATAAGTCGCAGATGGCGCCGGGCGCGACGGCACTGCTCGATCGGTGCGGGGCGCATTCCAACCTGTTCGTCTCCGATATCTCGTACTGGGAAGTCGCCGTGAAGGCGGCCAAGGCGAAGCTCGCCTTCTCGGTGGACGTGGCCGTCTGGCTCCAGCGCGCTGAGCAGGCCCCGGGCATCCGGTTTCAGACGCTGACACGCCCTGTGCTGCTGCAGAGCACTCGGTTCGCCGGTGCAGTGCACAACGACCCGGCCGACCGCATGCTTATCGCCACGTCGCAAGTGCACGGCATTCCGCTCGTCACCGCCGACCGGCAGATCATTGCCTATGCGAAGACTCGCGGTGGCACGCCGGTGGTGGACGTGCGGCCGTAGGTCAGGCGGAACGGGCACACATGTGACGTCCGGTGGGTCACGCATCAGCGCCGGTGGCACGAGCGCGTCCGATCGTTTGCGCTTCCCTCCGGGAGTCGCCATGTTTAGTTGGTAGAGTACTTTGACCAACAAAGGAGTCGGCCGATGAAGTACCTCGCTCAGATTCAGGCCGGTCAGCTCGCGCCGCAAACGCTCGAGGCGCTCTACGGAGTGGTGGTGACGGAGCATGACGCCGCCGAGTTCCGGGGCGACATCGAGGCCGCGCTGGCCGCCGCGCCAGGGAGCGTGCTGCTGGCGGCGTGGCATTACCGTTTCGCGCACGCCGCCGCCGACGCGCTCGGGCGGCAACCCATCAGGTGGGCGCAGGCGATTCCGCTGAGCCTGCTCACCGGACTGCTGTTCTGGTGGTTGTCGGGCACCCAGTTCGTGTTTCAGGGCATCGAAGGCCGCACCGTGCCGTATCTCGTCGTGTTGATTACCCCCGTCATTGCGCTCATGGCGCTGGCGTTCTTCGCCATCACGCGCAAGCAGGGCTATGGCGCACCGGCGGCCCTTGGCGTGGGGCTGGCCGCGGTGACGACCTACGCCATGTGGCTGTCGGTGAAGGACGGCACCTATCGTCAGATTGCTTCGACACACCTGCCGCTGTTGGCCTGGGCCGCCGCGGGCGTGTGCCTCATGGGCGTGCGGGCCAGCGCCAGGAACCGCTTCGCTTTCCTCGCCAAGTCGATCGAGGTGACGGTCGTCACGGGCGTGTATGCACTGGCCGCAATGGTCTTCGCCGGCATCACCATGCAGATGTTCAAGACGCTGGGCATCACCTTGCCGGAGTCGGTGAACCGCCTGCTCATGGTCGGCGGCGCCGGGCTGATGCCGATGATCGCCGTCGCCAGCGTCTATGACCCCGCGTTGCCGCCGGAGGCGCAGGATTTCCGGCGCGGGCTGAGCAGGATGGTATCCACGCTGCCGCGGCTGATGCTGGTGCTGACGCTGGTGGTGCTGGTGGCGTACATCGCCATGATCCCGGCCAACTTCATGCAGCCGTTCCGCGACCGCAGTGCGCTGATCACGTACAACGTGATGCTGTTCGCCGTGTTTGCCCTGCTGGTGGGGGCCACGCCGGTCGACGCGGAGGATCTTTCCGAGCGCTACCAGAGATGGCTGCGGCGGGGCATCGTGGCCGTGGTGGCGCTGGTGGCGCTGGTAGGCCTGTACGCGCTGGCGGCCGTTGCCTATCGCACCGCGCAAGACCGCCTGACGATCAACCGGCTGACCATCATCGGCTGGAACGTGATCAACCTCGGGCTGTTGGGGTCGTTGCTCTACTGGCAGGCCAAGAGCGGCAAGGCTAAGTGGATCGAGTCGTTGCACTCCACGTTCAGTGCGGCGAGCGTTGCGTACGTTGGCTGGGCGACGTTTGTGACGGTGGCGGCGGTCTGGCTGTTCTGAGAAGATCACCTCGCCCCAGGCGCGCGTTGACTTGATGCGGAGTGCGTTCCGGCGGTGACGTGCGACTCCGGCGCGCGTACTACGCTGCCGACCACCATCTCGAGCGTGTCCCGTTCCACTGATTGTCTGGGCGGCGACGGCCTACGCCGCCGGGCTCATCGCCGGCCTCTCCGCCGACACCGTGCCGGGCGCCGCCCTGCTCGGCACCGTCGTGGCCTTCGCCGCGCTGGCAAGCGTGGCGGCACGCCGCCACACGGCCGGCGCCATTCTGCTCATCGCGGCGATGGGTATTGCCGTCGGCGCCAATGCGGCGCGCAGCGATCGCGAGTGCATGGCGCGCGAACGACTGCCGTTCCGGTGCCGCGCGGTCTACGAGCCGCCGCCGTTGCTCGCGCCCATGCGCGACCGCGCCGGTGCGGCCATCGACCGCTATTTCGGACGGGACGCGGGGCTCGTGCGCGCGCTGCTCATCGCCGACACGAAGGATCTCGACAAGCAGATACGCGACCGGTACGCCGACGCCGGCATCGTGCACATGCTCTCGATCTCCGGGCTGCACGTCGCAATCGTCAGCGGGGCAATGCTCCTGTTGTTGCAGGCGGCTCGCCTTCCCCCGGCGATGGCACGTTGGGCGGGACTCTCGCTGGTGATGCTGTACGTGGTGCTGATAGGGGCGCCACCTCCCGCCATGCGAAGCGCCGTCATGATCGGCGCGCAGGTCGTGTCGCTTGCCGTGCAGCGCAACACGTCGCCGTGGGCGGCGCTTGCGTGGGGCGGGGGCGTGCCGCTGCTCTACCAGCCGCGCACCGCCGTCGACCTCGGCTGGCAGTTGAGCGTCAGCGGTTTCGCCGCGCTCATTGCCGGCGGCAGCGTGGCCCAACGCCTGCTGCCAGCGCGGCTCGGCGGCTGGCGCAAGAAGATCGCCACCGCACTGGTGGTCAGCGTGGTGGCATCCTTCGCCACCGCGCCGCTCGTGGCGTGGTACTTCGGGCGCGTGAGCCTGGTGGCGCCACTCACCAATCTCGCCGCGGGGCCGGTGATCGCCCTCCTGCAGCCCACGCTCTTCTTCGGGCTGGCGCTCGCCTGGTGGCCCGCCGCCGCGCGGCTGGTGGCTGCGGCGGCGTTTCCCATGGTGCGATCCTTCGACCTCGTAGCCACAGTCGGCGCGTCGCTGCCGGGTGCCACACTGCACGCGGCGCCCTCGCTGCTCACCGCCGTCGCGCTCGGCGTGGCCTGCCTCGCGGTGCTTGCCGCCTGCGTCAGTCACTTCTGGGCGCGCCCGGCGCTGGTGGCGCTCGGCGCGCTCGCCACGGCCGCCTTCGCCCCGGCGCCGGCCAGCGGAGTGCTGGAGGTCCACATGATCGACGTGGGCGAGGGCGATGCCATCGCCGTGCGCACGCCGCGGGGACGCTGGATGCTGTTCGACGCCGGGCGCGGCGACGACAAGCACGACGTCGGGCGCACGACCATCGTGCCGTATCTCCGCGCCCGCGGCGGGGCGCTGGTGCTCTTCGTGCTCTCGCACCCGGACGCCGACCATGCCGGGGGCGCCAGTTCCGTGCTGCGCGCCATGCGTCCGCAGGCGTATCTCGACGCCGCGTTCGTCGGGGGAAGTACGCCGTACCGTGCGTCGCTCGCCGACGCGCAGCACTTGGGCTTCGCCTGGCGCCGAGTCCGGGCCGGCGAGCTGCTCGACGTCGATGGCGTGCAGTTGCGCGTGCTCGCGCCCGACTCGGCGTGGACGGTTGCGCAGGACAATTCCAACCGCGCCAGCGTCGTCGTGCGACTCGAGTATCGGGGCGCCACCATGCTCTTCACCGGCGACGCCGATGTCGCCGAGGAGCAGTGGCTGCTGGCCCGCTGGCCGGCGCTGCTGCGCGCCGACCTGCTGAAAGTGGCGCACCACGGCAGTGCGTCCGGCTCGTCGCAGGCCTTCCTTGACGCGGTGAGGCCGCGCGCCGCGCTGGTGTCGGTGGCGGCCCGCAACTTTTACGGACATCCCGATCCGGTGGTCATGCGCCGCCTGTCAACGCGGGCGGCCACGGTGCTGCGCACGGACCAGTTGGGCACGATCGTCGCCTCCACAACGGGCGCC
>DATCGU010000370.1:0-7464 GCA_036508735.1 Gemmatimonadaceae bacterium
GTTCTTGGCGCGTGCGGTGGTGGTGAGAAGGCGCCGGCGACGGACAGTGCGGCTGCTCCGGCGGCTGCAGCTGCGGCCCCGGCTGCGACGAGCACGGCGGCCCCAATCACGGGGACGATGCATGAAGTGAAGATGATCGGTGACGCGAAGAGCTATCGCTTCGAGCCGGCGAACATCACGGTGAAGACGGGCGACGGCATCAAGTTCATCTTCGTATCCATGGGCCCGCACAACGTGGCCTTTGATCCGGCCGTAATCCCGGCGGACGTGAAGGGCCAGCTCGACGCGAATATCGGCCCCGACAAGATGGCCGAACTCTCGAGCAAGTTGCTGATGAAGGAAGGCGATTCATTCACGCTCTCGCTCGGCGGCATCAAGGCCGGCTCGTATCCTTTCTACTGCACGCCGCACCTCGCCATGAACATGAAGGGCGTAATCACGGTACAGTAGCGGACGCGTCGTCACGCACGACAAGTTGACTGACGGGCGGGTCCGAACTCCGGACCCGCCCGTCTCGTCGTAATATCCCACCATGCCGAGTATCAACCGCAACTCGACGATATCCCGTGCCGACTGGTTTGCGGCGCGAGCCCTGCTGGCCACGCGCCGGCTGCGGGCATTCGTGCCGGTCGGGCTTGTGGCGTTCGTACTCGTGTTCGTCACGGTCTTTGCCGTGCGTCGCCTGCCGGCCGAGCGCGCGGCCAGCGTCAAGCGCGCGGCTGATCGCGCGCTGGCGACGCAACGCGACACGTTTCCCCTCGTGGACGAGGTGAGGAACACACGTTCCGAGCTTGCGCTACGTGACTCGGCCCTTCAGGCGCTCCTGTTTCAGACAGAGATGCGTGCGGCCGCACCCGACCTTCCGACGGACCTGCTGCGCGTTCGCGATTCGTTGCGTACGACGCTCGCCCAGCTGGACGGAGCGCTCACCCGGGCCATCAAGGCGCCTCTCGTGGCATCGTACCGGGTGCTTGCCAACACGCAGGCCATTCGCAGGATGAGCGGAGTACGGGAACTCGTAGATACACTCGACCAGCTCGATAGCGTTCGACTCACGCTTGACCCGGTGGCGACGTCGCAACGGGAGTTTGCCGAACTCACGCAGCAGTCCAACGCCATTGGCGAGAAGTTGCAGGAAATCGGGCAAGTGCAGCAGGTCATGATGGCGCGGCAGATCTCGACGGTTGAAGGAAGTGTCTCAGCTCGCACCGGAAACGCGGTCACCAGCAACACTGTGGCTGCCGCGCGCTTGGCGCGCGATAGCGCGCGCACCAAGGTGGCGAGTGCCGAAGCGTCGCTGCGCCAGGAAAGGCAGTGGAACGCAACGATGCGTGCACGCTCCGATTCCGCCGAGAATGCCCGGCTGACGCAAGTCCTTGGGGCCTCTCCCCTTGCCGCCGCGATTGCCGCGTTGGTGATGGCGGGCGCCCTGATCTTCACGCTCGCCGTCGCTGCTGAGGCGCGCCGTCCCAGCGTCGCGCACGCGCGAGAGGTGGAGCGCCTTGTCGGTGTTCCCGTATTGGGCACTGTACATCCCGCGCATCTCCCGGGTGAAGGGCGTGCACGGCTACGACTCGGCACCGGCATCGATCCCTTGCGCATGGTCTATCTGGCGTTGACGGCAAGCGGGACGCGCGAGCGCACCGTTTGCATCACAGGGGATGACCCCGACGTGGTCGCGGCGGTAGCCGGTCGTCTCGCCGTCAGCGCTGCGGCTGACGCGCGCGCGACTGTCGTGGTGGATGTCGCGCCAGGGACTTCGTCAGTGGCTCGGTACTTTGGTGAGCGGCACGAACCGGGTTTCTCCGAGGCGATTGCCGCAGTTCGTCTATGGCGCGAGGTGGCTCGTTCCGTCGGAGGGAGCGAAGGAGTCGGGCTGGATGTGGTACCGGCCGGCGCGCGTCGAGCGGATACCGCCGAGTCGGTGGCGATGGCATCGAACCGCAGCGAGTTCATGCTGTTCGCGTCCGAGTACGACTTTACGGTCATTGCGGCAACGAATCGTGAGTCATTGGAAACGACCGTGAAGCTGTGTGAGAGGCCGGCGACTATCTACGTGGCGCGCATCGCGAGAACACTACTTGCGACGATGGCGGCTGAGGTCAGGGTTCTTCAAGGCATTGACCTCGAGCTGCACGGTATTCTCCTGGTGGATGCCAGTCTCCAAGATTGACATGTTGTATATTTTTGGTGCATTGCTATCTCAATAATGGCGCTATAGTGGCTTTATATTCTAGCATCGTACGAGCTATTTTGCGTTAATTACGGTCTCCAGAATACCTTGGAGACCCGTCGGGTCGAAGTCATGCGGCCAACTTCCGCACTGCATGACCGCCACGGGGCTAGACTGCATCGCTCCGCGGGACGTCGATCCCGAGCCAAGCGGGTGTTGCAGGGCGTGGTACTCGTCTCCATGGTGCTTATGCAACCGCATGTCGCCAACACTATGTTTCGTCACGCCGCCCCGTACCGGGGCCCTTCCAGACGCCATGACCGGCTACTCCGACCGCATCAACCACGCGTTTGCCTTCGCGGCCAAGCACCATGATCGACAGGTGCGAAAGGGCATGCGATTGCCCTATGTCACGCATTCGGCCAATGTCGCCCTCATCCTGGCGCGATATGGCCAGTCCGATGACACGGTGATTGCCGGAATTCTGCACGACGTCGTCGAGGACTGCGTGCGCGAGAACTGGACGCGCGAGATGCTCGATGAGCGGATTGGTGAGAAGTTCGGCACGGTGGTGCTGGAGACGGTGCTGATGGTGACGCATCGCAAGGTGGACGATGACGGCAATGAACTCGACAAGCAGGAAAGGAAGTCCGACTACCTGCTCCGTCTGGCGGATGCCAGCGACATGGCGCGCTGGGTGTGCGCTGCGGACAAGATCCACAATGCGAGTTCCATCCTGGCCGATCTGCGCCGCACGGTTGATCCGGAATCGGTGTGGGGACGTTTTTCCGTCGGCAAGGAAGGGACGATCCGCTGGTACCGCGCCGTGTACGAGCGACTCAGGGAGGTGGGATTTTCGGCGCCGATCCTCGCGGAGTTGCGCGAAGTGGCTGAAGCGCTCGAACAGTCGTCCGACATCGGGGCTGGGCAATCAGGCGGGTAGCCCATTCGCTGCCACCGCAAGCGCCGAAGTTCAGCTCGACGGATAGGTGCGCACGACGTAGTCGTTGAGGATCACCAGGAATTCCTCGACGATCCGGTCACCCTTGAGCGTCTTGAGCAGTGCGCCGTCCACGTACACCGGCGCCTTGGGATCCTCGAAGGTTCCGGGCAGGGAAATGCCGATATTGGCGTGTTTGCTCTCGCCCGGTCCGTTCACCACGCACCCCATCACCGCGACCTTCATTTCCTCCACGCCCGGATGCGAAGCGCGCCAAAGCGGCATCTGCTCACGCAGGTAGGTCTGGATATCTTCGGCGAGTTTCTGGAAGTACGTGCTGGTCGTTCTTCCGCAGCCTGGGCAGGCAGTGACTTGCGGAGTGAATGAACGCAGGCCGAGCGACTGCAGGACTTGCTGCGCCACCCGCACCTCCTCGGCGCGGTCACCGCCAGGACGCGGTGTGAGCGACACGCGAATGGTGTCGCCGATGCCTTCGGCTAGCAGCAATGACAAGGCCGCCGCCGAAGCCACGATGCCCTTCATGCCGAGCCCGGCTTCCGTCAGGCCGAGGTGCAGCGGGTAATCGCAGCGCGACGCGAGCCGGCGATACGCGTCCACCAGGTCCTGCACCTGCGAGATCTTGCAAGAAATGATGATCTGGTCGTGCCGAAGGCCGACTTCTTCGGCCAGTTCCGCGCTGCGCAGGGCGCTCTCGAGCATGGCGTCGATGTAGACGTCCTTGGCGGTGCGCGGGTTCGCGGTGGTCGCGTTGGCATCCATCATCTCGGTGAGCAGGTCCTGGTCGAGGGATCCCCAGTTCACGCCCACGCGCACCGGCTTGTCATTGTCCACCGCAATTTGCACGATAGTGCGAAAATTCTCGTCACGACGCTTGCCGCCAACATTGCCGGGGTTGATGCGGTACTTGGCCAGCGCGCGCGCCGCCTCGGGATACCTGGCGAGCAGGAGGTGTCCGTTGTAGTGGAAGTCGCCGACAACTGGTACATCGACGCCAGCATCAACCACACGGCGCACCACCTCGGACACGGCAGCGGCAGCGGCTTCGTTGTTGACCGTCACGCGCACGAGCTGTGAGCCAGCGCGCGCAAGCGCCAACACCTGATCGGCCGTCGATTGGGGGTCGGCGGTGTCGGTATTGGTCATCGATTGCACCACGACAGGATGTGCCGATCCCACGGCGACATTCCCAACGTGTGCGGTGACGGTCTGGCGACGAGGAGAAAAGACCACGGCGGGAGGGGCTGGAGACAATTGGTAAACTAACGACCGATGGACGCCAGCGGTTCACGGCGCGATCTTTCTCCCAGACTCCCTGTCCAGGAAGAGCGGATCATGTCCGACACGCCTGCCCAATCCCCCGCCCCAACTGCTGAACCGACGCCTCCGTTCCGTGCCGGCTTCGGCCGTCGGCACTGGGGCAAACTGACCCTGCTCACCGTGGTCCTGGTGCCGCTCATTGGCATGTCCCTCTGGGTGGGCGTAACCCTGAGTTATACCTACTCCGAGGGGACGCGCACGGGGTATGTGCAGAAGCTTTCGCACAAGGGCTGGATGTGCAAGACGTGGGAAGGCGAACTGGCCATGACCACCGTGCCGGGCACGGCGCCGCAGATCTTCAATTTCTCGGTTCGCAGCGACTCCGTGGCCAAGGAAATCGAGAAGATCGAGGGCGCGCAGGTGCAGCTGCATTACAAGGAACACCGCGGCGTGCCGACGGCGTGCTTTGGCGAGACGACGTATTTCGTGGATGGGGTGAGAGGAACCAAATAGGAGCTAGATGCCAGGAGCTAGAACCGAGCATTCAGCACCTGGCATCCAGCTCCTAGCTCCTGTTCACTTGAACTCCGCGCGAATCCTGACCGTGCGTGCCAGCTCGTCCGCATTCTGCAATATCTTCTGGCGCAAGTCGAGCGGAAGCATGGGGTGCTCGCGCAGGAACTGCCGCACGATGTCAAGCGCGGAGGAATCCGTCTGGCCGCTGAGGAAGGCGCCGAGCCACGATCCCAGGAAGAAGATGCGTCGGTTCGCCTGGATGTAGGGGAGCGAGTCGAGCGCCGGCCGCAGGTAACCGCGCGTCATCGTCCGGTGTTCGAGCGAGTTGAACGCCCCCAGTGATCCGCTGGCCCAGTCTTCATTGAGTGTTGTGTCGGCGAAGTAGCGCCTGAAGTACTCCGCCTTGCTGGTCAAGGCGCCGCGTGCAGCGCCGACCGTAAAGGCACGCCGCCGCCCGTCTGGCGTCCCGTCGCGCCTGACCTGAGTCGCGAGCGCTTCGTCGGCATCGTCGGCACCCAGCACCATCAGGTGCGTGACAATCTCCCATCGGAGCGGATCCTTTACCGCGTCGCCGGCGGCGGAGTCGGCAGCGAGCACGTCACGCAGGTGCGTGAGCGCGGGCGGCGTGCGCGAGAGGCTGATGAAGGCATCAAGATACGCGCGCCGGACGCCATAAGGGTGCGTCGTGTTCCCCGCCCCGTTCCACAGAAAGTCCTCGACGCCGGTTTGCAGCGAGTCGCGCGCCACGTCCACGAGATATGCGGACATGGCACGCGTGAGGCGACCGAGCTGACTTGGCACGATCTGCTCATCGGCTTCCACGGGAAGGTCGCGCAGCACCACGCGTACGAAACGGGCGGGATGCAGGCGCGCGGCGCGAACTTCATCCCACAGGGTACCCCAGAGCATCGCGCGCAAGAAGGGATCGGCCACCCTTGCGAACGCGCCATCCAGCAGAGCCCGGCGACTCGCCGGGTCGAGCCTCACCAACTCGTAGCCGTAGTCTTCGGCATTGGAGAAGATGAAGAGTGGCGCCGGCAAGCCGCGCGCAGCGAGGATGTCGGTGATCGGACCGCGCAAGTCGACGTCAATCGACCTGAAGGCAGCAATGGTGTCGGTACTCCCGCAGGGATCGATGCAACGGGCCGCTAGATGGGCGAGCACCACGCGCGTCCGCAGCGGCCAGCTTCCCTGCCCAGAAACGGCCGGCTGCACCGGAGTCTGTGCGAGCTGCAGTCGCTCGATGCGTCCGTCCTTCAGGGTGAGGTGCGTTTCCACCTCGGGCATTCCGGGGCGCAGCATCCACTGCTTTCCCCAGGCGGTGAGGTCCTGATGCGAGGCGTGACCAACGGCCGCGAGAAGGTCCTGCCACGTGGCGTTCGCATAAGCGTACCGCTTCAGGAACAACTGCACGCCGGCGCGAAATGCCGAATCCCCGACACGATAATTCAGCTGCTTCAATACAGATGGCGCCTTGTTGTAGACGATGGCGCCGTAGTTGCTCTTGGCTTGGTCCAAATTGCCAAGAGACTGCCAGAGCGGCGTCGTGCCGGCGGTCTGGTCGACGCCATAGGCCGCCGGCTTGTTGCGCAGATAAAAGGTCTTCCACGCGCCGCTGGTGGAATCGAGGTCGGCGAGTGCCTTGGCGGCGATATACGTGGCGAAGCCTTCCTTCAGCCAGAGGTCGTCGAACCAGCGCATGGTCACCAGGTCGCCGAACCACTCTTATTAGGGAGTCAAAGCATACTGTTTGTATGTATGCCATTATTGTCAATGGAGTTAGAGAGTAGTACATATACTACTTCAGCATACTACTCACAGAGAAGTAGTATCCTCGCCGGCGGTTGTCCTCTGGCGCGTGGCCGTGGTGTCAGCGTCTACTTCTTCGGGCTTGCCGTGCGCACGGCCGCTGCGCCCATCTCCCGCGGGTCGGCGTTCAGGGCCCGATCGGCGGGTCAGGCAGCCCGAGGTGGCGTGCTACACCCGCAGGGCTCCCCGGCTGCGGTGGCCCCTGCACGCCCTCCGGCTCGCGTATCCGGGCGCGGGGCGCCGGCAGGATCTCGACCGGCCGGTCGGCTGCCTCGAACACAACCAGGTGGCCGAACCCACCCAGGGCGGGACGGCGCGGGAACGGTGGCGGGCGCATGCCTTCAACATCGCGTCGAGCGTCGGCCCTCGCCACTGGAGCCACTCGTCAGAGGTGCCCTCGTCCACCGACCCAGAGTCCCAAGGACCACGCGACACGCGCTATGCCCCGTGTCCTGCAACCTGTCGAAGGGCGGACACAAAACCGGGGCCGGCCACTTCCGACCCGCGCTTGTCGAGCACGGCACCGCTCGCCTCATCGATGTGCCACCCCAAACCGGCGATGCCGTCGTCCAGAAAACGCCGTACCGCACCCACATCACGCGTGGCGAATCCTGCAGGTCCGGGCGGGAGCGCAGGACGGGCCGGCGGAGCGGCTGGCGACAGATCCACGGCCGGGGCCATCGTGGTTAGCATCTGAAAGCGGCTCTGCAGGATTCCAACCTGGCGCTTGAGCCCGTTCCGCTCTGCC
>DATCGU010000371.1:0-4701 GCA_036508735.1 Gemmatimonadaceae bacterium
ACCCCGCACCCAGCCCCGTCAGGATGTCATTCAAACCATCACGTCCATCGGCCTGTCTGATCCAGCGAACCACTGAGGACCAGCACCCCGGATGCACGTCACCCCACTCCCCGTGATGCCCACGCCGTCGCTCTCCGACGACGTCGCCCGCGCCGCCACCGGCGACCGGCGCGCCTTCGAGCGGCTGTACCGGGCACATGTGGACCGGGTCTTCACCCTCTGCACCCGCATGACGGGCGAGAGGCAGAGGGCCGAGGAACTAACCCAGGACGTCTTTGTGAGGGTCTGGGAAAAGCTGGGGCAGTTCCGCGGTGATTCGGCGTTTGGCACCTGGTTGCATCGAATGGCAGTGAATGTCGTGCTCAACGACCGGCAGTCGGAGCGGCGGCGGCGTGAGAAGTTCGACGATGGCATTGAGGATCCCGATCACCTGCCGCATGGCGATGTGCGGCCGCTCCCGGTGCCGGGGATGTCCATAGACCTGGAGTCGGCGATCGCCACGCTGCCGCCGGGGGCCAAGAAGGTGTTCGTGTTGCACGACGTGGAGGGCTACACCCACGAGGAGATCGCCGGCATGCTCGGCGTCACCGCGGGGGGATGCAAGGCGCAGCTGCACCGCGCCCGGATGCTTCTGAGGGAGGCGCTGAACCGATGACCACACCCATGCTGACTTGCGACGACGCCCAGGCGTTGATGCCCGACCTGCTCGATGGAACGCTGGGCGACACCATGCGCGCGCCATACCAGGCGCACGTGGCCCACTGCGCCGCGTGCCGCGCGCTGGCCGTCGACCTCGCGAAGATCCGCGACGCCGCCGCGGCATTGCCGACCTTCTCGCCTTCCCGTGACCTGTGGAGCGGCATCGAGGCCCGCATCGACACGCCCCTGATGTCGCTTGCTGCACGTCCGCGCGGCGCCGTGCGTCGCTGGTCCACCCGCCAGGTGGCCGCTGCCGCCGCCATCCTGATTGCCGTGACGGCCGGCGGAACATGGATGGCCGCCACGCGGCCTGCGACCACACTGCCGTCGTCCATGGCCGTCACCGCCGCATCCGCCGCGCGGACTGAACTCGTATCGGTGGCCGACCAGAAGGGCATCGCCACGTACGTAGGAGAAATCGGCAAGCTGCAGGACATCCTGCAGACGCGCCGGAACGAACTCGATAGCGCCACCATCGCCGTGATCGAGAAGAACCTGAAGCTCATCGACCAGGCCATCGCCGAGAGCAAGGCCGCGCTGGCCGCCGACCCCGCCAGCACCTTCCTCGCCGGCCGCCTGAACCACGCTTACGACACCAAGCTCGAACTCCTGCGATCGGCCGCCATGCTGCCGTCGCGCTCCTAGAGGACCAGACCATGCGCACTTTCCTGCTTGCCACCGCCGCCATTCTAGCCGTCGCGCCCGCTGCCGGGGCGCAGGGCAACGAGTCGCTGCAGAAGATCGACACCACGTTCGCCTTCGCCAAGGGCGGCCTGGTGGACCTCGGCCACGTCTCCGGCAACATCGTCGTCACCGGTTGGACGAAGGGCGAGATCAAGATCTACGCCACCATCGAGACGGGCTACCTCGACGCCTCGCTGACTTCCTCGCGGGTGAGCATCACGGCGCGTTCGCGGCGCAATCGCATGGGCGACTCGCGGTACGAGCTGTCCGTGCCCCACGGCACCGAGGTGCGTGCCTCGTCGGTGTCGGGCAATGTCAGCGTGCGCGGCGTGGCCGGCCAGGTGAACGTCAACACCGTCAGCGGTGACGTGGAGGTGCGCGATGCCGGTGATCGCGTGGAGATGCAGTCCGTCAGCGGCGACATCCGCGCCTCGAAGCTGCGCGGCCGCATCAGCGCGAACTCGGTGAGCGGTGACCTGACGCTCGACGACATCAATGGTACGTTCTCCGGCAAGACGGTCAGCGGCGAGCTGGCGGTTAACGGCACGCTCACCGGCCTCGACTTCGAGAGCGTCAGCGGCGGTGTCGCCTTTTCGGGCGACATCAAGGGCGACGGCTCGTATTCGGTCAATACGCATTCGGGCGACGTGCGCGTCACCCTGCCGTCCAACATTGACGCCACGCTCGAGATGCAGACCTTCAGTGGTGAGGTGCGCTCGGCGTTCGGAATCACCCTGATGCCCGGCGAGCAGCCACTGGGCCGCCGAAACCACCGGATGCGCTTCAGCGTAAATGGTGGTGGGCCCCGCATCCGCCTCGAGACGTTCTCGGGCGATATCAACATCGAACGTGGCGCGGCCCGCGCTGCCAAGGAGGACTGACCACATGCAATCCCTGAGAATCATTGCCGCCTTCGCGGTCGTCACCACGCTGGCCCAGAGCGCGGGAGCGCAAGAAAGCGAGACTGACAACTCGTTCAAGTGGACCGGCGGCATCGCGGCGGGCCGCAGCGTGTTCGTGCGCAACCTCAACGGCGCGGTGCGCGTGGAGAACGGCACCGGCGCCGAGGTCGAGGTGCGCGCCGAGAAGCACTGGCGCCGCGGCGACCCCAAGAGCGTCACGGTTACAGCGACGAAGACGACGAAGGGCGACGTGCTGGTGTGTGCCATCTGGGAGAAGCGCAACACGCGCTGCGACGAGGATGGGTACAGCTCGCATGGCGGCGACTCCTGGTTCGACCGCGATCGCGACAACGACGTGTCCGTGGAATTCACCATTCGCCTGCCCAAGGGCGTGAAGCTGGACGCGTCGACGGTCAACGGCGGGCTCAGCATCGAGGGAGCCACGGCGCAGGTGAAGGCGCGCACCGTCAACGGCAGCGTCACCTCGGAAGACTTCCCGATTACGGTGCAGGGGCGTTTCGACCGGCGGCGCATCTCCGGCAAGATCGGCAAGGGCGGCCCGGAACTGAGCGTATCGACGGTAAACGGCTCAATCAATCTGCGGCGCAACTAGCGCCAGCGAGGACGGGGCGCCGGGGGGGCCGGGGAAACATTCCCGGCGCCCCGCCGTAATTGAAGGCGTCCGGAGGGACCCATGCGTCAATTGACTCCCCTTCTCCTCTTCGTCTTCACCGCAGCCTGCCACAGCGAGCACGCGAACGCCAACGCCTTCAGCTGGTCGCGCGACCTCGCTGGCGGCGGTACGCTGCGGATCCGCAACACCAATGGCAGCGTCACCGTGGTGCCGTCGGCCAACGGCAAGACAGCCCGCGTGCAGGCCGCCACGCACTGGCGCCGCGGCAACCCCGAGCGCGACCTCAAGTTCGTCGCGGTCGGCGAAGGCAACGAGGCCACCATCTGCGTGCATTGGGGCGACGGTACCTGCAGCGCCACCAAGTACACCAATACGCGCAAGCCCGGCTTTCTGGGGTGGTTCTTCAAGAACCGGGGCACGGACGCCCGGGTGGACTTCACCGTCGAGGCGCCACCAGGGACGCGCATCGACGTCTCGTCGGTGAACGGCGAGCTTTCGGTCACCGCGCAGTCGCCGGTGGTGGCACACACCGTCAATGGCGGCATCCGGGTGGCCACCGCCATCGGGCCGGTGGAAGCGACGACCCTCAACGGTGACGTCGACGTGCGCATGACGACCATCGGCGGCGGTGGCGACGTGCGCGCCGAGTCGACCAACGGCAGCGTGGCTGCGTACGTGCCCCAGAATGTCGACGGCAAGGTGTCCATGCGCACCGTGAACGGTGACCTCGAGACCTGGTTTCCGCTCACGGTCGAGGGCACGTCAAAGCGGCGCCTCGAGGGAGTGCTCGGCGCGGGCTCGCGCAATGTCGTCGTCAGGACCGTGAACGGCGGTGCGACCCTTGGCGCGCTCGATGCACTGGGCAGGATCGTGAACCGGACGGCTCCGTAACGGCACGAGCACTTGGCCGGTGCGGTGAACTTTCCGGGCCCCCGAGAGTTATAATTGAGCCATACCTCTCGATCCTGAGGAGCTGATCTCGATGGGTTTCTCCCGCACGATGCAAATGCCGGAATTGGTCCTGACCGGCGAACAGCGCGCCACGCTGGTGCGCCGCACGTATTCGCTCGTCTTTGCGTCGGTCATCGTCACGATGATCGGCACGTCGGTGGCGATGACGCAGGAAGCATTGCTCGTCAGCGCGGCGCAACATCCGTTCATCACGATGATTCTCGCGATGGTGCCGCTCTGGATGGCCATGAAGTCGCGCGACAGCGCGCCGCGCGCCCTGGGCTTCGTCTTCCTGTTCAACCTGGTGATGGGCGTGGCCATTGCGCCCATCATCTTCGTCTACAGCCGCAATGACCCGGACATCGTCAGACAGGCCGGCATCCTGACCCTCAGCACGTTCGGCATCCTCACGATGTACACGTTCGTGAGCCGGCGCGATTTCAGCGCGTGGGGTTCGTTCCTCGTCGTCGGCCTCTGGGTGCTCATCGGCACATCGCTGCTGAACATGTTCTTCCGCAACCAGTCGGCCGGCCTGTGGATGGCCGCCATCGGCGTGATGATCTTCAGCGGCCTACTCGTGTTCGACACCTGGCGCCTGCGCAACCGGTACGGCCCGGACGACTATGTGCCGGCGGCCGTGGCCATCTATCTCGACCTGCTCAACATGTTCCTCTTCATCCTGCAGCTGCTGGGCGGGGGAAGGAACAGGAACTAGAAGCTAGGTGCTAGGTGCTAGGTGATAGGCAGAGGGCCCCGGCGCAAAGCGCGCAACGGGGCCCTTCTAGCACCTAGCACCTAGCACCTAGCACCTAGCACCTAGCACCTAGCACC
>DATCGU010000372.1:0-8149 GCA_036508735.1 Gemmatimonadaceae bacterium
TTCAGCGAGTGCTGCGTGCACACCGGAACGCCGTGCTTGCAGACATCGAGCGCACGCTCGATCACCTCGGCCTCCAGGCAGCCGCCGCCGATGGTGCCGAAGCGCGCACCGTCGGCCGTGACCAGCAGCTTGGCGGTGGCACTCATCGGCAGCGACCCGCGGCGGCGCACCACCGAAGCGAGCGCGCCAGTGCCACCGCCTGCGGCGAGGTGCGCACATTCGGTGAGAAGGGCGGCAAGGCTCATGGATTCACGTTAGCGCCGCGTGGGAGACGGCGCCACTGGCGGCGCGGCGGATTTCCTCGCTGGCAACGGCGGCGCCACGGTGCTTGCCAGCGGAGCTGGCTCGAACACGCTTCCGTCATCGAAGGTCGCCACGCGCACGAGCCCCGCGTGCAGGACAATCGAGTCCGTGTGCGCCACATCCGGGCTCGGCGCATTCCACGCCACCACCGCGCCATGCGCCGCGCGCAGGCGCGCCACGAAATTGTGCATCGTGGCGGCGTCGGCGGCGTCAGTGGCGTCGGGGAGGTCGCGCACGGGCCGATCGAGGTGGAACCAGATGGCGCACGGCCAGTTGGAATAGAGTACGCGCGAAGGCTCCTGCGCGCGCGCCCACGCCAGCGTCGGCGATTCGCGCCACTCGCGTGCAGCGAAATCGGACCCGTCCGTAAGCGCATCGTGCACCAGACTGAAATCCGCGCGCGCGGCGGCAGTACCCCACACGGAGAGCGCCAGCATTCCGGCGACACGCAACGGTCGCGAGCACACGCGCCATGAACGTGCCGCCGCGACGGCGATGCTCGCCACGGCCAGCGGCACCAGCGGCACGGCAAGCCGGAAGTCGAAGGGAATGTTGGGGTCGGCGAACGCACGCGATGCGACCACGATCCCCACGTACGACAGCGCAATGACACCAGCGGCCGCCAGCAGGGTGCGCTGCGCGGCGCATTGCTCGTCGTGGCCGGGAACGTCGGGTAGCTGATCGACCGTCGGGCGCGTGGCGCTCCACGCCAGCGCGGCCAGGGCCATGAGTGCCAGCAGAGCCGCAGGCCACGGCACCGGATCCCACTCCAGCGATGGCGCCAACGAACGAGCCACCGTGCTCGCTCCCTGACGCAGCGTGGGCCCCCACTGACCGTAGAAGCCGAACGCACGGATGGACTCCGCGTGCCCCGGCGAGCGCTCCCTGCTCAGCGACCACACGGCCATGGCGAGCAGCGACGGGGCGACGGCACTGACTGCGCGTCGCGCCCGCGTGCGCCACGGCACCGAGGCATCGCGCAACGCCCACAACCCGGCGGCTCCCGCCACCGAGAGCCCCGCATAGCGTACCATCGTGGCCGCGGCGGCGATGACACCGTGCAGCAACGCCGAGTTCGGGCGCCGGGCGAAACTCCACAGTGCGAGCGTGACAAGCGCCAGGAACAACGGCTCGCTGAGCACCGAGAGGTGCACCTGCACGAATGCCGGCGACACCGCCACGGCCAGCGCGCCCAGTACGGCACCCCACGCACCGGCCGCGGGCCATAGCGCGAGCATCATCATGGCGATGGTGAGGCCGGCCGCGGCGCTCTCGACGAGGCGCGCCGCGAGACGTGCGTCCACGCCAAGCGCGATCGGTGCGGCGAGCACCGTGGAGAAGCCCGGCGGGAAGTGCGCGAGCGGTTGCGTCGTGCTGTCGCTCCACCACGGCGCCACGGGAATGCTCAGCGTGCCATCGGCGACGAGGGAACGCGCGGCACCGAGGTACGACAGCGCATCCGGGTCGAGCCCGGGGCCGGGCGGCGCCGTGATGCGATACGCGCCCGCCGCGATCGCCAGTGCGCATCCTGCGATGAGGAGGGTGCGGCGTGGCGCAGGAATCCCGGGACGTCTTGCCGTGTCGGAGTTGGGTACCGCACCGTTCTCAGACGTCACCTTGATTCCATCGTCCGGGGGTTCTCTGCCTGCGCGTATGTAACACCTGATCGTGCCGGTCAGCAACATCAGTGCGTGTCGTCGGCCTCCATCATCTGCCGGAAGTAGCCGTCGACGGCACGCAGTTCGTCGGGAGTGCCGTCCTGCTCCACCTTGCCGTTGCGGATCACCACCACCCGGTCGACGTCCGTGAGCATCGACTTGCGGTGCGCCACCAGGAGCGTGGTACGGCCGCGGGCGGCGCGGGACAGCGCCTTCTTCACGTTCGCCTCCGTGCGATAGTCGAGGTTGGCCGTCGCCTCATCGAGCAGGAGTATTCGCGGCTGGGCCAGGAAGGCGCGGGCCAGCAGGATGCGCTGGCGCTCGCCCGCCGAGAGCTGCACGCCCCGTTCGCCGACGAGCGTCCCGAGACCGTCGGGCAGGCCCTCCACAAAGGACGAGAGGCCGGCCATCCGGATGGCTTCGATCACGTCGGCGTCGCTGGCGTCGAACCGCCCGAACCGGACGTTTTCCGCGATGCTTCCCCGGAACAACAGGCTGTCCACCGCCACGCCGCGAACGAGTCGCTGCACCGACGAGGGAGCGACCGTCGCCAGGTCGATGCCATCGATGAGGATGGCGCCACGCTGCGGACGGTACAGGCCGGCCACGAGATCGGTGAGCGTCGTCTTTCCGGCGCCCGACGGACCGACGAGCGCCACGCGCTCGCCCGCTGCCACGCAAAACGAGACGCCGTCGAGTACCGGCGCGCGGCCATTGTAGGCAAAGGTGACGTTGCGCACCTCGATGGCGCCGTGCGGCGCCACCAGGGCCGGAAGCTCTTCACCGGCGCTCTCCGGTTCCTCGAGGAGCCGGCGGGCGCGGCGCAGCGATCCGAGATGCTGCTGCAGCCTGGTGTAGAGGTGCGTCAGCGACTCGATGGGCGAGTAGAGCTGCTCCAGGTAGGTGAGAAAGAGCACCACCGTGCCGGGCGTCAGTTCGTGCTGCAACGCCTCGTAACCGCCCAGGGCGAGCACCCCGGCCTGGGAGCTGACCACCACGGCGGACTGCCACATGGCGTATTTGTTCTGCAGGCGCGACCGGCGCAGGTACACGTCGTAGGCGTCGGTCAGCATGGTGCCGAGACGTCCCGCCTCCTGCTCGGCCGCGCCAAAGGCGCGCACGGTCTTGATGCCGGCAACGCCTTCATGGATGCGGGCCGAGACGTCCTCCCACGCGCCGTAGTAGTCGTCCATGTCGACCTCGAGCGCTTGCGTCATGCGCCAGGTGACGAAGGCGTAGACCGGCACCGAGACGAACGTTACGAGGGCGAGGCGTATGTCCACCACGACCATCACCACGAGGATCGCGACGAGGGTAAAGAGTTCGGGCCAGAGTTCCTGCGCGACGCCGGTGACGATGGGGGAGATCTCGTCGGCTTGGTCCACCTGCTTTGCAATCTTGCCGCTGGCGCGACGGTTGAAGAACTCCAGCGGCAGGCGCAGGACGTGCCGGTAGGTGCGGTTGATGAAGTCCCGTTCGATGTCGCTGCCCAGCCGGACGGCCCGATTTTCGCCCCAGGTGGCGAACCACTGCGAGATGAGCCGCATCACCACCATCAGGATGGCGCCGGCGGCCACCGTGGCGAAGGCCTGGGGGACGGTGCGTGCCTCGAGGTCGAGGTTTGCGCGCAACGGCACCGACGCGATGCGCAGCGCGCTCTCGCCCAGGTGCGCCGCCGTCTGGAGCACGTCCTGCGCGAAGCGGCCGATCAGCTCTTTGCTGTCGTCCGCGACCCACAGGCCGGCAATGTCGTCGATGATCGCCGAGTAGATCCAGGGCTCAATGAGCGCCGCCATGGTGCCCAGCGACACCAGGAAGGCGACGAGCCCCACCTCGCGCCACCGGCCTCGCGCCAGGGAGAAGATCTCACGCCAGGCACTCGTCTCTTTGCGAACCATCCGAAGCGCACCCCGTTGTACGTCGCCGTGACCGTGAAATCCGTGCCGAAGGATGCGGCGCTCGCGGCCTTACGGGAATAAGGGAAGTCCTTGGACGGTGGTGGCATAGTGGCCATCGGGTGGGTCGAAACAGCAGCCTCAATACGACAATTACCGATTATTGACATTTCGGTAGATGCTGGGGGACTTATCTACCAATAGTTCAATAATCGGTAGTTGCCGTGAAGATCGCGACACAACATCCCAAGTTGCGTGAGATCAACAACTTGACCGGAAAGTCGAGCCCGTCGCAGTCGCACCGGCGATCCGATGCGGTGGCATACGACACGGCGCGCATGATGTGCTGGAGCTGGTGAAAGAAGGACTTCTGATGATGTACAGGGGAGAAGAAGAAGTTCGTCTTCACTCGGGCGGCGAACCTGGGGCGGCGGGTGCTATTCCGGCTCGATTGAGGGCACTCGAGAGTTTGGCGCATCCTGCACACCTGGCCAGCACGCGGGCATCACACCAGCACCTCTATTCGACATTCGCGAATGCCGAATGTTATCATGTAACACCTTGTCATATAAGTTATACAGCATTATCATTCGGTATTCCAGAATAGCCTTCTATGCCTACCAACTCCGGTTTGCGCCCGATCGATGTCCCGGTGCTCCTCTACCTCGCTGTGCATCCCGGCGCGCCGTACGCCCAGATCGCCGAGGCGCTCGGTGTGAGCACCAGCACGGCCCACGCTGCCCGCGCGCGGCTGATCGCGACCGGTCTCGCTCATCAGGTCGCGCGCGCGCGGACCGAGGTGGCTCGCGGTCCCATGCTGGAGTTCCTTCAGCATGCCGTGCCGTACGTGTGCCCGGGTACGTTGCTCCCGAAGGCGCGAGGCATTCCCACGGGTTTCGCCGCGCCTGTCCTTACGGACTTCGCGCGTAGCGCCGGGCTCGATGATCTCACCGTCGCTGATGCGCCGCTGCTGGTGTGGCCTTCCCGCTTGGGTTCGGTCGTCGGTGTTGGCATCCTGCCGCTCGTGGCGGATGCGCCGACAATTGCGAGTCGCGACCCGTCCCTGTATCGCTGGCTCGCGCTGGTCGATGTGCTCCGCGCCGGCGACGTCCGCGCGCGCGCATTCGCCCGACGCGCACTGCCAAAGCTCGCGGCGACGCTCCCATGACGACGGCCGCGCGTGCGGCCGCGCTCGCCCGTATCGTCTTGGCCTATTCGATGGGAGACCGCGCACGCACGCGCGCGCTGCCCACGTACTCCCAGTCCAGGTACAGGAAGTGCACGCGCCGCACCTTCCCCGCGGTATCCGTCGCCGTGTAATCGAGGGGTGTCTGCACGTGGGACCACTGTCGCGTGACGCTGACGCCCGGCAGCACCATCGAGAAGTCCGTCGTGCCGCCCGACGGCATCGCAAGACGGATGGCCACATGGGTGCTGTCGTCGACGAGCTGAAAGCGCGGCAACGCCCACTCCACACGCCCCATGCGAACCCGGCGCAGCAGCGCGGATTCATCCACGGCCTGATGCTGGATCGCGAACATGGTGACCGCCGCCGAAGCGCCATACGGATCGTTCTGCACCGAGTCGAGCTGGAGCAGCGCGCCTTGTCGGCTGGTTCTCGGCCCCGACACGAATGGCAGGACCGCCGCGACGTTCAGCGCATACGCCTCTGCGCGCCCGACGATCTCGATACTCGACACGCCAGGCGTCAGGGCCAGGACCTCGTCCACGGAGAGCGCCATGGAGACCGGCCAGTCCGCGACAACATCACGCCAGGGCAGGCTGTTCGGCGCCGTGCTGGGCAGCTTCACCACAATGGGCGTCATCCGGTTCCTGAGTGCAACGGTGGATCCGTCGCGCACATGGACCAATACGCTGTCCGGCGTGATCACCAGGCGCGCGGCGTTGCGGTAGGCCGTTCCGGTCACCATCAAGAGCAGTCGCGCAGGTTTCGCGTTGGACTCCACACGGACGAGAGCTACGGAGACGTGCGGAGTGGCGGCGGCATCGGCGACGGCAGTCGGCTTGTCGGAATGATCCGGCTCGATGGTAAAGGGCTCGATCAGGAAGAAACCGGCCAGAATGGTGACGCCAGCAATACGAGCCATCGTCACGTTGTCGCGGCGCCAATAGACAAACACCAGGAGGGCGAGCGGGCCGAGATACCCCGCGACCGCAAGGACGTCGCCAGCCGTGTTCCGCTGCCCTGGCATGAACCCCAGCCGCCCATAGAGCATTGCCAGTGCAACGAGGCCGAGCACGAACAACAGCACCGCCGTATTCGCAAAGCTGCGGAGATCTCGCGTCACCGCGGCGATCGCCATGCCAAACAGCAGCGAGCCCGCAAAGCTAGTCGCCGCGTGACCGAGCACCGGCCAGTATTCACCGGATGGGAAGCCGAGGTGGATGAGAGTCCATGCCAAGGCCGCCACCGGCAGCGCGACGACGAGCGCGCCGAGCACGAGCTTCGCGCCGAGGACCGCAAAGGGCTGGATAGGCCGGCTCATCCAGAACGCGTCCGGCCGGCAGGGCGAGTCGGCCTGGACTGCCGACGCAACGAGGAGGAATCCGGTCAGGAACACCAGCAGCGGAGGCGCTTGGTACCAACCGATCGGTCCGATCGGCAATGAGGTCGCGGAGATCACGGCGATCACGACGACCACCACGTACCCCACCAACATCCACCGCAACCGCCGCACATCATTCACCAAGAGATGCCGCACCTGCGCGAGCGCATTCATACTGCCACCTCCGCCGGTGAGGCGCTCTTCTCGCGCGCCAGGGCAATGAAGACCTCGCGCAGCGTCGCGTCGCGCACGTCCACGCGCGACGCGCCCGAGAACTGCGCGTGAAGCGCGGCGACGGACGCGTCTCTCCCATCGAGCTCGGCAACGAACGAGAGCATGCGCCCGTTCTGCTCTACCGAGAACCAGTTGGTGGGCCACGAGTGTCCATTCCCTGCACCGTCGGCCAGTTGCACCTCGACATGCTTGAAGCGCTGGTGCAGCTGCTCCATGGGCTCCGACAGCCGCATGCGCCCCTTCTCCAATAAGCCCACCCAGTCGGCCAGCATCTCCACCTCGGCGATGTCGTGCGAGCACAGCAGCACCGTCCATCCCTCGGCGCCAGCCGATTGCAGCAGTCCACGCACCAGGTCATCGCGCACCAGCGCATCCATGCCCGTGAACGGTTCATCCATGACGAGCAGCGTCGGGCGCGGGGCCAGCGCGCAAAGGAGCGCGGCCTTCATCTGCTCGCCGCGCGAGAACGTCTTGAGCTTCCGCGACGGGTCGAGCGTGAACCGCTCGCGCAGGTCGCGCGCCAGCGCGGGGTCCCAAGTGGGATACAGCGGCGCGAGGAACGCCTCCGCCTGGCGCAGCGACATCCACCCCGGCAGCGACTGTCCCTCGGCGATGTACCCAATGGTCGCCCGGTCGGATGCATTCAGCGTGCCGCAGTCGCGCCCCATCACCGACGCGCTTCCACCCTGCGCGCGCCGCAAGCCGAGCAGCACCTGCATGAGCGTGGTCTTGCCCGAGCCGTTGGGGCCGACGAGCGCGTAGAGCGCTCCGGCGGGGACGGTCATGTCGAGGTCCCGCAGGGCGTGCACGCGACCGTAGGAGTAGCTCAGTCGATTCACTTCAACCATGGACATCCGCTGGCTCCAGCGTGGTTGGTCTGGTGCGATTCATGTGGTTAGCGCTCCGCCGAGCGCGATTCATCGAACAGCGCGCTCCAGCGGTCCGAAATGGCCTCGACGAGTTCGTCCCTGGAGAGGCCGAGTCGCTTGGCCTCGACGAGCAGTTGCTCGAGCTCCTTGGACAGC
This sequence comes from Gemmatimonadaceae bacterium, assembly GCA_036508735.1. Classification (GTDB taxonomy): domain Bacteria; phylum Gemmatimonadota; class Gemmatimonadetes; order Gemmatimonadales; family Gemmatimonadaceae; genus PNKL01. The sequence continues at coordinate 7,683 of DATCGU010000372.1, forward strand.
AGGCCACGGCGTTCGGCTGCGGTCGCGCGGCGTAGGCCGCTGACGACGGTGCCAATGCCGGTGCGGACTTCGATCAACCCGGCGCGCTGAAGTTCACCGACGACTTTTGCCGCGGTATTCGGATTGATCTTCAGCGCTTGGCTGAGTTCTCGAACTGACGGGAACGCCGCCCCGGTGGCGAGATCGCCGGAGACGATGGCCTTGGTCGCCGCATAGACGACCTGGCGATACGGCGATTCGCCGGGGACAAGGGTGACGGGAAAGGGCAGCATGGTGGTGTACTATGTGTGCTAGTACACATAATGTCAAGATCGTACGTGCGGACCTCACGCCTGATAAGCGTGAGGTCCGAGGTTCAACTCCTCGATGGCCCATTCGGATGGAAACGCAGACCCCGCAACGGCTTCGCGCCGGTGCGGGGTCGGGTGTTTCGCATGACGCGAGTGCTGATCGGAGTACTTGTACGG
>DATCGU010000373.1:0-2919 GCA_036508735.1 Gemmatimonadaceae bacterium
GGTGCTAGGTGCTAGGTGCTAGGTGCCAAGTGCTCGGCTGGAGAAGATCGAGAGATTCATCGCAGCGCGCCACCAGGCGCACAACGACGCGTCCATCGCCTCATCCAGCACCTAGCACCTAGCACCTCGCTACTGCCGGTACTTCCCCCACACCCGCTCGAGCGCGTCGCTGATTTCGCCGACGCTCGCCCGTGCGCGCACCGCGTCGATGATCAGCGGCATAAGGACGGCCCGCCCGGCGCGCGCCGCCTGAGCGAGGCTGTCCAGCGCCGCGCCGACCGCCGGCGAATTGCGCGACGCCTTCACCGCCGCCACGCGCGCACCCTGTTCGGCTTCCAGCCGCGAATAGTTCGGCGTGGGGATGTCCAATGACTCGGCACCGTCGGCGAACTTGTTCACACCGACGATGACGGTCTCTCCGGCCTCGATCGCCAGCTGGTACGCGTAGGCACTCTTGGCGATTTCGTCCTGGAGGAACCCGGCCTCGATCGCGCTGGCCGACCCGCCCAGTTCTTCGACCCGGGCCATCAGCTCCACGGCGCGTCGTTCGAGTTCGTCGGTCAGCGACTCGACGTAGAACGATCCGGCCAGCGGGTCGGCGGTCAGGGCCACGCCGCTTTCGTAGCCGATGATCTGCTGCGTGCGGAGGGCGAGGGTGGCCGCCTCCGCCGTGGGAAGCGCCAGCGCCTCGTCGTACCCGTTGGTATGCAGCGACTGCGTGCCGCCGAGCGTGGCGGCGAGCGTTTGCACGGCGACGCGCACGACGTTGTTCAGCGGCTGCTGCGCGGTCAGTGTCACGCCGCCGGTTTGCGTATGAAAGCGCATGCGGCACGAGGCATCGCTCGCGTGGTAGCGCTCGCGCATCAGGCGCGCCCAGAGCCGGCGCGCGGCGCGGAACTTCGCCACTTCCTCGAACAGGTCGTTGTGGCAGGCAAAGAAGAACGAGAGCCTGGGCGCGAAGGAGTCGACGGCGAGTCCGGCGTCGACCGCCGCCTGCACGTAGGCCAGCGCGTTGGCAAAGGTGAAGGCGATCTCCTGCACCGCCGTCGCGCCGGCCTCGCGCATGTGATAGCCGGAGATGGAGATCGGATTCCACTGCGGCATCTCGGCCGCGCAGAAGCGGACCGTCTCGGCGATCAACCGGAGTGACGGGGCCGGCGGATACACATACGTGCCGCGCGCCACGTACTCCTTGAGGATGTCGTTCTGGATGGTGCCCGACAGCGTGCCGCGCGCCATGCCCCGCTCCTCGGCGACCACGATGTACATCGCCAGCAGCGTGGAGGCCGTGGCGTTGATGGTCATCGACGTGCTCACCGTGTCGAGGGGAAGCCCGGCGAGCAGGGCGTGCATGTCCTCCACGGTGTCGATGGCCACACCGACGCGCCCCACCTCGCCGGCGGCGCGCGGGTTGTCGCTGTCGATGCCCATCTGCGTCGGGAGATCGAAGGCCACCGAGAGACCGGTCTGCCCCGCGTCGAGGAGCAGCTTGAAGCGCGTGTTGGTTTCCGATGCCGTGCCGAATCCGGCGTACTGCCGCATCGTCCAGAGCCGAGCGCGGTACATCGTGGGTTGCACACCGCGCGTGAACGGAAACTGGCCCGGTTCGCCCAGCGCGGCGGCGTTCCCCGGCGCCAGGCTGCCGGGCCCGTAGACGGCGGCGATGGGAATGCCGGAGGGGGAAACGACCTCGTCGCCCATCTAGGGCGCCATCCCCAGCATCTTCGCCGCGATATCCACGTCCTTCTTGCTCCCGATGAAGAGCGGCGAACGCTGGTGCAACTCCGTGGGCACGACCTCCATCAGCCGGCGCACGCCGTCGATGGCCGCGCCGCCGGCCTGTTCGACGATGAACGAGAGCGGGTTGCACTCGTACAGCAGGCGCAGCTTCCCCATCGGACTCTTCTGCCTCGCCGGGTACGCGAAGATGCCGCCGCCCAGGAGGTTGCGGTGAAAGTCGGCGACGAGCGACCCGACGTAGCGCACGCTCATGGCCTCGCGCTGCATGTCGAGGCCGCGGTACCGACGCATCAGCGCGCGCACCGGCTCGCTCCAGTGCTGCTCGTAGGCATCGTTCACCGACAGGTAGCGGCCGCACTCCGGGATGCGAATGTCGTAATGCGAGAGCAGGAACTCGCCGATGGCGGGGTCGAGCGTAAAGCCGTGCACCCCGTGTCCCGTGGTGTAGACCATCATGGTGCTCGATCCATAGATGACGTAGCCCGCCGCCACCTGCTTGATGCCGGGCTGCAACATGTCCTCCATCGTCCCCGGGCCGTCGCCCGGGGTGACCCGCTTCATCACCGAGAAGATCGTGCCCACCGGCACGTTGACGTCGATGTTGGACGAGCCGTCGAGCGGGTCGAACAGGAGCACGTACTTCCCGCACCGGAATTCGCTCGGTATGGGAACGATCTCGGCCTCCTCCTCCGACGCCATGGCGCACAGCCGGCCGCCGTGATCCATGGCCTTCAGGATGATCTCGTTGGCAATGCGGTCGAGCTTCTGCTGGTGCTCGCCCTGCACGTTCTCGAAGCCCGCGGCGCCGAGGATGTCGATGAGCCCGGCCCGCCGCACCTTGTTGGCGATCATCTTGGCGGCGACCGCGAGGTCGTACAGGATGCCGGAGAGTTCGCCCGTGGCCTCGGGCGCCCTGGCTTCCTGTTCGATGATGAAACGGTCGATGGTGACGACCGACGTATCGGTGTGGTTGATCACGGGCACCTGCGCGAGGATTGAGGGCTGAAACCTCGCCACCAATCACCGCAGGCGCCAGCGGACACCGCCGGCGCGCACCGTCCAGCCATTGCCATCGGTTTCCGCCACGACCGTGCCCAGCTGGTCGGTGCGCAATACGGCGGCGGCGTTCGCCGAGAGGCGGCGCATGACCGCCGGATCGGGATGTCCGTAGAAGTTGCG
>DATCGU010000374.1:0-5234 GCA_036508735.1 Gemmatimonadaceae bacterium
CCCGGCGGCAAGCTCGCGCTCGACGGCAAGATCGATTCCGGGAACGACTCGTACGTGAGTGACCCGGCCAAGCCGGTGCCGGGCCGCTGCGTCGGGCCGAGCATCGAGGGGTTCACGATGTACCAGTACATGAGCGACGACCAGCGCTGCTTCAGCACGCGCCCCGACGTGCTCACGTACGAAACCGAGCCGCTGGGCGAGGACGTCACGCTGGGCGGCGAGATCCGCGTCAAGCTGAAGGTGGCCACGTCGGGTACCGATGCCGACTTCGTGGTGAAGCTCATCGACGTCTATCCGCCGAACCAGCCGGACAACCCGTACATGCCCAACAAGAACATCCACCTCGCCGGCTACCAGCAAATGGTGCGCAGCGAGATCATGCGGGCGCGCTGGCGTGACGGCTTCGACAATCCGAAGCCGATGGTGCCGGGCAAGGTGACGGAGATCCCGCTCGCGCTCCAGGACGTGCTGCACACCTTCAAGAAGGGGCACCGCATCGTCGTGCAGGTGCAGAGCTCGATGTTCCCGGTCTTCGACCGCAACCCGCAGAAGTACGTGCCGAACATCTACAAGGCCGACGACAAGGACTTCATCAAGGCCACGCAGACCGTGTATCACAACAGCAGCATCGAGGTGCAGGTGCTGAGGTCCGATGTGAAGCCGTAAGCTCTTACCGTGTCTGCCGGGCGGGAATAGAATCCCAGCGTCACCCCTGCCCGGAATTCACATGCGCTCTCTCGTACGCTCCGTCATCGCTGCGGCCATTGGATCGGTTGCCGCGCTCTCTCTTTCCGCCCAAACGCCGGCGGCCACCGCCGGGCGCCCAGCACCGGAACTCTGGCGCGGACTTCACTGGCGCAACATCGGTCCGGAGGGGAACCGCTTCTCCGCCGCCGTGGGCATTCCGGGTGATCCGCTTACCTACTATGTAGGTGCGGCGTCGGGTGGCATCTGGAAGTCGACCGACGGCGGCACGAACTGGCGCTCCCTCTTCGACGCCCAGCCCGTGCAGTCCATCGGGTCGCTGGCCGTGGCACGCTCCGACAAGAACGTCGTCTGGGCGGGCACTGGCGAGGGGAAGATCCGCAGCCACATCTCGGTGGGACAGGGCGTCTACAAGTCCACCGATGCTGGTGAGAGCTGGACGCTGATGGGGCTCGAGAAGACCGCGCGCATCCCGCGCATCGTGGTGCATCCGCAGGATCCCAACACGGTGCTCGTCTGCGCGCTGGGACACGCGTACGGCCCGCAGCAGGAGCGCGGCGTCTATCGCACCACCGACGGCGGCGTGACCTGGGCGCGCGTGCTGTTCGTGGATGAGAACACGGGCTGCTCGGATATCGCGATGGACCCGTCGAATCCGAGCGTGCTCTTTGCCGGGATGTGGTCGATCGAAATCCGCACGTGGGGGCGGACGAGCGGCGGCCCGGGGGGCGGGCTCTTCGTGTCACGCGACGGCGGCGCCACGTGGACCCGGCTCCGCGGCAACGGACTTCCCACCAAGCCAGTGGGGAAGGTGGCGGTGGCGATTGCCAACTCCAACCCGCAGCGCGTCTACACGATGATCGAGACGGGGGATGGAATCCCGTGGAACGGCGAGCCCACGGAAAGCGGTCAGCTCTGGCGCTCCGATGACGGCGGCCGGCAGTGGACGCTGGTGAGCCGCGACCGCAACGCGATGGGGCGGGCGCACTACTACGGGCGCATGGCGGTGGCGACGGACAACGAGGACGAGGCGTACTTTCTCACGAACGGGTTCGCCAAGACCATCGACGGCGGGCGCACCATCACGACGCTGCAGCGCGGGCTGACGCCGGGCGGCGACCACCACGAAATGTGGATCGACCCGACGAACGCCAACCGGATGATCGTCGCGCACGACCAGGGGCTGTCGATCTCGCAGAACCGCGGCAAGACGTGGTACCGCCAGCGCCTGACCAACGCGCAGATCTACCATGTGACCGTCGACAACCAGATTCCGTACAACGTGCTCGGGAACAAGCAGGACGAACCGACGTATCGCGGGCCGAGCAACGGCCGGCTGCAGGGCGGGCGGATTGCGCGAGGGCAGTGGCACGCGGTGGGCGGCGGTGAGAGCGGCTGGGCGACGCCCGATCCCGTGGATCCGAACATCATCTGGTCCACGGCGTCGGGTTCCGGCATGGTGGGCGGCATCGTGGTGCGGTTCGAGGAGAACCGGCGGCAGTTCCGTACTGTCGAGATTTGGCCGCAGCAGTCCAACGGTCCGGCGGAGGGGGTGAAGTACCGGTTCGTCTGGGACTCGCCGCTGCAGATTTCGCCGCACGACCACAACACGATCTACGTGGGAAGCCAGCACGTGCATCGCACGCGTGACGGCGGGCAGAGCTGGCAGGTGATCAGCCCCGACCTCACGCTGAACGACCGCAGCCGCATGGGCAGTTCGGGCGGGCTCACCGGCGACAACATTGGCGTGGAGTATGCCGGCGTGGTGTACGCCATCGCCGAGTCGCCGCGCGCGAAGGGGCTCATCTGGGTGGGGACCAACGACGGGCTCGTGCAGCTTACGCGCGACGACGGAGCGACGTGGACCAACCTCACGGCGAACATCCCGAACCTGCCGGTGTGGGGCTCTGTGCGGAGCATCGTGCCGTCGAAGTACGACGCGGCCACCGCGTACCTCACGGTGGACTTCCACCAGATGAACAATCGTGACCCCTTTGTCTACAAGACGGCGGACTACGGCAAGACATGGAAAGCGATCACGAACGGGATTCCGCACAGCAACCTGAGCTACGCCAAGGTGATCGCCGAGGACCCGGTGCGGCGCGGACTGCTGTATCTCGGGACGGAGAACGCCATCTACGTGTCGTATGATGCCGGCGAGCAGTGGCTGCCACTGCAGATCGACCTGCCGCACGCGCCCGTTTCGGGAATCGTGGTGCAGGAGCACTTCAACGACCTGGTAATCTCCACCTACGGACGCGGCTTCTACATCCTCGACGACCTCGCGCCCATCCAGCAGATGACGCCCGAGGTGATGGCTAGCGCGTCGCATCTTTTTCCGCCGCGGGCCGCGTACCGGTTCCGCACGATCACGGCGCCGTCCTCGACGTACGATGATCCGACGACGGGGGAGGACCCGCAGTACGGCGCGACCATCAACTACTACCTGAAGGCGCCGGCGGCGCAGGCGCCGAAGATCACGATTCTCGATGCCAAGGGGCGCACGGTGCGCACGCTGACGGGCTCGAACGCGGCGGGAATCAATCGCCTCACCTGGGACCTTCGCGACGAACCGGGGGCGCAGACACGGCTGCTCACCAGCCCCATGTACGCACCCTACATCACGGTCGGTCCCGAGGGACGCGTGGCCCCGGGGACGAGTCGGCTCTCGGTGCTCGTCGCGCCCGGTACGTACACCGTGCGGCTCAGCGTCGGCGGGTTGGAGCAGGCACGATCGCTCGAGGTGCGGAAGGACCCCAACACGGGCGGCAGCGATGCCGACATCGCCGAGCAGGTGCGGATGCTCGAGTTGATCCGTACCGACATGAACACGGGCGCGGCGGCGGTGGGCCGCATCGAGTCGGTGCGCGTGCAGCTCGACGCCCTTGGCCGCACGACGACGGACGCCGAGGTGCGGCGTGCGGCGGCGGCGCTCGACGGGAAGCTGGTGGATCTCGAGATGAACCTCGTGGATCTGCGACAGACCGGCGGTGGCCAGGATGGCGTGCGGTTCGGCTCGAAGTTGCTCGCCAAGCTGGGCTACCTTGGTGGCGGGCTCTCGGGCGGGGACTTCAAGCCGACCGACCAGCAGGTGGAGGTGCAGGTCATCCTGAAGGACCAGATGCGTGCGCACCTGGCGGCGCTCGAGTCGCTGATGGGCGGCGACCTGGCGTCGCTGAACGCTTTGCTGCGCGCGAAGAACCTGCCGAACGTGGTGGGGGGGCCGGGGGTGGTGCCGTGACCGGCGGTTCGGCGCGTGTGCGGATCTGCGGTGGCCGGGGCCGCAGGGATCCGTGCAAGGATATCTATGCTGGTGCGGACGGATATTGCCGTCGTACAAGGAGCGTTACTGCAAGGATATCTGGGTCTACTGGAGATATTGGGGGAGTGCCGTGCTGGGATATCTTGGTGCGACGGTTGTGAAGGGGCAGGGTACGGTGCAGCGTAATTAGGAGTTAGGCATGCCAAACACAGCCCGCAAAGTTAATGACGCCATCTGAAGACTTCTCCCAGCGGTACGGCCTAGCGACTAATAGAGCAGTGCAGTTGGCTAGCATGGATGACGAGTTGCGAAATGGACTCTGGAATGCCATTCACTTCACGTTTTTCGTCCCGCACCTGCATCTCGTTCGGGTCGGAGCGTTCGTGGCCGATGCGACACTGCAGCGTTTCATCCTGTTGCTTGCTGCGGACGTGGTGAAGATCAGAGTGGATGCGCTCTCTCCTTTTTGGTCTGGACAACTTGAACCCGTCCGTCAGCACTTTGACACGGTGCCATGGCATAGGGTCTACGATTTCGTTGAATTCGTAGCGCAGCATGCCGACAAGGATGATGCGGCGCGAGTACCAGCATTCCTGAAGGAGTGCAACCGTGTCTTGGAGCGTGAACTGGCAGGATATCGCTTTGTCGGAAAGCAATTGGTGCGAATCACCGATTCCAGCGAACTGCAGCAGATCGAGATGGCACGCAATCAACCAGGGACTCTGGCGACGGTGCAAGTGAATCTGGACACAGCGCTGCGCCACCTGTCGAACCGTGAGAAGCCTGATTTCCGCAACTCGATCAAGGAATCGATCAGTGCCGTCGAAGGCTACTGTAGCCTGCTGGCCGGTCAAGAGCAGGCCGATCTCGATGCAGCGCTACGCACACTGGAGGTGCAGATAGCCCTTCATCCAGCGCTAAAGAAGGCGTTTAGACAGCTGTACGGATACTCGAGCGATGCTAGCGGCATCCGCCACGCGCTTCTTGACGAGGAAACGCTCAACTTCGAAGATGCGCAGTTTATGCTTGTCGCTTGTGCCGCGTTCATCAACTACATGAGCGCCTTAGCGGCGCGCGCGGGTGTGACGCTTAAGGGCGCGTAATCCTCGCCAAGACGTGGATGCCTAACCGGCCGTTGCTGCTGGCGAACGCGAATTGCTGTGGTAGCGGCCGCTGCGCGGCCGCATTCTATTAGGGCGTTCGCAGCAGAACGCCATTCGTTGGCCGGACCATGTAGGCCTGCGAGAAGGGCACTCGTGTTCAGTGC
>DATCGU010000375.1:0-2274 GCA_036508735.1 Gemmatimonadaceae bacterium
CACGGCCGCCGAGATGCGAAGGCGGGAAGCATCCTGCACGGTGACCAGTGGCGCCCCGGGAGCCGCGAAGTCACCGACATCGACGAACCGATGCGTCACGACGCCGGCAAAGGGAGCGCGCAGCACGCCGTAGGCGCGCACCGAGGATAATTCCACCTCACCGGCGCGCGCCGCTTCAAGGCCAGCCGAGGCCCGGGCAAGCCCGGCCTCGACGGCGTCGAGCTGGGCGCGCGGTGCCGCGCTGTCGGCATACAGTGCGCGAATGCGAATGGCCTGTGCGTTCGCCTCATGGTACGCCGCATTCGCCGCCGACACGCCGGCGACGGCTTGCCGCGCCTTCGCGTCGAGGTCGGAGGCGTCGAGACGCACCAGCGGCGTCCCTGCCGCCACGCGCGTCCCCTCGGTGACCAGCACCGCGGTGACCGCGCCCATCAGCTTGGTGCTCATCGTGGCGGCAGCGACGGGCTGCGCCACGCCGGAGGCCTCGAAATTCGCTGATAACATGGTATCCACGACGGCAACGCTTGCGCCGGCGTAGACGGACGGTGCGGCAGCGGGCGACTTGTCGCCGCGGCCACAGGCAGCGGCGGCGAGCAGTGCGGCGATAACGCCGGTGCGGAACGGCACTATGGTCTGCATTGGAAGTGGTCTCAGCGAGGGTCGGAGTCGAGCGACGCGAGGGTGGCAGGATCGCCTCCCCACGCGCGCAGCCGCGAGGCGGCAGCGGCAAGCAAACGGAAACGGGCGTCGGAACGCATCAGTCGTGACTGGGTGTTGGCCGCGGCGGCGTCGAGCAGTTCGCTGATGGCGGCGATTCCCCCGTCGTACTTCCTGCGCACGATGCGCAGCGCCTCGTCGGACTGCGTGACGGCGGTATCACTGATGGCGGCGCGAGCGGCCGCAACCTGCCACGCCTCGTCGGCACCCTGCCGTTCGAGCATGGCGACGGCGCGCGCCGCTTCGGCCTGCGTGTCGGCGCCGCGGGCGCGTGCGGCCGCACCGCGCACGTCGGCCAGTTCAGAACCGCCGCTGAACGGCGACCACGACAACACCGCGCCCAGCGTCCACATCGGCTTGCCAGCGGCCGGGCGATCGGGGGCGTTCCATTCGTAGCGCGCAAAGCCGTTGAGGCGCGGCAGCAGCGACGCCTGTGCGCGACGCAGGTCGAACCGCGCCGCCTCGCGCGCCTTATCGGCAGCGGTGATGTCGGCACGACCCGTCACGTCCGCATGTTCAACCCGAAGGTCAGCGGCCACCGGCAGCGTGTCGGGAAGCGTGAAGGCGGTATCGCCTGGCGCGCCAAGGAGGAGCGCCAGTCGGCTTCGCGCCAGGCGCGCATTCGATTCGGCCTCGAGGCGCTGGCCCTCGACGTCGCCCGCGCGCACCCGCGCCAGCAGCGCGTCGGACCGGGTGACGAGCCCGCTGTTGGCGGCGAGCTCGGCGGCGCGCACATGCTCGCGCGCGGCGAGCGCGGCGGCGGCCATCGTGCCGGCGTGCTCGTGGGCGAGCACCGCACCGTAGAACGCCTGAACGACGTCCGCACGGGCGGTGACGCGTGTCCAGTCGGCCTGCGCCTGCGCCGCGGAAGCGGCGGCCCGTGCGGAACGCAGCCCGGCCCACGCATCCGTGTTGATGAGCGGCTGCTGCAGGGTGATGCCGGCGGCGTAGTTGGAAATGGCTGCCGGGTCGTTGAGCGCCGCAGGGGCAAAGGAGGCCATCGACACGCCGCGCTGCTTGAGCGAGAAGCCGAAGGCATTGATGGGATCAGTGGTGCGAAGGAGCGAGGCGTCGGCTCCCACGGAGGGGAGGACGCCGCGCAACGCGCCGGCGGCCTGGGCGCGCTGGGCGTCGGCGGCCGCGCGCGCGCCACGGTTGGCATAGGCGGCGCGGTCGGCCCGGTGCAGGGCCTCGGCAAGGGTGAGTCGCACCGCTGACAGAGGGGCCTGGGCGAGCGCCGGCACAGCGCCCGCGAGGGCGGCCGCGAGGAGCAACCGTCGGATCATATGGGATGTCGGGGTGAGGAAGTGCGGAGGTTGGTGCGGCGCCGCGAAGCGATGCCGGTTTCTTGATCTGCTATATATCTACTTAGTTATATAGTAGAACACAACCCCCCGGCATCCGTTCGCGCGAATCGCCTGGGGCCCCCGGGCATGCCGCAGCCGGGCCAGGCCGGGCATTCGTGGCGTCGCGCGCCACTCCGGGCTGCCGCTCACGAAGACCGGAGGACGACAAAGGGCACGGAGAACGGCCAAACACCTGAAGGGGCTTGGCCGG
>DATCGU010000376.1:0-6420 GCA_036508735.1 Gemmatimonadaceae bacterium
CGCGCGGCGGCTTGCCGGCCGCCGTGTCACGGGATGGCGTGCATCCGAATGAGGCCGGGTACCGCCTGATGGCGCCGCTCGCCGAGGCGGCCATCTCCGGGGCGCTGGCCAAGCCCTGAGCCCGACTCGCACATCCCGCCGCGTCGGTGAGGGTCGGGCTCAGAGCAGGTACTCAGCGAGCCATGGCGCGAGCTGCGCCCGCTGCGCGGGCGTCAGGTGCCGGGCACCGCGGACCATCCCGATGCATTGCGCGCTCCCGCAGTGGCAGCGGAAGGGTTCCGCCATGTCGTACTCGGTGGTGTTGTAATTGAACGTCACACGTTCGCCCTGCGCGATGTCCCGCAGGGCGATCACCTCGCGGTCACGGATGATCGTCGTGGGCTCGCAGTGGTGATCCATGTAGCGAAAGAAATAGCTGTGCACCACATCGGTGATGTCGTGGGCGCAATCCTGGTCGATGTGCAGCGCGGCTCCGACCTGCACCGAGTATCGGGTGGGCGTCGGCGTCTCGCGGCCGATGAGCGGGAAGATCGTCGTGGCCGCCGCGATGGGACGCACAGCAATCAGGTGTCGTCCGTCCCGCGTGACGAGCACGCCGACGGAATCGGAGTCGCATCGCAGCAATGCACCGGGCGGATGCTCGGGAATCGATACGGCACTGTCCAGCGGGAGGGCTTTCGTCACGTGATTCAGGCCTCGGCCGACGGCTACGATGCTGCTGCACCGGAACCCCGGAATGGTCGAGCGTGAGCCTGCGGTGAAACAACCCTTGCAATGTAACGCGTATCGATCGCGAGTGCATCTCCGCCGACCAAACCTTTTCAACGGCGTCGTTGTCCAACCAAAGACCAGCGACGCGCCAGCGGCAGGGCGCACCGCGCGCCCTCACCGTGGCCCGGATAATGAACCGGATAATGAAACAGTCTGCATTTCGCCTGCGCGCCCGCCTGCTGGCGCTCGCCTGCATCATTTCAGGCGCCACCGTCGCGCCGGCCGCTGCCCAGACCGCGTCCGGCAATGGTCACGCCAGCACCGCTGTGCGCACCATCGCCCAGCGCCGCACGTCGCCCGTGGTCATCAACGGCCGTCTCGACGAGGCCGCAATGGCGCGAGGCGATGCCCGTCACGGCGTTTCGGCAGTACCAGCCAAGCGAAGGCGCACCGGCGTCGCTGTCCACCGAAATTCGCATCCTCTTCGACGACCAGGCCATCTACATTGGCGCGCGGATGTCCGATCCGCTCGGCGTGGCCGGCGTGCGGGCCCCGCGCGCCCGGCGCGACCAGCTGCTCGACGGCAACGGCAACAACGGCGCCTTCAACTCGCTGACGTCGGACAAGCTCATCGTCGTGCTCGACCCGTACCACAACCATCTCGACCAGGCGCTGTTCGAGATCAACCCGGCGGGCGTGCGCGGCGAATCGTTCAACGGCGACGATTCGTGGGACCCCGTGTGGGAGGCGGCCACACAGGTGGACGGCGGCGGATGGACCGCTGAACTGCGGATCCCGTATTCCCAGCTGCGCTTCTCCCGCGAGGCAGTCCAGCAGTGGGGCCTGCAGTTCTGGAGATACGTCGACCGGCTGAACGAGCGCGACATGTGGTCATTCCGGCGCCAGAACGAGAATGGCGGCCCTGCGTTCTACGGGCACCTCGATGGCCTCACGATCGCGCGGCAGCCGAGGCAGGTGGAGGTGGTGCCCTATGCGGTGGCCCGCGCGCAGTCCAAGCCCAGTGTTGCCGGCGACCCGTACCATTCCGGTTCCGAGCGGAAGCTCAACGTTGGCGGCGACCTCAAGTACCTCCTGACGACCAACCTGACGCTCGACGCCACCGTCAACCCCGACTTCGGGCAGGTGGAGGTCGATCCCTCGGTGCTGAACCTCTCGGCCTCCGAGACGTACTACGACGAGAAGCGCCCGTTCTTCGTCGCCGGCAGCAGCGCGTTCAGTTTTGGGGGCGCCAGCTGCATGTTCTGCAACAACCTCTCCGGGCTCGACGTCTTCTACTCACGCCGGATCGGGCGCCCGCCGCAGCTCTCGGGTTACGTGAACGGCGAGGCGACTTACGCCGACGTCCCCGACAACACCGCCATCCTTGGCGCGGCGAAGATCACCGGCCGCACCAGCAAGGGCTATGCCATTGGCGTACTGGACGCGGTGACGAATCGCGAAACGGCCGCGTTCGTGCGGTCCTCCGACGGGGCCCGATCGAGCCAACTGGTGGAGCCGCCGGCGAACTATTTCGTGGCCCGCGCGAAGAAGGACTTCAACGACGGCGCGACGACGTTCGGCGGTATCGTCAGCTCGACGCTGCGCCAACTCGGCGCCGACTCGATTGCCGCCGACCGCCTGCGCAGCCGGGCGACGGCGCTCGGAGTCGACTGGGTGCACACGTGGGCGCGTCGCAACTATCGCTGGATGGGGAGCGTCGTGGCGTCCGACGTCGGCGGCACGCCGCAGGCGATTGCCCTCACGCAGCGCTCCAGCGTGCACTACTTCCAGCGGCCCGACCGGCAGGTAATCGACGGCGGCTTCTTCGGCGCCCGCTACGACACCAGCACCACGGTCATGCGCGGATGGGGACTGTACACGCGCGTCGCCAAGGAGCAAGGCAACTGGCTCTGGGAGTTCGCGCAGAATTGGCGCAGCCCGGGGTTCGAGGTGAACGACGCGGCGTACCTCGACCGCACCGCCTACCGGTGGATGAACGGCAACGTCGCCCGGCAGTGGCTCACGCCGACCTCGTGGTATCGGAACATCGCCCTCACGACTGGCGGCGAGCAGCAGTTCAATTGGGACGGCCTGCGCACCTTCCAGGACGTGAACGCCTACTACGGAATGGAATTCCCGAACTACTGGCGCCTGCGCACCTTCGTCATCCACCAGTTCACGAACGACGACGACCGCAACACGCGCGGCGGTCCGGTGGTGAAGAGCGACGGGTACACGTTCGGCCACGTGCAGGTGTCCACCGATCCGCGGCAGGTGGCGGTGTTCGACTTCACCGTTCGCGCCGCTCGCGGGACGCACGAGGCGTCGCCCATGCTGCAGGTGCAGCCGGGCATCGCGCTCAAGCCGATGTCCAGCCTCTATATCCAGCTGGCGCCGTCATACAACGCCTCGGACGAACCCGCGCAGTACGTGACGACGGTCGCTGATCCGACCGCGGTGGCGTTCGGAGGCAGCCGGTACGTCTTCGCGTACATCCGCACGCGCACGCTCTCGCTCGAGACGCGGGTCAACTGGACCTTCACGCCCAACCTCACGCTGCAGCTCTACGCGCAGCCATTCTTCGCCAGCGGCGACTACCAGCGGTTCCGCGAGTTTGCGGCGCCGCGCACGTTGCGCAAGCTGGACTATGGGCGCGACATCGGGACGATCACCCGCAACGCCGTCACGGCCGTGTACACCGTGGATCCGGATGGCGCCGGACCGGCCGCGCCGTTCTCGTTCGCCGACCCCAACTTCGCGGCGCGCTCGCTGCGCGGCACCGCGGTGCTGCGCTGGGAGTATCGCCCCGGGTCGACCATCTACTTTGCCTGGACACAGCAGCGCTCCGGGGTGGGACCCGAGGGATCGCTCGACTTGACGCGCGACCAGTCGGCGCTCCTGCGCGACCCGGCGGACAACGTGTTCCTCGTCAAAATGAACTACTGGCTGGGGCGGTGAGGGGCGGGGCCCGACAAGTCACGTCTGGTGCATCGGGCAGAATCTTCCGATCTTTACGGCATGAGAATCGGACTGGTGGGCTTCGCGGGCTCGGGGAAGACGACGGTCTTCAACACCGTCACCGGGCTCAACGTGCCGCTCGGATTCGGCGGTGAGGTGCACCTCGGCACGGTGAAGGTGCCGGACGCGCGGATCGACACGCTGAGTGCCCTGTTCAAGCCGAAGAAGACCACGTACGCCGAGATGGTCTTCAGCGACATTCCCGGCGAGCACGGTGCCGAGCGGAAGGGGCTCTCCAGGAAAGCGCTGGCGCAGATCGCCAACCAGGACGCGCTTTGCCTGGTGCTGCGCGACTTCCCGAATCCCGCCGTCGAGGGCGCTCCCGATCCCATCGGCGAGCTCGACGCCTTCTCGACCGAATGCCTGCTCGCCGACCTCGAGGCGGTGGAGCGGCGACTCGACCGGGCCAAGAAGGACAAGCCCGACGAACTGGAACTCGCGGCCTTCAAGTTGATGAAGGAGATGCTGGAACACGAAGTCCCGCTGCGGTCCCTTTCCGAAACGGTCCTGCACCGCGAGAAGTTCCGGGGCTACTCCTTCCTCACCGACATTCCGCTTCTCGTTGCCCTCAACCGCGGCGAGGGGGAGGCGGCGCAGCCGATGCCCGCCGCCATCGCGGAGCGGCTCGGCGCCCTGCACGCGGCCGGGCTGGTCCTCTCGGCGAGCGTGGAGGCCGAGATTGCGGCGATGGACGCGGCCGACCAGGTGGCGTTCCTGCAGGACCTTGGCCTCACCGAGTCGGCGTTGACGCGGTTCATCCGCACCGCCTACGGCCTGCTCGACCTCATCTCGTTCTTCACGGTCGGGGCGGACGAGGTGCGGGCCTGGCCCATCCGTCGCGGCACGAAGGCCAAACAGGCGGCGGGCAAGATCCACTCCGACCTCGAGCGCGGCTTCATCCGCGCCGAGGTGATGCCCTACGAACACTTCATTGCGTGCGGCTCGGAACAGGCGATGCGGGACACCGGCCACCTGAAGGTCGAGGGCAAGGACTTCGTCGTCGCCGACGGCGACATATTGAACATCCGGTTCAATGTGTAGGGACAGACGATGGACGATAGACGGTAGACGATGGGGCGCCGGGGGCGCCATGACCATTCCGCTCACTGTGAGAGTTTCCATGCGATTGTATTCGCTGCGATCCTTCGTGCTCGTCGCCCTGCTCGTTCCTTCCGCCGTGTGGGCGCAGCAGAAGATCGCGTTCCGCACGCTGCAGGAAGCACTGATGGCCGGCGGCCAGATGGGCGGCCGCGGCGGTCCCCGCGGGGTGGTCTGGATCGACGGCGGTCGCCGCTACTCGTTCACCACGCGCGGCACGGGCGGCGAGGAGATCCGCGCCATGGATCCCGCCACCGGCCGCGACACGCTGCTGTTCAGCGCCCAGGGCCTCTCGTTTCCCGACACGGCCGCGCCCTTCGCCTACCAGTCGTTCCAGTGGGCGCGCGACTCGAAGAACCTGGTCTTCCAGACGCGCTTTCGTCCGCTCTACCGGCGCTCGGGGACGTCCGACTACTTCGTCTACAACCTGGCTGGCCGTACGATGCAACTGGCCGCGCAGGGCGCGCGTACGGCGGAACTTTCGCCCGACGGCGCGATGCTCGGCTACGAGCGCAACGGCGACATGTTCACCTACGACCTCGCCGCGCACAGGGAAACGCGGCTGACGAAGGACGCGACCGAGAACGTCTACAACGGCCACTTCGACTGGGTCTACGAGGAGGAGTTCGGCCTGCCCCAGGCGTGGAACTGGTCTCCCGACAGCCGCCATCTGGCGTTCTGGCAACTCGACGACCACGCCGAGCCGGTCATCCAGATCAGTGACCTCTCCGGCACGCACCCCACGTGGGAGCGGATCCGCATCCCGCAGCCCGGCGACTCCAACGCCACGGCGCGGATCGGCGTGGCCGACGTGCGTTCTGGCCAGAAGGTCTGGCTCGATCCCGGTGAGACGGGGGAGTACTACATCCCGCGCATCTACTGGACGAGCCGGGCCGACACCCTCGCCATGATCACGCTGAACCGCGCGCAGAACACGATGAAGCTGTACTTCTTCGATGTGCGCACGGGCGGCAAGCGCCTGGTGATGACCGAGAGCCACCCAGCCTGGATAGACGTGTACGACTTCTTTGCCGGCGTCCAGGACCTGATGAGCTTTCCGGCGGGCACGACGAACTTCTTCTGGATCTCCGACCGCGACGGGTGGCAGCACATCTACCGCTACGACTACTCCGGCCGCCTCGTCAACCAGGTGACGCATGGCAACTGGAGCGCGACCCGCATCGAGGGGAGCGACGGCCCGGACCAGACCATCTACTACACGTCCACCGAGGCATCGCCGCTGCAGCGGCAGCTCTACAGCGTGAAGTTCGACGGCACCGCCGCGCGGCGCATCACGCAGGCGCAGGGCACGCACGCCATCAACATGTCGCCCGACGCCCGGTACTTCATCGACACATGGTCGAGCACGCAACAGCCGCGGCAGGTGGAGATGTGGGCCACCACGGCCAAGGGCGGCCAGATGCTCCGCAAGGTGGAGGACAACGCCGCGGTCACCCAGTGGCTCGCGACGCACGCGTACGCGCCGACCGAACTCGCGTCGTTCACCACTTCCGATGGCCAGCGCCTCGATTTCTCGATGATCCGGCCACCGGCCTTCGACTCGACAAGGCGCTATCCAGTGGTCTTCACCAT
>DATCGU010000377.1:0-31893 GCA_036508735.1 Gemmatimonadaceae bacterium
GGCACCCTCCGACAGCGCCGCGCCACCCGACACCTCGGCGCTCGACGGAACGCTGCGCATCGATGGCGCCCTGGGTGGATCATGGCCGGCGTGGCGTCTCAGCGCCACGGCGACCGGTACTGACCTCAGGGTTGGCACCACGTTCGCCAAGGACCTCAACGCCAGCGCACACCTGACGTTTCCGCTCGATTCGTTGCGGGGCACCGCGCATCTGCGGGTGACCGGGCTTGCCATGGGCGGTGTGCGTCTGGACAGCGTCAGTGCAACCGCCGACATCCGGTCGCCGGGACACGCCGTCGCCGAGTTGAACGCCCAACTCTCCAGCGGCCCCTCGGCGAACGCCCATGCCGACGTTATCTGGTCGGGCGACACCACCGATGTCAGGCTCGACCGGCTTCGTCTGGCGGCGAACGGCAATGACTGGGCGCTGCTCTCGCCCTCGCGCATCACGCGCGCGGGTGCCGCCTGGACGGTCGACTCGCTCGTCGTCGTCGGGCGCAAGGCCGGGCGGATGTCGCTGCGCGGCTCGATGCCCGATCTCGCCGAGATGGCTGCCGAGTTCGAGGCCACGGACCTGCCGCTCGCCGATCTCGGCGAATTGGCGCAGGTGAAGTCGCCGCTCTCGGGCAGCGTGCGAATCGCCGCCAACCTGTCCGGGACGCGCGACGCGCCAATCATGCTGCTCGATGCCTCGGTGCGCGATGGGCTCGTTGCCGGCGTCCATCTGGAGCGTGCCGACGCCACCGGGCGCTACGCTGAACGCAGTGTCGAGGTGACCGTCAGCGCCATCCGCCAGGCCGTCACGGCGCTACGCGTGGATGCCACGATTCCGGTGGACCTCAGGTTCCGCAGCGTCCGGCAGCGGCTGCTTGCCGATGCACCGCTGAAGGTGACCGTTCACTCCGACTCGGTGGGCGTGGCGCTTCTCGAGTTGCTTTCGCCCGAGGTCACCAAGGCGCATGGTGCGCTCGCCCTCAACGCCACGATCAGCGGCACTGGCAAGCGGCCGCTGCTCAACGGTTCACTGCGCATCACCAACGGCGGGTTCGACCTGCCGGCGCTGGGCACCAAGTGGAGCAACGTCGGGGCCGACATCGGCTTCCTGGGCGACTCCATTGCGTTGCGCAACGTCACGGCGGCCAGCGGCGAGACCCGTGGCGCGAATGCGACGCTCAGCGGGTGGCTCGGCTTCCGTGACATGGAGGATCCGACGTTCGACCTGCGGCTCGCCGCCCAGAACTTCAACGCCATCAACAAGGCGCGCGTCGCCGACCTCGACTTCTCGGGCAACCTGCGCGTCGCCGGCGCCACCAGCGGCTCGACGCTCACCGGCGCGATGACGGTGGAACGTGGCACGGTGTTCATCCCCGACATCTTCACCAAGGAACTCATCTCGCTGGATGATCCCGAGTTGAGGAACATCGTCGACACGGTGGCGCTGGCCGACCACGGGATTCTCCCGCGCGCGCCGTCGCGCGTGGTGGAGAACCTGTTCGTGAACGACGTGCCGGTGACGATGGGACGCGACGTGAACATCCGGTCGTCCGAGGCAAACATCACCCTGGGCGGCTTGGTGCGCATCACCCGCGGACGCGTGCTGCGCGGGAACAACGCCGGCCGCTACCAGCTGGCCCTCGACGGCACGCTGCAGACGGTGCGCGGCTCGTACCGGCTGAACGCCGGACCGGTCCAGCGCACGTTCGACGTGGAAGGGGGCGAGATCCGCTTCCGCGGCGATCCCGACCCGAACCTCGGCGAGATGGACATCCGCGCCCTCTACACGGTACGGTCGTTCTCGCAGAGCGCGGCGCGCCAGGACGTGCGCGTGCGCGTGAACATCGGCGGCACGCTGGGCTCGCCGAGGGCCACCTTCTCCACGCCCGACTCGAACCGTGTTTCCGACAGCGACATCCTGAGCTACCTCATCACGGGCGGGCCGAGCAACGAGATCCTCGGCCGCAGCGGCGGGGACGTGTCGACGACGGCCTATCGGGTGGCGCTTTCGTCGCTCGGCAGCGTCATCGGAAGCAGGTGGTCGGGCGGCCTCTGCGACGACGCGCAGCTCAGCACGGCCAGCCTCGATCAGTACAACAAGAGCATGGGGAGCAACCTGCTGAGCGGCTCGCGTGTCAACTGTGCCAAGCAGCTTGGCGAGCGGGTCTTCTTCCGCATCGACGCCGGACTGTGCAGCATCGGGCAACTCATGGGGCAGGGCGGGTCATCCGGCCTGTTCGACGCGCTGGGCTTCAAGTTCGACTATCGCTTCAACCACGACGTGACCGCGTCGGTGGGCATGGACCCGTCCACCAATGCTGCGCTGTGCACGCGGGATGCCGTGGTGCGCGGTTTCGCCCCCACGCCGCGACAATTCGGCCTCGACCTCTTCCGGGCCTGGGTGTTCTGACGTTCCGCACGGCGCTGATCGTGAACCCAGTAGCCCGCCGGACCGCTGACACCGAGCGTTCAGTCCTGGATGCCTTCCGTGCGGCCGGAGTGGCGCTCACGGTCGAGCACACACGCGCCGCGGGTGATGGCGTTCGCCTCGCCCGGGAACTCGCCGCGACGCACGACCGGTTGTTCGTGCTCGGTGGCGACGGCACCGTGACGGAGGTGGCGACCGGCCTGGCCGAGGCGCGTTCTGCGGCTGCAATTGGCATACTGCCCAGCGGCACCGGGAACCAGCTCGCGCGCGCGCTGTCGGTACCGCTCAATCCGTCGCGCGCGGTCGGTGCGCTGCTGGCCGGCGAGGTACGACATCTCGACCTTGCCATCCTGAACGGACATCGGCGCGTCGGCATCGGCGCGGGCGCGGGGCTCGACGCCGCCATGATCGCGGGAGCGCGCGGACGGCTGAAGCAGATCCTCGGTGTCTCCTCGTACGTCGTCAGTGTCGCGCGCGCGGCCCTGAGGCCGCGCCGGTTCACCGTGCGCGCTGAAGTTGATGGACGGGTCATCGAGCGCGAGGGCGCGGTGGCGATGGTGCTCAACCTCGGGCGCATCTTCAACGGCACGCTCGAACTGGCGCCCGGAGCTTCGCTCACCGACGGCGTTCTCGACCTCGTCATCGTCGACGCGCACGGGCTCGGCGATGCCGTGGCCTTCTCCGTGGTCGAGATGCTCCTGCGGCGCCGCCGGGCCGATCCACGCTGGACCTTTGCTCGCGGGCGCGAGATCAGCGTTGAGGTGAACGACGCCTCAATCCCATGCCAGGTAGACGGCGACCTCGTTGACGACCGGCGGCTCTCGCTGGTGGTTGCCCCGGGCGAGCGCGGCCTGCTTGCCCCGCTCGGCGCGCACATCATATAGAAAGAGGCGAACACCTCTTTTCGCCGCGGGGAACGCCTGCCCCCTGTTCACGAGTGAGGAATTGCCGTATTGATTATGTACAGCTGGCAGGTACTGTAGTTTCTCGCGTCACCGTCTGAAATCCTACTGTGGCAGATCCGATCTCGTTCGGGCCGACGAACTCCGAATCGCTCGACATCCGGCTTCGCAGCATGCTGCGGGAGTTGCCCCGCGAGCACGCGGGTCTGCTGGAGGCGCTGCTGCAGGAGCGCGACCTTCTGGTGGCGGTCGCCGAGCGTCGTGCCGAGCGGGTGCAGCGCCTGCACGAGGCCAGCGCCGCGCTGCTTCGAACGCTCGATCGCGATGAGATGGAGCGGGAGGTCGCGCGGCAGTTGATACGCTTGATTGCTGCCGACGGAGTCGTGGTGGCTCGCCCGGCCACGATCAGTGGCGATCCGCCGACGCCGACCGTACACCTGACGGTGGGCGGCGTCGCCGCGCTGGATGCCGTCGAGGTGGTGGGTCCGGCGTTTGCCGAGGTCATTCAGACGGGTCGCCCCGTGCGGATTGCCGGGCGGGCGGACAGCCCGGGCTCCGTCATCGCCGTGCCGCTGATGCAGGGCTTCCGGCTGATCGGGCTGCTGGGCGCCTACTCGAGGTTTGCGGCCCACTTCGGCGAGGAGGACCTCGATGCAACCCTCGCCCTCAGCGCCCACGCGGCCATGGCCTTTGTGAACGCGGCGCTTTATGGGCAGAGTGAGCGCGAGCGCCGGCAGAGCGATGCGCTAGCGTCGCTGGCGCGCGCTCTCGGAGCGACGAACCGCCCGCACGAGGTGCTGCGGCTCGCCTTGCGGCATGCCATGGCGCTGTTCGGCGCCGACGGCGCCGACATCATGCTCAGGCGCGATGAGTTCCTCCAGGTCGTGGCGGCGGAGGGTGCGGCGCACGCCCTGAAGGGCATGTTCCTTCCCATGGGTGCCTCGGTGTCGGGGCGCGCGGCGCGCGAGGGACTTCCGATCATCGTCAACGACACGGAGGAAGATCCCGACGCCTACGCGCCCACCCGCCGGATCGCGGCGGTGCACAATACCCTCGTGGCGCCCATGATGTCCGCCAGCGACGTCATCGGCGTGCTCAGCGTCATCAATCGCGAGCGGCCTTTCGATGGCGAAGACGCGCGCATGCTGCAGCAGTTCGCGTCGCAGGTGGCGGTGGCCATCGTGAACGCACGCCTGTACGAAGAGGCGACCGAGGCCCAGCGCGAGATCTCGACGGCGTTCGAGGCGATTGGCGATGGCATCGTGGTGCTCGACGCCGACGCGCGCATCGTCCGCTACAATGCGCGCTTTCTTGCCATGACGGGGCTTCCCGGGGACGAGAGTGCGCGCGGGCTCGACTTCTACGACGCCGTGCTGCATGAGGCGCGGGAGCTCACCGAAACATGCGCCGTGGGGCAGGCCATCCTCGCCGGCAAGCTGGCGCGCGCGCAACTGCGCTCGACGTGGAACGGCCGCCTGCTCGAACTGGTTGCCGCTCCACATCCGGCTGGGGGTGCGGTGGTGTCGGTGGACGACGTCACCGAACTGCATGCCCTGGCGGAGCGGCACCGCCTGGTGGTCGACCACACCACCGACGCGATCCTCGTCACGTCGGCCGAGGGCGAAGTGGAGTTCGCCAACCGCGCGGCCCAGCGGCTGTGGGGCGAAGGCGTGGCGCTGCTGGGCGCGCGACTGGCTGGCCTGGTGCCCGCCAGTCAGGCCACCATGTGGGCCGAGGCGATCGGGCGGTCGCGGCGGGGCGACGCGGTGCGGCTGGACGGCGTGGTCCAGCGTGGCGGCGGCGAGCTGCGACACGTGTCGGCAAGCCTCGCTCCGCTGCTCGACGAGAGCCGAGTGAGCCACCTCGTCATCTCGTTGCGCGACATCACCGACGAGGCGCATGCCCGCGACGAGATGCATGCCGCCAATGCGCGCTACCGCGACCTCGTGGAAATGGCGGCCGACGCGATCATCACGCTGAACGGCAGCGGGGTCTTCACGTCCGCCAACCCGGCGATGGAACTGCTCACCGGTCACCGGCGTGAGGCGATCCTCGGGCGAACGTACACGTCGTTCCTCGAGCCGTCGGAATCGGCCGCGGTGACGCAGCACTTTGCGGCGGCCGCCAGCGGCGAGCTGCGGCGCTTCGAAATGCACTTCGTGCGCGCCGATGGCGTGCGGCGGCTCATCGCCGCGTCGCTGTCACCGCTGCGCCGAGCCGGCGTGGTGGTGGGGGTGCTGGCCATCGCCCGCGATGTGAGTGAGGAACGCCAGCACGCGGCCGCGCTGCTGAGCGCCGAGGCGCGCTATACGCGGCTCGTTGAAGCGGCCGAGGATGCCATTGCCTGCGTGGACGAGGAAGGCAACCTGACGGCCGTCAATCGTGCGCTGGAGACCGTGACCGGCAAGCCGCGCGAACAGCTGCTCGGCCGGCATTTCATTGACGTGGTCGAGGAGAGCGAGCGTCCGGCGCTCTGGCAGGCCTTCACGGCCGCCCTGTCGGGCGCGCGGGAGCGCCGCACGATCCGGTTCACGCGTCCCGACGGCGTGGTCGGCCGTGCCACACTGGTGACCGCGCCGATCATCGAGAACGGTCGCGTCACCGGCGTGCTGGGCATCGCCCGCGACGTCACCGAAGAGCAGCTGCTGCTCGAAAAGGCCGTGCACCAGGACAAGATGGCGGCGATGGGCGAGCTCGTCGGGGGCGTGGCGCACGAGGTGAACTCGCCGCTCACCAGCATCATGGCCTTCTCGCAGGTGCTCGAACTCGGCGGCATCGCCGACGAGGAGCGTGCGCGCGCCGTCGACACCATCCGCAAGGAAGCCAAGCGCGCCGTCCGCATCGTGGGCAAGCTGCTCTCCTTTGCGCGGCAGGGAAGTCCGGAACGCATGCCGAGTGACATCAACCAGGTGCTGCGCGACACGATGGACCTGCGGCGCTATGCCCTCCGCATGCAGCAGATCGAACTCTCGGTGTCGCTCGCGGCCGATATGCCAATGATCGAGGCCGACCCGTTCCAGTTGCAGCAGGTGTTCATCAACCTGTTGTCGAACGCCGAGCAGGCGGTGACTCAGCAGCAGGGCGAGCGGCACATCTCGGTGGGCACCGAGCGGCGCGGCGCGTCGCTGGTGGTCACGATCAGCGACAACGGCCCGGGCGTCCCGGCCGGGGTGTTGCCGCACATCTTCAACCCGTTCTTCACCACCAAGCCGCGCGGAGCGGGGACGGGCCTCGGCCTGTCGATCTCCGATGGAATCGTCCGCGAACATCGCGGCGTGCTGCGTGTCCGGTCGGAACCGGGCCATGGCGCGACTTTCGAAGTGGAACTGCCTCTCCAACCCGAAGCAACCTGACCGATGGCCAGCATACTCATCATCGACGACGAAGTCGCGATTGCCGCCGCATTCGCCATGTTCTTCCGCCACGACGGCCAGCACGTCGTGCACGAGGCCTACACCGGTGGCGACGGCGTGGACGCCTACTGGCGGCTGCGCCCCGACCTCGTGCTCCTCGACGTGCGCCTCCCCGACATGACCGGCTTCGACGTGCTCGCGAAGATCCGTGAGGACAATCCCGTCGTCATCATGATCACCGCCTACGGTGACGTGCCGATGGCCGTGGATGCGCTGCACAAGGGCGCCGAGAACTTCCTCACCAAGCCGGTGGACCTCAGCCACCTGTCGGCCGCCGCCGACCGCGCGCTCGAAAAGTCGCGGCTGCGGCGCATGAACCGGTACCTGTCTGACAAGCGCGACGCCACGCCGCGCGTGGTGTTCGGTGCGTCGTCGGCCATGCGCGACCTGTCCGACCAGGTGACGCTGCTGGCGCAGAGCGACCGGACCACCGGGCTGGTGATTGGCGAGCGCGGCTCGGGGAAGGGTCGCGTGGCCGAGTTGATCCACCAGCTCAGCCCGCGCGCCTCCAAGCCATTCGTGGACGTCAACTGCGCCGCCCTCACCGCCGAATCGCTCGAGATCGAGCTTTTTGGCGAGGAGGGATCGGCCGGCCGGCCCGCCAAGCTCGGCCTGTTCGAGATTGCCGACAGTGGTACGCTGTTCCTCGACGAGATCGGCGACCTGTCGCTGCAGCTGCAGCCGAAACTCCTGCGTGCGCTGGAGGGCAAGGGCTTCCGCCGGCACGGTGGCACGGTGGACATCGTACCGAACACGCGCGTGATCGCCGCCACCAGCCGCGATCTCGGCGAGGAACTGGCGGCTGGCCGGTTCCGCGAGGACCTGTACTACCGCCTTTCGGTGATGCCCATTCGCCTGATACCGCTGCGCGAGCGCACGCGCGAGGACATGCTGGAGTTGCTCGGCAACATCATGGGTGAACTGGCGGTCGTGCTCCCCGGCGCCCCCGACACCCTGACGGACGAGGCGCTCGAGGCGCTGCTGCGCTACGGGTGGCCGGGGAACATCCGCGAACTCCGCAACGCACTCGAACGGGCGATGCTCATGGCGCGCGGGGCGGACCGCATCGAGGCGCGCCACCTCGCGCGCGAGATCACCAGCGCCAGCGGCGCCGACGTGGCGCACCACCTGCCCAGGACGCTGGCCGACGTCGAACGGGCGCACATCGACCGCACGCTGAAGGCGCACCAGTTCAACCGGACGCACGCCGCCAAGGAACTCGGCATCGCGCGCGCGACGCTGATCAAGAAGATCAAGGAATACGAGCTCGCCGAGCGCACCCGCGCCCGGACGTGAGGAGGAACAGCCGATGACCGAACGGGATGCCATGCAATGCCGGGCCTGCGGGCGCGAGGAACGCGCGTCCGAGGGCTATCCGTGCCAGGACTGCGGCACATTCATCTGCAACATGTGCGAGTTGCGCGGCGTGCTGCGCTGCCGCGCTTGCGCCGACAAGGGACCTCCGCGCAGCGGCGATCCGGTGCCGCCACTGCCGCCCGCCGCGACATGAAGTCCGGCGACCTGCGCCGCTTTGGACTGGCGGTCGGGCACGCCACCGACGCGGCGGGGGGCACCGGGTGCACCGTGGTGCGCGGCGTCGCCGGGCCCATGCGCGGCGCCTGCGCGGTCTTCGGGCGCGCCACGGGCACGCGCGAACTGGCACTGCTCGAACCCGGGCACCTCGTTGACCACGTTGATGCCGTGTTGATCAGCGGAGGCTCGGCGTACGGGCTCGCCGCGGCCGATGGCGTGATGCGCTGGATGGAGGAACAGGGACGCGGCTTTGCCGTGGGCAACGGCGTGGTGCCCATCGTACCGGGCGCCGTGCTCTTCGACCTGCTTCCGCTGGGACGCTTCGATGCGCGACCGACGCCGCAGATGGGGTACGATGCCTGCGCAACGGCGGTGACGCACGGCATCGGCGAAGGCAGCGTGGGTGCCGGAACCGGACTGACGGTCGGCAAGGTGCTGGGCACGGTGGGCGCCATGAAGGGTGGCATTGGCCTGGCCATCGTCGAGGCCGACGGCATGGCCGCGTGCGCAATTGCCGCGGTGAATGCCTTCGGCGATGTCTGCGACGGCACGGGGCGCGTGATTGCCGGCGCTCGCCGTGATGGCGCGTTCGTCGGGACGGAGAAGGTGCTGGCCGGGCACGGCATGGCCGGGGCATTTGGGCGTGAGCACAACACGACGGTGGCCGTGGTCGCCGTGGATGGCATGCTCGACAAGCTGGCGCTGCAGGGAGTGGCGCGCGCCGCCGGCGCGGCGTTGAACCGGCGCGTCCGGCCGGCGGGGTCGCTGGTGGACGGTGACGTTATCTTCGCGCTTGCCCCGGTTTCGGGATCACGCGCCGATCCGGTGCGCGCCGAGATGCTCGCCGTGGCCGCGCTCGAACAGGCCATCGAACGGGCCGTGCGCACGGCGGCGGGACGCGATGGCGTTCCCGGACTTGCCGACTAGGAGACCAGCCCGCCCACGGCCATCGGCGCCACCGAGCCGCCGACGTGCACGTGCAGCGCCACCTCCGCCTCGACTTCGCCGTCGAGTTCCACCCGCATGACGTGAAGGCCACCTTCGGCAATGGGGAGGTCGATGGCCGCAATGACGGGGATGTCCACTTCCATCGTGCCTGGCGGCGGGGCGTGCACCTCGACCTCCCCGTTGGACGACCAGATCTCGCCGCCGCCCGGGCTCATCCAGGCGAACGAGAGGGCGTGCGTGCCCACGTCGTCGGGGCTGGCCTTGAGCCGCACCACCAGGGTGGCACGCGGATGCACCGCGGGAAGGCTGGCCACGTGCAGCGCGTCGAACACGCCGAGGACGTTCAGCTTGCCCTCCTGCGAGAGGTTGGCGGCGTCGGCGAAGAGGGCGAAGGAGCAGTACATGCGCAAAACATACGACGCGGCGGCGGGCCGGGCGAGCGGCGCGCGCTCTCCGGTGACTTCGTCGATTAGCTTTCCCGTAATGCTCCGCCTGCACCGCCTCCCCACCGCTGCGTCGCTGCTCCTGGCCGCCTGCACGGCACCTGCGCCCAAGCACGGCATCGCGCTGGAGCCGCCGCTGCCGCGCCCGTCGTTCACGCTCACCGACACGCGCGGCCGGGCCTACGACTTCGCGCGCGAGACGCACGGACGCCTGACGTTCCTGTTCTTCGGCTATACCAGCTGTCCCGATGTCTGCCCGGTGCACGCGGCCAACATTGCCGCCGTGCTCCACAAGCTGCCGTTCGAGGACCAGCTGAAGGCGACCCTCGTCTTCGTCACCGTGGATCCGGCGCGCGACTCTCTGCCGGCGTTGCGTGCGTGGCTGGATCATTTCGACAAGACCTTCGTCGGGCTGCGCGGCGACGAGTCGGCCGTGGACAGCGTGATGGGCAAGCTTGGCCTCCCGGCGGCCATTCGCGCCGCGCCCGCGAAGCCGAACGGCTGGTACGAGGTGGGGCACGCCGCGGTGGTGATCGTGTTCACCGCCGACGACGTGGCGCACGTGATGTACCCATTCGGCACCCGCCAGGTCGACTGGGCCGAGGACATCCCACGCCTCCTGAAGGTGGGGCGATGACGCAGTGGTGGTGTTCGGCGTCGGGCAGGCCGTGGACGTGGGAGCCGCAGTTCTATCCCGGCGTCTGGATTGCGATGATTGCCCTGGCCATCGTCTTCGGCACCCTGGCGCGAAAGGGCCGTGCGATGGGCGAGTCGCGGCTGGCGTTCTGGAGCGGGTGGACTGCCGTGGGTCTCGTCTGGCAGGCGCTCGACTGGCCGATCGGGCCCCTGGCGGCGGGCTACCTGGCCAGCGCGCACGCGCTGCAGTTCCTCACGCTCGCGCTCGTCGCGCCGCCGCTCATGCTGCTTGCCGTGCGGCGGCCGCTGGCGGCCGCCGTGCCGGCGGCGGGGCGCGGACGCTCCATCGCGATGCTCCTGACGCAGCCGATCATCGCCGGCGTGCTCTTCAACGTCGTCACCATCACGACGCATGTTCCGGCGGTGGTGGACCGCCTTATGCCATCCCAGCTGGGCGCCTTCGCCATTGACATGCTGTGGCTCGTCGGAGGCGTCGTGCTCTGGTGGCCGTTGGTCGTCAGTGCACCGCAGCGCGCCTGGTTTACCACGCCGGTCCGCATGCTCTACCTCTTCATGGCCACGCTGGTGCATACCGGCATCGCCATGGTGATGCTCATCAGCCAGTTCCCCATGTACGGCATCTACGAACTGGCGCCACCGTGGGACGTCTGGTCGCCGATCGAGGACCAGAACCTGGCCGGTGGCGTGATGGAGCTGGCGGGGGCGGCCATCATCCTCGGCATCATCACCGTGATGTTCTTCCGGTGGAGCCGCGGCGTGGCCGGGGACAATGCGCCAAAGGCTCCGCCGAGGGATTAGTTTTCTCCGGATGCCCACTGCCGCCACCCACGCCGACCATCCCCACCACCGGGTCTGGGTTACCGACCTGCTGCTGCTGCTGATGGCCCTCATCTGGGGCATCAACTTCTCGGTGGTGAAGGTCGGGATGCAGTTTCTCGAGCCGCTGGCGTTCAACGGCATTCGCGTGGCGCTGGCGGCCGTCGTGCTTCTGGTGGTCGTTCGCGTGCAAGGACTTGCTCTTCCGCCGCGAGGGCAGGTGCTGGCGCTGCTCGGGCTGGGCGTGCTGGGCAACGGGTTGTACCAGATCTTCTTCGTGGAGGGCATCGCGAGGACGCGGGCGGGCAATGCCGCGCTGGTGATGGCGGCCGGGCCGGCGCTCATTGCCTTCATGGGTCGGTTCTACGGCATCGAGAAGGTGCATGCGCGCGGCTACATGGGCATCGCGCTCAGCATCGTCGGCATCGGCATCGTGATGAGCGGCACCGCGACGGCGGAGCTCGGCAATGCCTCGGTGATTGGCGACGGCCTCATCCTCTGCGGCGCGGTGACGTGGGCCGCCTACAGCGTGCTGCTCAAGCCGCTCACCCACCAGGTGGACGGCGTGATGGTGTCGGCGCTGACGATGCTCGGCGGGGCGGTTCCCCTGCTCGTCGTGGCGTCGCCGGCCATCTCGCGCACGGCGTGGACCGCGGTGCCGGCGCAAGCGTGGCTCGCCATCGCCTACAGCGGGATCTTTGCGCTCGTCATTGCGTATCTCATCTGGTACCGCGGCATCAAGCTCATCGGCCCCACCCGGACGGCCATGTACAGCAACCTCCAGCCGATCTTTGCCGTGATGGTGGCGTGGGCTGCGCTGGGCGAGGTGCCGACGCTCGCGCAGGTCGCCGGAGCCACCGCGGTGATGGCCGGGCTTCTGCTCACGCGCGCATGACCAACGTCGTCCTCTTCGACATCGACGGCACGCTGCTCGCCAGCGGCGGCGTGGGGCGCCGCGCCATGGAAGGGGCGCTGCACACCCACTTCGGCACCGTCGGCCCCGATCACTACCGCTACGATGGCAAGACCGACCGGCAGATCGTGCGCGAACTCATGCGGCTGTCGGGCTTCCTTGACGACGACATCGATGCGCGCATGGACACGCTGCTCGCCGACTACCTTGCCCGCCTCGCAGTCGAGCTCGCCGACCAGCCCCCCGGCATGAAGGTGCACGCCGGCATTCACGCGCTGCTCGATGCGCTCGAAGCGCGCGCCGACGTGCTGCTCGGCCTGCTCACGGGGAACATCGCCGGTGGCGCTGCCCTCAAGCTGGGGGCGGCGGGCATCGCGCCGCACCGGTTCCGCGTGGGCGCGTACGGTTCCGACCACGAGCATCGGTCGGAGCTGCCGGCCATCGCCTTGGCGCGAGCGTCGGAACTCCTTGGGTACGGGGTGGCGGGGCGTTCCGTGATCATCGTCGGGGACACGCCAGCAGACGTACAGTGTGGACGTGGCATCGGCGCGCGCGCGGTGGCCGTCGCCACTGGGCACTTCACCGTCGCCGACCTCGCCGCGCACGACCCGTACGCCGTCTTCGAGGACCTCTCCGACATTGACGCGGTGCTCGGGGCCATCTGCAATGCGTGAGGTCGAGCTCAAGGGCGTCGTGGCCGATCCCACGGCCATTCGCGCCCGATTGCTCGCCGCCGGTGCGCGCGAGGTCTTCAGCGGCACGCTGTCTGATTGCCGGTACGACCTGCCGACGCGCGAATTGCTGGAGCGCGATCACGTGCTGCGCCTGCGTGTCTATCGTGATGCCGCCGGCGAGCGCGCCGTCCTCGACTGGAAGGGGCCCACGCAGTACTCGAAGGGCTTCAAGGTGCGCGAAGAACTCTCCACCGCCTGCGACAATGGCGGGACGCTGGCGCTGATGCTCGGCCACCTCGGCTATGAGGTGATCCGCGAGATCGACCGCGAGATCGAGCAGTTCGAGCTGGACGGTGCGGTGCTGCGCATCGAGCGGTATGCGCGCATGGACGTGCTGCTCGAAGTCGAGGGGACGCCGGAGTCGATTGAACGCGCCATTGCCGCGGCCGGCGTGCCGCGCGCGGACTTTACCAGCGATCGCCTTCCCGATTACATCCGCCGATTCGAGGAACGCACGGGCGCGCGTGCGGCCATCTGCACGCGCGAGCTGTCGGGCGACTATCGCTACAGCGTCACCGACGCCTGACGCCGTGGACACCGGTGCGGCCGACCTCGTGCTTCCCGAGCTCACGCGATCGCTGCGTGCGCTCGGCAGCGCGCGCTGGCTGCGTGACGCGGACCACGCGCGCTTTTATACGCCGCTGCTCACCGCCCGCCGGAATGCGGCGCGCGTGCGGTCACCGGAAGGGCACGTGGCGGCCTTCCAGGCCGACCGCCTGCGGCGCGCACTCGTGGATGCAGTGGAACAGATGGCCGCGTCGCGGCACGCGAGGTCGGCGCCCGACCGGCGCGCGTTTGCCGCGCAGGTCACCGATGCCGGCGCCGCGGTGTGGAGTGCGCTCGATGTAATGGAGACGCGCGCCGTCGCCGTGGGCAAGGCCGGTGCGACCGCCCGCGAAGAAGCGTGGCGCGCGTGGGTGGCGGCGCTGCAGCAGCTCTTCCTCGCCGCCGACGCCTGGTGGGTGACGATTGTCGAACTGCGCGATGATGGCCAGTCGCGCGGCAACCTGCGCCGGGCGGCGCGCGCGCTGGTCATCGCCCTGCTGGTCGCCCTCGCTCCTGCGGCGCTGGCCGCGCAACAGCACTTGACGTACCGCGTGGCCGGCATGACGCCCGAGTCGCTGCGCGCGCGCGGCTTCGACGTGGTGGGCGTGGAGAATGGAACGGCGCTGGTGGTGGCCGATCCCGTCGAGCTGTCGCGGCTCCAGTTGCTGGGAGGCCAGGCCCAGCTGCGGCTGGCTCCCGGAACGGACAATCGCCGAGTGCAGAACCTCGCCGCGGTGACCACCCCCACTGTGGTGTACCGGTCGTACGACGACCCGCAGCGCGGCATTCGCGCCTGGATCGACTCTCTGGCGCGCGCGAACTCGAGGGTCAGCGTGGATACCGTCGGTCGCTCCTACGAGGGGCGCCCCATCCTCGCCGTGAAGATCGGCCCGCGCGGCGATGCACCGTCGCGCCCCAATGTGATCTTCGTCGCCACGCATCATGCGCGCGAATGGGCGGCCACCGAGATGGCGCTGCGGCTGATCCGCCTGCTGGCCACAGCCACCGATGTTCGTACCGACTCGCTGGTGAACCAGCGCGACATCTGGGTGGTGCCGGTGTTGAATCCCGACGGCTACGAGTACACGTTCACCACGGATCGTCTGTGGAGGAAGAACCGCCGTCCCACCACGGGTGGCAACGTGGGCGTCGACCTCAATCGCAACCACTCGACCAATTGGGGGATAGACGACAACGGGTCGTCTCCGGACCCCTCGTCCGACATATATCGCGGGCCGTCGGCGGCTTCTGAACCCGAAGTGAGCGCGTTGCAGCAGTTCCACGCCCTGCACCCGCCGGTCGTTTCCGTTTCGTACCACACATATGCCGGACTGCTGCTCTTCCCGCCCGGTGCGGTAAGCGGGATTCTCGCCGCCGACCTCGACGCGTATAGGGTGCTGGCCGGCACCAACGCCCGGTCCGCGGTTCTGGACCACCTGCCGGGATCCCAACGGTCGTTCTACTCGCCGAGCACCGCGTGGATGCTGTACCCCACCAATGGCGAGTACACCGACTGGGCGAGCACGACCTTCGGCACCGTGAGCATCAACCCCGAGATCACCAGCGGCTACGGCCCGCTGGGATACTATGGTTTCGAACTCCCCGACGACGAGAGCCTGCTGCAGCAGCTCTTCACCGACAATCTGCCCTTTGCGCTCGACGCGATCGAGATGGCCCGCGATCCCGGCGGCTATCGCAGCCCAACCACGGGGCTGCGTGCGGAACGCTGGGTGCTGGAAAGCGGTTCGAAACAGCTACGCGTGCGTGGTCCGGCCGGAGTGGCGCCGGGCGCGATGCTGTCGGCAGCCGGCCAGCCGGTGACGGTCCTCGTCGACTCCGCAGCCGGCGGAAAGTACGCCCGTCGCCTCGTGTCGCAGGGTGCAAATGCCGGCCGTCCGGCCACCATCAAGGTGACGGCAGGTGCCGAGTCGGTGACGTGGACGCAACTGGCCGCGGCGGGCGCCGAGAGCGGTGATCCGGCGTGGCTGCTGCAGGGATTCGCCATCGACACGATGCAGCGATTCACCGGCGTTTCGTCGTATGTCGGCACCAATGGCGAGCTCCGCTCGACGCCCATCAAGGTGCCGGCGACCACGGACACGGTAAGCATCACCTTCTGGACCAGGTACAACGGCGACGGCTATTCCGAGAGGCCGTTCGGGCTCTTGCGCGTTTCGGCCGACAGCGCTCAGACGTGGCAGGTGGTGGGCCGGTACGCTGGCAACGCGTCGACGTTCTATCCAGAGGACGTTCGGATCGGCGGCGTTCATGGCAAGTCCTTGCTGCTGTCGTTCCTTGCGAACGGGTTGCCGTGGTGGATCGACGAGGTGGCGGTCTTCGCCAACAGCTCAACCTCGACCACGGGTCCCGGTGGCGGCACCGCCGGATCAGCCGCGTCGCGGTTCAAGCCGTCGGCAAATCCGGTGCGCGGATCGTCGGTGACCTTCGTGTGGCCCTTTGCCGGAAAGGGTGGCAATGTGATGGCCTATGACTTCACCGGGCGGCTGGTCTGGAAGCATGCCGTGGGAGCGGGGGACGACGACGTGACGTGGGACCTCAGCCGGGACCCGCTCCCGAATGGCGCGTACCTGGTGCTCGCCGAAAGTGGCGGTGAGCGCGTGCGCCTGCGCCTGTTCGTGCTCCGGGAAACGCCATGATCGTCGGCGTGGGGTTCGACCTTGTGGACATCGGGCGCCTGGAGCGCCTGCTCGATGGCAAGGGTGAGCGCGTGCTGGCGCGCCTCTTCACCGATGGCGAGGTGGCCTATGCCACGGCCCGTGCCCGACCCGCCATGCATCTCGCGGCCCGCTTTGCCGCCAAGGAAGCGTCCTTCAAGGCCCTTTCGGGCAGTGAGAGCGCCCGGCTGATCGGCTGGAAGGAGATCGAGGTCCTGTCGCGCCCCGGCCATGCCCCCGAGCTCCTGCTCCATGGCCGGGCGCTCCAGCGAGCCGAGGTGCTGGGAGTACGCCGCCACTGGCTGACGCTGTCGCACACGGACGATACAGCGGGCGCGGTGGTGGTCCTGGAAACGGACTGACGTTCAGCGGACGCCTCGAAGCGGGGCCTCGAAAGGAAGCTGTACGCTCTACGCCATGCGTTCTACGCCGTCCGCCGACTATCAGCTATCAGCTATCGAGAGTTGTTCGCCGCATAGATCCCCGGCTTGCCGTCGCCCACGCTGCGCCGCATGCGCATCCACACGAGGCCGCCCACCGCGAACAGCAGGGCGATGGTCTGGGCCAGCGTGAACGGGCCGACGAAGCGATCGTCCTTGGCGCGGAAGAACTCCACGATGAAGCGTTCGAGTCCGGCGAAAGCGCAGTAGAGCCCGAACAGCCACCCTTCGGCATGCTTGTGGTCGCGCAGCTTCCACAGGATCCAGAACATCAGCGTCCCCATGGCGACTTCGTAGAGCTGGGTGGGGTGCACGCCGACAAGTTCAAGCGGGTTGCGGCCGTCGAGGCCCTTCACGCCGAACTGTTCCACGAGGTTGCGCACCGTGGAAGGCGGATAGCCGTTGGGGAACGCGACGGCCCAGTGCGAGTCCCACGGGCGGCCGTAGTCGTCGCCTACGGACCAGCAGCCGGTACGGCCGATGGCGTACGCGGCGGCCAGGCCGGGCGCCGACACGTCACTGATGCGCGTAAAGGGCTGATGGCGCCACCTGATGACACCGGCCGTGGCCAGAATGCCGCCTGCGAGCCCGCCCCAGAACACGAAGCCGGAGGTGTGCAGCAGGGCGCTGGCGTCGTGGAACAAAATGGAGTAGTAGATCTTGGCCCCGAGCAGCCCGCCGATGACGGCACCCACGAGCACGTCGCCCATGATCTCGGGATCATGGCCGCGCCGGTGCAGTTCCACCTGGCCGATGTACTGGGCCACGAGGAAGGAGAGCAGCATGGCGATGCCGAACCCGGTAAGGGTCAGCGGGCCGAGGTGCAGCTCAAACGGGTGAACGACGATGTACTGGGCGTCGGGAAGCATGAGGGGAAAGATAAGGGCAGAGCGCGAGAGCGCGAGAGCGCACGACCTGGTCTCGCGTTCTTGCGTTCGCGCGCTCCCGCGTTCTACAGCGGTGCCTTCACCGCGCGCCCAATGATGATGGTGATGTTGTCGCTGCCGCCGCCGTCGAGCGCGTCCTGCAGCAGGGCTTGGCATGCCTGATGCGCCGACGTCATGGTGCGCAGCCGCTCGGCAATCTGTTCGTCGCTCACGTGCTTGGTGAGTCCGTCGCTGCAGAGCAGGTGCACGTGGCCCCAGTCGTTCGCGATGGCCGTAACCACCGGCGAGGCCTCCGGGCCGCCGATCGCGCTCGACAGCACATGGCTCCAGCGCGCGTGACCAGGGTCGGACCGCTTGATGACGCCGGAGTCGACGAGATCCTCGGCGACGGTCTGGTCGCGGGAAACCTGGTACAGCTGCCCATTTCGCAGTGTGTAGTACCGGCTGTCCCCGACCTGCAGGATGTAGGCGCGCGGCCAGACACCGAGGAAGGCGGTGAGCGTCGTCGCCATGCCCGCGCGATCCTCCGAGGCGCCATGCTGCGTCAGCTTGGCGTGGACGCGCAGCGCCCCCTCCTGCAGCACCTCCACGAACTCCCCGTCATTCTGGGGGTCGGCCGTGTAGTAGCAGTGCACCGACCGCGTGATGTACGCCGTGATGGCGTCGAGGGCAAACCTGCTTGCCTCCTCGCCGCCGGCGCTGCCGCCCACGCCGTCGGCCACCATCGCCAGAAAGGCCAGGCGGTCGGTGTCGCCGGAACGCAAGCTTTCCAGCGGGATGCTCGTGTGGTGGATGTCGAGGTGTTTGTGCAGCGAGGCGATCAGGAAGTGGTCCTGATTCTGCTGGCGCACCTTCCCAATGTTGGTCACCCCGAAGATGTCGAGTTCGGAGTCCCTCGGCTTGCGCGGAATGCCTCCACTTGGGCTTTCAAGAATGTGCACCATCGGTTTCTCCGGGGGGCAATTACGGATGCCGCAGTCACAAGGGGTAGGTACCGCTCAGTCGGCCAGACGCGTCACGGGCTGCCCGGGGGCGTCGCTGCGAAGGAGTCCCCACGCCTCGACATCTTCGGGCTCGGTGATGGCGAGGGTCGCCATTTCGTGCCTGGTCCACGCACCCTCGTGCGTGGCAATCCACTGCTCGGCCATGCCGTCGATGTACGGGTGCGGTATGGCGAGTGTCGTGTCGGCCACGGCGCGATCGCCCGCCAGCCGCTGCACGGTGGCCGCGTCGCTGAGGAGGAACGGCCGCAGGACGAGGCGGCGGGTCTCGAGGGTGGGGAGCTTGCGCATTCAGTTCCTGCCGGGGGACGGCATCGCATCGACGACGCGCAACGTCGTCACCTGGCGTGCACTGCGCGATGCCTTGGCGTCAGCGGGAACGACAAGGCGAAACGGACCCTCGTCGGCGGCGAGGGGGCCGGTGTTGCGCTCAAAGGCAAGCCAGGCGCGCGTGGGTCCGATCGTCGGGTCGAGTTCCGCCGCCGAAAAGACGACCGTGTACCCGTCGTGCGCGATGGCGGCAACGACCCAGGCGATGCGCCCGATGCGCAATGAATCGAGCGGCGTTCCGGCGGCGGCCAGTACGTCGCTCACGCGCACCGCGCGATAGTGCACCGGCGGCGCGCCGTGCGCCGAGAAGCTGATGGTGTCATTGGGGAGGCGGCGCAGCGCCTCGATAGTGAAGAGCGATGCGTCGCGGCCGGGGCGTTCGACGCGAAGCGCGGTGGACTGTGCATCAACGGCGGGCGCGGCGAGGCCGGCGAGCGAGATGATCTGGAACGCGGTTCGAGAGAGGCGCATATGGCGAAAGATGCCCCGGGCGACGCATTGCCGAAAGCGTTACGGCGTTTCGCCGTGCGGGGAGTGGCGGCTGGACGCCGGCGATGGGCGGCTGGCGTCGCCGGCGCTGGTGGTCGAGGTCAGCCGTTGACGTCGAGCAGCGCGAGCGCCCGGGCCAATTCCGGAGCCGGTACCAGCAGTTCCACACCGGCACCCATCGCGCCCTGGAACCCGGCGCCGAAGAGCCCGACCTGCGGTCCCCTCACCATCACGAGGATGTCGGCCGCCTCGAGCACCTCCCGGGCGAGGTCTGCCTCGAAACCGGTGGCGAATGTGACAAGCGATGCCCAGCGAACGTCCTGCGCCACGGAAGAACCCCGGGATAAGAGATGCGAACGAATCTCGCGGCACGCCGCCGCTGGCGAAAGTCCGAAGCGCGCCCGCCTTGTGCGGACGGCTCATTTGCGGCGCTCGCGTGACTCCGCTAGGCTACGGAACGACCGCCCCCGAACCAGGAGTCGCCGTGTCCGTGCGTCCCGTCAAGCGAATCGTCGAGCATTCACGACTTGCGCGACGGAACCACCATCCCGTCCGCAACCTCTTGATGGCCCTGGGCGTCGTAGTTGCATGGATGGTCCTCAATTGGCGACGGTTCCACCCGTGAGTCGGGCACGGTGAATCCGGGAGCGTGGTTCCCGGTGCCCGGCTGGGCGGTGCGCTGCCGCGACCATCTGCTTGTCGCGGCCTTCGCGTTGATGGCGTCGGTGGCCGGGGTGATGAACGACTTCGTCTACGACGACGTTCCGCTCATCCGCGACAACGTCCGTGTCCATGGCCTCACGCACTGGCGGGAGATCCTGGTCAGCCCGTACTGGCCGCCGCCGTTCGTCGAGCAGCTGTACCGGCCGCTCACGATGCTCGCCGCCGCACTCGAGTATGCGACCGGCGCCGGCACCCCACTGGTGTTCCGGCTCGTCAGTTATGCCCTGTATGCGGCGAGCGCGGTCGCGGTATTCATGCTGGCGAAGAGACTGCTCCCGCGTGATGCGGCGCTGGCCGCGGCGGTGCTGTTTGCGGTGCACCCGGTGCACGTCGAGGCGGTGGCACTCGGCGTGAACCAGGGTGAGCTGATCGTGGGGATCCTGGCGGTCGCCATGCTCATCCGGTACGTGGACCGGCGTCGCGTCGGTGCTCTCGCGGGGCGGGACTGGGTGTTCCTGGGTGCGCTTTACGCTGCGGTCGCGCTCACCAGGGAGAACGGTTTCGTCTTGCCAGCGCTGCTGCTGGCGGCGGAACTGCTGCCGCTCGACAACGCGCCGATCGCCGTGCGGGCACGCAAGCTCTGGTTCGGCTACGCGGCGCTTGCGTCCGTTGGCGCTGGCGTGCTGCTGATCCGGAACGCCGTGCTCGATGGCCACGTGGCGACGGTGGTGACCAACCGGGCGTTCGCCGGCCTGAGCGTGGCGGGCAGGGAGTTCGTGATGCTGCAGGTCGTGCCCATGTGGGTGCGCTTGCTGGCGTGGCCGGCACGCCTTCAGGCGGACTACGGGGTGGACGACCTCGTGCGACGCACAAGCATGGGCCCGTCTGAAGCACTCGGCCTGGCACTTGTCGTGGCGGCGCTTGCGATCATCGTCTTTACGCGCCGGCGCGCGCCGGTCATCTGCGTGGGACTGGCCTGGTGCGCCGTCGGCCTGTTCCCGGTCAGCAACGTGGTACCCACCGGAATCGTGCTGGCCGAGCGCACGCTGTTCCTGCCGAGCATAGGCTTCCTCGTTGCGGTGGGGGCTGCGGGGGCGGAGGTCGCACGACGATGGCCGGGGGCCAGGGTCCGGCGCATCCTCATCTTCGCATGCTCAGTACTGGCGCTACTCGGCATCGCGCGCAGCGCCGGGCGGCACCGTGTGTGGAACAGCGCACACCTCGTGGTCGTCCCGCATCACTCCGTCTAGCTGTGCGGGTTCAGAGGCAGTGTGGCACGAAACGTGGTGCGTCCCGGGCGCGACTCGGCGAGTTCCAGCGTGCCACCGTGCGCCTCGGCAATGCGGCGCGCGATGGCGAGCCCCAGCCCGGCGCCCGTCGTTTCCGACGCCTCGACGCGCGTGCGCGCGTCGTCGGCGCGAAAGAAGCGCTCGAAGATCCGGGCCTGCGCCCCGGCGGGAATCCCGGGACCGGCGTCGGTGACCGTCAGCACGCCGCGCGCGCCCTCGTGCGACAGGTCGACGTCGACGGTATCACCGGGCGGCGAGAACTTCACCGCGTTGTCGAGCAGGTTGAGCACCAGGCGCCCCACCAGGTCGGGATCGCCGTGCATGGGCGCCTCGACGATGCCGCGCACTTCGACGCGCACCTGGCGCTGGTCGGCGATGGGCCGGATGCCGCGCACCGCGTCGAGCACGACGTCCTCGAGAAAGAGGTCCTCGGCGCGCCCCACGAGATGACCGGCGTCGGCGCGCGCCAGCAGGAGGAGATCGTCCACGATGCGGGCGAGACGTCGCGCGGCGTCCTGCATCACGCCAAGGGACGCGCGATACTCGTCTTCGGAGCGCGTGGCGCGCGACAGGGTCACGTCGGCTTCGGTGCGCAGGATGGCCACCGGGGTGCGTAGCTCATGCGACGCGTCGGCCATGAAGCGCCGCTGCTGCGCAAACGACTTCTCGAGCCGGTCGAGCAGGTCGTTGATCACGGTCGCCAGTCCGCCGAGTTCGTCACCCGGCGTGGCCACCGGCAGGCGCTCGTGCAGGGTTGATGCGCCGATCTCCGAAGCCCGCGCGGCCATGGCGGCGACCGGCGACAGGCTGCGCCGG
The DNA here is from genome assembly GCA_036508735.1 of Gemmatimonadaceae bacterium. Classification (GTDB taxonomy): domain Bacteria; phylum Gemmatimonadota; class Gemmatimonadetes; order Gemmatimonadales; family Gemmatimonadaceae; genus PNKL01. The sequence goes on from DATCGU010000377.1 coordinate 21,918, forward strand.
GCCAGGAAGTAGCCGCCCGCGGCCGCGCTGACCAGGAGCAGCGGGATGACGATGAGGAAGGCGCGCCGGATCCTGCCGAGCACGGCCTCGACGTCGTGCAGCGGGTAGACCGCCACTAGCCGCAGCGGCGCGACGCCCAACCGGAAGGGGCGAGCGTGCAGCCGGTAGCCGCCCCGTGCGTCGGTGAGAGTCAGCGTGGCGACCTCCCACGGGAGGAGACGGAGTCTCGCCACAAGGCGGCTGACGTCGAGCGGCAGTCGCGTGCCGTCTCCAGCAGGCTCATGCGCCTGGGCGCCGACGGCGAGCACGGTGCCGGCGGAATCGAGGATCACGATTTGCAGGTCGCGGAATCGCACCTCCTCCACGGTGTTCTGCGCGGCGGTTGCGGCGTCGGGCAGCAAGCGCCGTTCGACGGCGAGTTCGCGGGAGAACGCGGTCAGCGCGTCGCTGACGAAAATGTCGGTGCGATCGAGCAGCGTGCGGGAGAAGATCCCGTACGAGCCGATGGCGAACGCAATGAGCGGCGCGCCGAGGACGAGCGTGAACCAGAGCGTGAGGCGGGCGCGCAGTGACGTCGGCCACGGCATCACGGCGCTAGCCCCGGCGCCGCGTGGGCGCTGCAGCCGACCGCGGCACGTCGAGCAGGTAGCCGGCGCCGCGGTGCGTGGAGAAGAGGGCCACGCTCTCGCCCTCGTCGATCTTGCGACGGAGCCGACTCGCGTAGACGTCGATGATATTCGAGTACGAACCCCGGTGGTCGTCCCACACGTGCGTCATGAGTTCGGCGCGGCTGACGATGCGCCCGGCGTTGCGCGCCAGGTAGTGCAGGAAGGCGAACTCCTTGGCGGTGAGCGCGATCTCGCGATCGCCGCGCCGGGCCACGTGCCGGCGGGTATCGACCACCAGGTCCCCGATGACGAGGTCGGGAGCGAGCAGTTCACCGCGCCGGCGCGTGAGGGCGCGAAGGCGCGCCTGCAGTTCACCGAAATCGAACGGCTTGGTGAGGTAGTCGTCGGCGCCCGCGTCGAGTCCGGCAATGCGCTGCTCGACGGCGTCGAGCGCGGTGAGCATCAGGATGGGCGCGGTGACGCCGCCAGCGCGCAACCGGCGGCACACCTCGATGCCGTCGAACTTCGGCAGCAGGATGTCGAGGATGATGGCGTCGTACTCGTGCGCCGCCGTGTGCGCCAGCGCCTGCTCGCCGTCGGCGGCCTGGTCGACGGCGTACGAATCCTCACGCAGTCCGCGGGCAACGGACTGCCGGAGCTGGCGGTCGTCTTCAACGATCAGGATGCGCATGAGCGGTCTGTGGAATGAGTGCACCCGGAGCCTGAGGCGCGCCCAGAAGCATGGCGAGCGACGCGATGTACTGCCACGCCCGCTCCAGCTCGAGGGAGCCGGCCAGGTCGAGTGAGCGACGGAAGGCGGCAAGCTCACGCCGGCGCAGGGCGGCGCGCAGCGCGCGCAGGTCGCGCAGCGCGGGCCGCCGGACCGCCACGCCGCGCGCCTCCCGGCGCGCCTTCCGGCGCGGCGCGAGCAGCGGCGCCACCATCGTGGACATCACGTGCGCATCGTGCAGCTCGCCCAGCGCATCCTGCAGGAGGCGCAGCTGCCCGAGGGCCCGTGCGCGGTGCAATGACCTGTGTTCCACCGTCTCGAGCAGATAGCGGAGCCGCTTGACCTTGATGCGGGCGCGGTGGATCACGGCCACCTGCGACGGGTGCTCAATGCGGTCGAGCGCGCGGCGCGCCAGCTCCAGGTCGTGGGAGAGCGCCGGCGCCAGGTACAGCGCGAGCGTGCCTTCAGTCGCCGTCGGCGCGTCCGCGGGGCGGGGAGCCAGCGCCGCGGCGAGCGTGGTTGCCAACTGCGGCCAGCGTTCGGTTGCCTTGCGCTGCAGCCGCTCGCGCTGGGTGGCGTACACGGTGGAGCGCTCGTGGGCCAGCCACTGGGCGGCCCGCGAGCCCGGCGCCCCGATTGGTTCGGATGGAGTGGACAGCCACTTCCACTGCACCTGCGCGTCCCGTGCGGCTCCAGCGCGGCGCGCGAGCCGGCGCAACGCCGCGCGCGCATCGCGCGGGACGTCGCCGCGCAACAGCGGGCCGCTGGCCCGTAGCCAGCTGCGAAGCCGGCGCACGGCGACACGAAAGTCGTGCACTTCCTCGTTGCCGATTGTCGCCGCCGGATCGGTATCGACCACGACGAGCAGCGGCGCCGCCTTCTCAAGGGCGCGCTCCAGCCGTTGCCTGGCGATGGTCGCCGCGGCCGCGCGCGCGGGCTGGTCGAGCAGCCCGCGCGCCTCGTGCGCGCGACGTCTCGCGATGGTCAGCGGACGATCCGCAGCAGCGCGGCCACCGCGGCCTCGAGCTGCTGGTCCCTGCCACGGTTCACCACGTTGTACTCGTTCATCACCTTGATGTCGGGTCCGGTCTGCGAGTTCTCGAGGTACTTGCCCGTGTTGATGTCCTTTACGCCGACACCCGGTACGCCCCAGCGCAGGCCGTCAGCCAGCGATTCCCACCCGGCAAAGGTGCACGTGCCCGGCACCGGCATGCCGACGAGCGGGCCCAGCTTCTGGTCCTTGTACGCATACGCGAAGCAGTGACCGTCGCTGTAGTTGGCCTCGTTGGCCAATGCAACGCTCGGCTTGCTCCAGCGGAAGTTCGGTTCGTAGCCGCTGCTGCGCGTGTCGGTGGTGTATTCGAAGAACTTCTTGCCACTGAGGAACATCGCGAGGTCGGCCACCAGGTCGCCGCCGCCGTTGAAGCGTGTGTCGATCACGACGCCCCGGCGCGTGGCGTACTTGCCCATGACGTCTTCCACCGTGGTGCGATACGCGCCGTCGTTCATGCCGGGGATGTGCACATAGCCAAGCTCGCCGTTGCTGAGGCGGTCCACCTCGGCGGCGTTTCGGCGCACCCAGCGTGCGTAGAGCAGGCGGCCTTCCTCGGCCGGGGTCACCGGCTTGGCCACGAGCTCCGACTTGGTGGCGCCGATGGCGAGGGCAAGGAGCACCGGTTTGCCGGCCCGGCGGTTGAGCAGCTGCGCGATGTCGGTGGCCGGCGTGATGGGCTGGCCATCGATGGACTCGATGATCGTGCCCGGCTTCACGTTCATGCCGGCCTTGTCGAGCGGGCCGTCCTTGATCACTTCGTCGATCTTCGCGCCGGCGCCGGTGTACCCCTGATCGAGGAAGACGCCAAGGGACGCGGTGGCGTCGTCGGTGGGGCTCGACGGCGAGAAGGTGGCGCCGCTGTGGCTGATGTTGAGCTCGCCCAGCATCTCGGCGAGCATTTCGGCGAACTCGTACTGCGTGCCGATGTGCGGCAGGTACTTGGCGTACATCGGCTGCATGGCCGCCCAGTCGACGCCGTGATAGCCGCGCGTGTAAAACGTGTCGCGCACCTTCCGCCACACATGGTCGAACATCGCCTCGCGCTCGGCGTCGATGTCCACCAGCATCTCGCCGCCGATCTTCACGGCTTCGCGCTTGGCGGTGGCCGGATCGATCTTCGCAATGGCGCCGTCGGCCAGCAGGAAGATGTTCTTCTGCTCATTGTCCCACGTCATGCTGCCGCCGTTGGCGTCCAGCGACAGCACCTGCTTGGTCTCCTTGGTGCGCAGGTTGGTGGACCACAGGTTCATCCCCTTCTCGAAGCGCGCCAGATAGTACAGGATCTCGCCGTCCTTGCTCACCAGCGCGTCGCCGAGCGACGACGAGTGGATGGTGAGGCGCGCCTTGCGCGTGTCGATGCCGTCGAGGTCGATCTTCACGACCTCGACCTTGGCGGCCGAGTCGACCCTGGCCTTCGCGGTGTCGCTCTTGGCCTTGGACGTGTCGGGCTTCGCCTTCGACGTGTCGGGCTTGGGCTTGGGTACTTTGTCCTCGCTCTCCTTCACCAGGGCGTACTCCTCCTTCGTGAGGCGGTAGCGGTCCCAGGCGTCCCTGGTGAAGAACATGGCGTAGGCGTCCTGCTGGGCGCCGCCCGACTGGGCCACGCTCTTGAGGCCGTCGCGATTGCTCAGCCAGAGCATCGCCTTGCCACCGAGGATCCACTTGGCGTCGCCGTCGTTGAAGCCGCTCTGTGTCAGGTTGACCACGCTCCCCTTGCCGTCGGTGCTCACGAGGCCCACCTCTCCCGGCGCGATGCCCGGCACCGAGAGGTCGAACAGCATCCACTTGCCGTCGGGGCTCCACACGAAGTGATGACTGGGCGTGTTGGCGAAGATCGACTTGTCGTCGAGCAGCGTGCGCACCTGCTTCGACGCGAGGTTGAGCACGCGGAGCGTGTTGCGGTCCTCGATGAACGCCAGTTCCTTGCCGTCGGGCGAGAAGAGCGGCTGGTAGTTCTGGTGCTCGTTGACGACGAGCGCCGCCTCGCGAATGACGGTCGATGCGTAGAAGTACGGCTCGGTGGCACGCGTGCGGCGGGCTTCGTAGATGCCCCACTTGCCGTCGCGCTCCGAGGCGTACACCAGCGCCTTGCCGTCGGGAGAGAAACGAACGCCCGTCTCCGTGGCCGGCGTGCTGGTGATGCGCTTGGTGACGCCCCCCTCGACGCTGGTCACGAACACGTCACCGCGGAAGGTGAACGCCACTTCCTTGCCGCTGGGCGCCACCGCCATCTCGCGTGCGCCGCCGGTGACCTGGAGCAGCGCCTCGCCGTTGCTCTTCGCGTCGGCACTGATGGTCACGGCAACGCGTTGCGGCTGTGCGCCGGGCTTCATCGTGTACAACTGTCCATCGTGCCCGAAGCCGAGCGTGCCGTTATCGGCAATGCTGAGGAAGCGCACCGGTACGCCCTTGAACGACGTGAGCTGCTGCGGCTTGCCGCCCTCGAGCGCCATCTTGTGCACGTTGAAGGTGCCGCTTTCCTCGCTGAGGTAGTAGAACGCCTTGTCTCCGTCGGCCAGCACGGGCTGGCGGTCCTCGCCGGCAAAGGTGGTGACCTGGCGGTGGGCGCCGCTCTTGACGTCGAACACCCAGATATCGCGCGCCACCGACGACACGTGGTGCTTGCGCCACTGGTTCTCGCGTCCCTTGTTGTCGGTGTAGATGAGGAACTGCCCGTTGCGGCTGTACTTGGCGTCGTCGGCCGGCGTGGTGAGCAGTTGCACCGGGCGACCACCGGCCGCCGGCACCGACCAGAGCTCCGGCATCGAGGCAATGGGGTACTGCCGGTTGGCTGCCGCGTCCATGCGCGCCGCCCCGAACACCACCGACTTGTCATCCGGCGTGAAGCTGTACGGAAACTCGGCGGCCGAGTGGAAGGTGAGGCGTCGCGCCTCGCCGCCCGCGGCCGGCATCACGTAGATGTCGAAGTTGCCGTGCCGGTCGCTCGCAAAGGCGATGCTGGTGCCGTCGTGGCTCCAGACCGGCATGAAGTCCTCGGCCGGGTGCTGGGTCAATGGCGTTGCGGCACCGCCCGACGCCGCAACCCTGTACAGGTCACCCTTGTATGTGAAGGCGATCGTCTTGCCGTCGGGCGAGATGGCGGGATAGCGTATCCAGCTGGCGTCGCCCTGGGCGGCGGCGGTGGCAACGGTCACCGCGGAAAGCGCGAGGACGGCGAGAGTGCGGGCAATCATGACTACCACCCGGAAGTCGGAAGGTGACGAGGGGGGCGCTGACGGAGATTCTAGCTCTACGCGTGCCGGGCCAGCAAGCAGTCGCCTGACGGCGGGTGCGCGACCAACAATGCACGACGGGCCCCCCGATATCAGGGAGCCCGCCGTCCTGACCGTGTTGCCGTTGCTGCTACTTGTGCAGGTTTGGGTTGGAGGCGTACTCGTTGTCGCTGACCGGTACGCACTTGTTGCGGCCGGTCAGGAACGTGTTGGTTCCCTCGGCATTCCAGCGACGCATGTCCCACAGGGCCCGCGCTTCGAGCCAGACCACCGCGCCACGCTCTCTCTGCAAAAGCGTCCACGCGGCTGCGGTCGTGGCCGGCGCAGTCAGCGTCGAGAGCCCCGTGTACTGTGCACGCGCCGTGTTGAGGAGCGTGGTCATGCCGGCGATGTCGCCACTGCGCAAGGCCGCCTCGGCGCGCAACACCAGCATCTCGGCGCCCTTCACCAGCGGCACCGACGAACCCATCCCCGTGTACTTGGTCTGGCGGAAGAAGTTGGTCTTGCCGTCCGCTCCCTTGGCGATCGCCGTTCCCGCCTTCACCGTGTCCCACGGAAAACGCGGATCCTTGTAGATGGTCGCCCAGTAGGTGCCCCACACCGACACTTCCTTGCGGGTGATGGTGTTGTAGGCGAGGTAGAGGTTCTCGCGGCTGGTGCCGAGGCCGAAGATGGCATTGAAGATGAAATTGTTCGGTACGAGTGCCGCGTCGGCCACGGCGCCCGTCCAGTTGCCAAGCCAGGCGCGAATCGACGCCCGTCCGCCCAGCGCCGCGTTGGCCACCGTCGTATTGCCCTTGGCCGTCGCCAGCGTGTAGGCGCGGGTGAACAGGCTGTCGGCGCGCTGGAAGTAGACGCTGTCGCTCAGCGCCGGTCCGCCGTCGATGACCCCCGTGCACATGTTCTCGCCGAGCGTGCGGTTGGCGAACCCGGCGTACAGGTAGGCGCGCGGCGTGTCGACGTTGGACTCGAAGCCGGTGCCAAGCACCGTCTTCATGCGCTCAAGGCCGGACTCCGACGTCCAGCGCGCGCGCTGCATTTCGGCCCAGTACGTGTTGGCGTTGAGCCCGGTAAAGGTACCGGCGTAGAAGAAGCCCTCGTCGGCGTAGTTGCCCGCCTCCACAAGCTCGCCGGATGCCAGGCCGCCAAGCTCGCTGAAATCACCGATGCCGAGGGAGAGGTCGCCCGACATGCCGTTGACGAGCGCCGGGATGGCGGCCGGCACGTTGAGTGCCTCGTCCTGTATGGGGCCGGGATTCGTGACGGTCATGTTGCAGGCCGTCGCCACGAAGACCGCGGCCGAGAGTGCCGCGAAGCGGCGGACGATATGAAAGCGTGAGGTATAGGTCATGGTCAGAATCCCACGCGAAGGGAAACGAGGAATGTCTTGTACGGCCCGAACGTGTAGTAGTCGCGCCGCGCGAAGGTGTTGTCCGTCTTGTCTGCGCTTTCCGGGTCGAAGCCGGTGTAGGGCGTGCTGGTGAAGAGATTGCGACCCGAGACGGTGAGCGCGGCACTGCGCGCGCCGCGCAGGTACCTGGCCGGCAGGTCGATGGTCATCGACACGCTGCGCAGCTTGAAGAAGTCGGCCTTCTCCACCCAGAGCGAATAATCACGTTCCGAGGTGTTGATCGTGCAGCGGGCGCGATCCATTGCGGTGAAAGGAGCGAGTCCCGAGGAGTCGCCGGCGGCGGCCTTCGCCAGGGCCGCTTGCGCGGCAAAGCAGGGACGCCAGACGCGGAGGTTGGCATTCTGGTAGCCGGTGGCGTTCAGGTTGTGCCCGCCGAACTGCCATTCACCCAGCGCCTCGAACGTATACCGCTTGAACAACTGCAGCGTGAGGCTCGGGTTGTATGTCCGCGTGGCGAACATCGACCCGATGTAGTCGAATGTCGCGTAGACCGGCGTGGCGTGGGCATCGGGGTTGGTGACCCGCTTGCCCATGTACGACGGCACGGGATAGCCTGCCCGCACGTACGTGCGACCGTTGGTGAAGATGGTCAGCGTCTGGCCGCCCACGTCCACCGCGTTGCTGTGGAGCGTGGTCATGCCGGCCTTGGCCGTGAGCTTCACGTTCTCGCGGCGGAGGAGTTCCCCCGTGAGCGTGATCTCGTTGCCGGAGTTCGCCAGCGTGCCCACGTTCATCGACTGGCTGGCAGTGAAACCGAGTGACGGGGCCTGGATGACGTTGATCAGGGCATCCTTGGTCTCCTGGTTGAAGTGCGTGAACGCCAGCGTGACGCGATTGTCGAGCGCGGTGAGGTCGAAGCCAAGTTCGGTTTCCTGCGACCGCTCGGGACCGAGGTTCGGATTGCCGAGCTGGTTGGGCGCGAAGGCCGGCTTGCCGTTCTCAGCGGCGACCGGATCCCAGGTGCGGACGGCGTCGAACGCGCCTGGCGCCTTGCCCGACGAACCGACTGCGGCGCGCAGCTTGAGCGACGGCACCCACTGCCGGGGCCAGAACTCCTCGTCGGAGATGACGTACGAGGCGCTGACCTTGGGATAGACCTGGAGGCCGAAGCTCTTGCCGAAGGCGCTGTTGCCGTCGACGCGCACGCCGCCGGTGACGAAGAGGATGTCGCGCCAGCCGATCATCTCCTGGCCGAAGAAGCCGGCGTTGATGACGCGTTGGCTGCTGAGGTCGTTGATCAGCCGTGTGGCGCCGCTGATGAGCGTCGGGTAGCCCGGGCCGGCAAAGTTGTCGGACTCCAGCGAGGCGGAGTAGAGCCGGCTGTCGAAGACCTGGCCGCCAACGGAGGTGGACGTCGACCACGCTTCGGAGAGCGCACGACGATACGTGCTCGCGAAGTCGGCGGTGATCATCTGCCGGTGCCACAGCGTATTCCAGATTGCGCCGAGCGGGAGTCGCAGGTTGCCGAACGGCACCACGTAATCGATGTCGGCGTTGTTGTTGTCGTAGCCGAAGGCCAGGCGGTTGCTGAAGCTTTCCACCGGCTGGTACATCAGGGTGGCGCCGCCGATGAAGTGGACGGTGGTGTTCAGGATGTCCGAGCGGAACAGGTCGGCGTTGTTCACGCAGGTGACGGTGGCGTCACTGCAGCCCGTTCCCTTGTAGTTGGAGTTGGTGCCGCGCGAGATGTTGAGCCCCGCGCCACCCGCGCTGTTGCCGTCCGCAAAGCCCTGGCTGGCGTTCTGCGCGAGCGAGGTATTGACGGCGAGGTTGAAGCCCTTGGCCGGAACAAAGCCGAGGTTGACGCGAACGCCGCGGTTGTGCGCCCCGCTGCGCGGCAGCGTCCCCGCCTCGTCGTCCCAGTTGCCGCCCACGTAGTACGTCGCGCCGCCGGCCGTGCCGCCGCGCACGTTGAGGCTGTTGCGCTGGACCGGGCCGTTGCTCAGCCAGCTCCCGCTGGCCGGGCAGGTGGGGTCCTCGAACTTCACCCCAAGGCCGTTCACGTTCAGCGGACCGCGGCACTTGTTGAACCACATGCCCGTCTCGTCGGACTTCGAGCCCACATGGCCCTGATAGTTGAAGCCCGAGGCGATGTTGACCGTCCACTGGGGGGCGCCGGCCCTTCCCTGCTTGGTGAAGATCTGGATGACGCCGCCCGAGGCTTCGGTGCCATAGAGGGTAGTGGCCGACGGCCCCTTCACGATCTCGATGTGGTCGATGTCGTCGGGTGCGATGTCGTTGAGCGGCGAGGACTGCTGGCCGCCGCCGGTGTTGACCGGCCCGTTGCCGTTGAAGACGCGCACGCCGTCGACGTAGATGAGCGGGATGTTCCCCTGGGTGACGCTGTTGACGCCGCGCAGGCGCAGCGTGGCGCCGGCGCCAGGCTGGCCGGAGTTGGCAAGCACGCTCACGCCGGTGCTGGCCGCCGCGAGCAGTTCCTGCGGGTTGGCGGCCGCCGTGCGTGCGATCGTTAGCGTGTCCATGGTCGCCATGGCCGTGCCGACCGCGCGGCGCTTTTCCTCACCCGTGGCGGTGACCACGACGCCGCTGAGGGCGTACGCGGCGCGCGTGAGCTGGAACGAGACTTTGGCGCCGTCGGCAGTCACGGTCACCGTCTGCTCCATGGGTTCAAAGCCGATGAACTGCGCGCGCACCTTCTGCACGCCGAACGGCACGCCGCGAATGGTGAAGGCGCCCTGCGCGTTGACCGCAGCGCCCAGGCGGGTGCCCACGACCGTCACCTGCGCAGCGTCGATGGGACGGTCCGACCCACGTTCGACCACGGTCCCCGTGACCGTGCCGGTGGTCTGCTGGGCGCCCAATGACGCCGCCGCAGCGAAAAGAAGAATGGGGAGGCACCAGCAATGAATGCCGTGCCTTGCTCGATTCCACATGGAGTGGGCCCTCGACAAAGAGAAGAGATCCAGCGGTGGAGAACCC
>DATCGU010000378.1:0-9548 GCA_036508735.1 Gemmatimonadaceae bacterium
AAGCTCTACGAAGAGGTCTTCTTTGGCCACGAAGCCGTGGAGCCCACCACGCACCCCAAGGTGCTGCGCTCGCCCGCCGATCCCGTGAGCGCCAACACCGCCGAGCTCATCGAGACACTCATCCAGAGCGCCCTCAGTGACCCCGATAACTGGGACGCGCTGCGCATTCAGCTGCGCGCGCTCGTGCCCGATTTCCATGTGCCGCCCCCGCCGCCGCCCACGGAAGACTCCGAGCAGCGGCCGACGGCCATCTCCGGCGAGCGCAAGCTGCATTTGGCGTAACGGCGCTCTCACGAAGACTGGAGCCTACGGAGTACCGGAGAACGGCAACTACTTTCAAGGGGGCTCGGCGGAGAGAACTTTCTCGCCAAGCCCCCTTGAGTGTTTGGCCGTTCTTCGTGCGCTTGGTGCTACTCCGGTCTTCGTGAGAGACCCCGGTCTTCGTGAGGGCAAGAGAACCCGACCTTTCGCGGCTCGACCGTCGCAATGGAATGGGCATCCCCGCCGCTATTCGGTGACGAAGGCCGGTTCCACCTGCGGCATACTCTACCATGCACTTGGACTTGGCGTGAACGATGCGGCTGCCCGCGGCCGAACGCGCCTACGTGGACCCCGCGAAGGTGCGGGATTATCTCCTTTCGCCAGTACATCCCGAAGGTCAGTTCAAGGCCGCGTTCTTTGGTCGACTCGGGTACCGACGCGCAAACTGGCCCCGACTCCAGCGCGACCTTGAGCGCCTGGCGTCATCGTCCGATGCAGTCCCCGCGGTGCCTACCGAGTTCGGGCAGCTTTTCGAGTTGAGTGTTATGCTTCAGGGGCCAACCGGCCACCCAAGGCCGGTCGTCACCGTTTGGATCGTCCGGCGCGAGGAAGACTTCCCGCGACTCGTCACCGCCTACCCCGGAGTGCTGCGATGACTTATCGAGAACTCGATACCGTGGTCCTGAATCGTGATCTTCCGGAGCACGGTCTTCAGCGTGGGGACGTCGGGGCCATTGTGCACCTTCATGCAGCGGACGCATTCGAGGTCGAGTTCGTTCGCGCGTCCGGACGAACCCACGCTCTGCTGACGCTGTCACCAACTGATGTTCGTGCAGCCGAGGATCGGGACCTGGTCGCGGTGCGATCGCTCCAGTAATCACCGTCGCGCTCGGTCGCGAGCGAGCGGAAGCTGCATCTGGCGTAACGGCGCTCTCACGGAGACCTGAGCGAACGGACGCAGCCTTCGGACCGCATTGAAAGGCACCAAGTCTACGCCACGACCGGTACCTTCCGCGGACGCCCGCCTTTCGCGCCGTTCGCCTTCGCGGCACGCGTCTTTGCGGCGCTGCGTACCAGGCCACCCTGCCGTCCAACCTCGCGAGCCGTCACGGACAACACCAGCCCGGGTACACTGTAGTCCGCGTCGAGTGCGTCAAAGTGCAGTGCGCCACCTTCCGGGCTGAGCTCGACGTCGGCCAACTGCGTTGCGGTGGCCTGCGCGAGGCGTGGAAGTGTCGCAACCGGGATTCCGAACAAGAACCCATTCGTGAGTTCGAGGACGAGACGCGCACCCCTGCGGTCATAGCGCGCGGACGTTGCCCGGAGCCCCGCCTTTCTTTCCTGCGCGCCCCGCGTCCGCGCGGCGGGGATTTGTGCGAGAATTTCCGCTGTCGTCAGTCGCCTGGACATGTCTCTTTCTCCACTCCTTCGGGTCCAGGGTGATGACTACCTCGGTCCCTGCCTTGCACACGTGCACGTGCGCCGGACCATGTTCGCGTGGTGGCAGGAAGATCACGACTCGAAACCCGTCACGTTGAATCACGGTCGGCATGATGAAAAACTAAGCAGGTTGGGTTTTTTGCACAAGACTCCGCGGTGCTGCCCCTGCCATCATCCTCAAACAGATCGAGGCCGGTTGAGTATTTGGCCGTTCTTCGTGCCCTTGGTGCTGCTCCGGTCTCCGTGAGAGCGTTATAGCGCGAGAGCCCGGTGCGAAACCAGGCATCAGTTGCGCAGCAGATACCTCCACGCCGCCTGCGCCCCCTGCACCTCCCGCTCCCGCCCGGGAGTGTACTCGTGATACAGCAAGGTGCCAGCTGCCTCCGGCCATCGTTCCGCGCCAAACGCCATGGCCGCCTTCTCCCGCCTGAATGTTTCGGCGTCAGCCAGGCTCCAGCACGTGTTGATGAACCGCTTCTCTTCGGCGTCGTACAGGTCTACCTCGCTCCCGTTGGCGTAGTAGAAGAGCTTCTTGTGGCTGCGCCGGGTTTCGAGGAACACCACGGTCTCCAGCTTGTGCCCCAGGTCGCGACCCGGAAATGCCTGGAAGGCCGCCATCAGCCCGGTGTCGATCACGTGCAGCTTCTTCGGGTTGTGCGCCTGCTTCCGCACGGAAGTCTCCCGCTTCGGCAGCAGAAACACGAGAAAGGCATCCTCCAGGTACGCGAGGTAGTCAAAAAGCGTGTTCCTGGAGACCGTGTACCCTTGCGACGCGAAGTCCCGGTGCAGCTTGCTCACGTTCAGCAGCGATCCGGTGTTGCAATAGCAGTGTCGCAGCAGTTCGCGCATCAGCTTCTCGTTGCGTACGCCGTAGCGCTCCACCACGTCCCGGTACAGCATCAGCGACGAGTACTCTTCCAGGATCAGCGGCCGCAGCGCGTCGTCGGCCAGTACGATCTCCGGAAACCCGCCGCAGAACAGGTAGGCATTCAGCTCATGGCGCAGGCGGCTTTCGTTGTCGGCGTCGTGCGGCACGATCTCGACGTTCCGGAACGTCAGGTATTCCCGGAAGGAGAGCGGAAATACCTCCAGGGTGATGCTGCGGCCCCGCAGCGCCGTGGTCAGATCCCGCGTGAGCAGCTGCGATGAAGATCCGGTGACGAAGATCTCCACGTCTTCCGTGTCGCGCACACGACGCACCCAGCGCTCCCAGCCCGGCACATTTTGCACCTCGTCGAGAAAGAGATACCCACGCTGTCCCGCCGTTTCGGGCAATACCTCGCGCCAGCAGCGCAACACCAGGTCCAGCTCCTCCGCCCGGATGGGATGCAGGCGGTCGTCCTCGAAATTCAGGTAGACGATCCGCCGGCGATCGACTCCCTGCGCCACCAGACGCTGGATGGCATCGAAGAACAGGAATGTCTTCCCCGACCGCCTCACGCCAGTCAGGCCGACGACCTTGCCCGAGTCGGTGGGAAGACTCAGGGTGCGGGCCTTGCAGGCCGGCAATGCCCGCTCGACGAATTGACGGATGACGAACTTCAGGTTGTCGCTTGTCATGGGTACAATATATCAACAATTGTACCTGCATGGAAGGATGATGATGCTGGTCTTCGGGAGAGCCCCCCGTGAGAGCGAGCGAGGGTGACATCGACAGTGTGCTCGGCGTGCTGGCCACACATGCAGCCGGCGCCCATGTCTGACAGCGCTCCACGGGCCGCCTCGGAGACCCCGCACCTCGCGTCGCATGCCCATGGACTTTGAGGGATTGGTCTGGCGCCATGTCCCACGTGATGCGCATCCGCTCCACAAAGAACTCCGTCGCCTTGGTATCGAACGGCTCGCTCACGGAGACCGGAGCGAACGGAGCACCGGAGAACAGCAACTGCTTTCAAGGGGGCTCGGCGGAAGGATCTTCCCGCCGAGTCCCCTTGATGTTTTGCAGTCTCCGTGAAACTCCGTTCGCTCCGGTCTCCGTGAGAGACCCGGTCTCCGGAAGAGATCAACGCAGGTGTCTGCCGCGGTCGTTACTTGGCCTTGGCCTCTTCAAATACGAGAACCACGGCAATCGCCAGCGCCGCCAGGCCCAGCGACGCGCGCCCAAAAGTTCCCGGCGAAGTGTTCATGAGCGGTCCCATGAACCTCGCTACCACCGCGCAAACAAATCCCAACGCCGAAAGTCCAACAAGTCCCTTGGCCAGATCGCGCATGCAAGCCTCCTGACGCCATAGCAGGTTTTCTATCGGGAGAACGGGAAGGATCAATAGTACGCCTGCCGGGCATGGATGACCAGCATCGCAAGCCCGGGTTGGCGAGCGGAAGGCGCTGATGCTGTGACAGTTGACAAGCTGGCCAGACTGTCTAAAATCATGCCTGTCCAGTCTGGCTAGTCAGGAAATCTGTCCGCCCTTCGAGGAGGCGCCATGACGTCGTGGACCCTGGAGACGGCGAAGAACGGATTCAGCGAGGTCGTGCGCCGCGCCCTGGCGCACGAACCCCAGGTGGTCACGCGCGGTGCCCGGGCTGAAGACGCGGTGGTCGTCATCGCGCGGTCCGACTACGAACGCCTGCTCGCTCCGCACCCGCTCACCGAGTACCTCGCCGCGTCGCCGCTGGCCAAGGCGGTGGCCGAGGGCGCGTTCGGGTACGACAAGGATGAAGCGCTTTTTCCGCGCCATCGCGATTTCGGTCGCGACATCGATCTCGGCTGAAGGCGACGCGGTATGCGCTATCTGATTGATACCACCGTGCTCTCCGAGCTCGTGAAGCCACGGCCGGATGACCGTGTCAAGAAATGGATTGACGCGCAGCAGCCGCTCGACCTTGGCATCAGCGTCTTGTCGCTTGGTGAAGTGCAGCAGGGCATCGCCCGGCTCCCGGCCGGGGAGATGCTGGCCGCTCTGAACGAGTCACGGGCTTCCGGAGTTCGCTTCGTTCGCGAACGCCCAGCGCGGTCACGGCCGAAGAAGTAGCTGTCAGTCTCCGTTTCCGCCAAAAGCGGGGCGTGACGTCCGCACCTGAAAGTACGGAAGGCGCTATATTTCATCCATGAGCGCCGACGAACGACGAAGACTGCGCGAATCCTGGTCGGTGCGGATCTATCGGCTCGGCGAGGAGCCGCCGGATGATCTCTCGGCTACGACGACGCCCGAAGAGCGGGTTCGGATGGTCGAGGTGCTTTCACGCAGGTCGTGGGAGCTTTCTGGTCAGCCGCTCCCGCAGTATCCGCGATCATCCATACCCATCACCGTGCTCCGACGTTCGTGAACGACGACTGGGCCGACTTTCTTTTTGCCTTGCTCAATGCTGATGCGCGCTTTCTGGTCATCGGGGCGCATGCGCTGGCCGCGCATGGCGTGCCCCGGGCTACGCAGGATCTCGACGTCTGGGTCGACTCCACAGGCGACAATCCCGGTCGCGTTCTGCGTGCCCTGGCCGCTTTCGGCGCTCCCGTGGCATCGCTGAAGGTGACCGTCGCAGACCTCGCACGGCCGGACGCAGTCATTCAGATCGGCGTCCCGCCGACGCGCATCGACCTATTGACGTCAATCAGCGGTGTTTCCGCGTTTGCTCAGGCGTGGGATGCTCGCCTGCTCGTCGATGTGCGCGGCAGGCAAGTTCCCTTTCTTGACCGTCAGACCCTCATTCAGACCAAACGCGCGACCGGTCGCCATAAAGACCTCGGCGACCTCGAAGCGCTGGGTGAGTTGGGAACGAAGTAGCAGAAAGGCCGCTGACCCTACTTCCCAACACAAAAGCTGCGGAATACCCGCTCCAGCACGTCCTCAACGTCCACCGCACCAATCAGCTCTTCCAGCGCCGTCACCGCAGCGCGCAGGTGCGTGGCCGCCACCGGCGCCGGCAGCGCCCCCTGAGCCCACGCTTCGCGGAACAGGCGTAGCTCCTCCCCCGCGCACCGCAACCCCGCCTCGTGCCGCGCCCGCGTCACCATCGGGGTCTCTTCATCCGGTGTCGCCACGCGTAGCGTCACCGCCGCGCGGATCGCCGTGCGCAACTCATCCAGCCCCTCGCCCGTATTCGCGCTGACGCGCACAGCACCCACCGCGGGACCCGGCAAGGAACTCAGCGCGGAACCTGGCACAGGCTCCGGAACAGGAGACTTTTGTAAGAGTTCCTTTGTGTAACCTTGTGCCCTTTTAGGTATCCCTGAGCGACCACTACACAAATCGGCCTTGCAGAGCACTGGCACAACCGCACCGGCTGTCAGCCCTCGCACTATCTCGATCGTCTGCTCCAGCGCCTCGCGGGAATCCGCACACGCAAGCACCACATGCGCCTGCGCCACGTACCGCTCGCTCACTTCGATGCCCAGCCGCTCGAGCGCATCCCCGCTTTCGCGCAGGCCGGCGGTATCAACAAGCCGCAGCGGATACGGCGTGTCGTCCACCAGCACCTCCACCGCGTCGCGCGTCGTCCCGGGTATCTCGCTCACCAGCACACGTGCCTCACCCACCAGCGCGTTCAGCAGCGAACTCTTGCCGGCATTCGGCGGCCCTGCCAGCACCACCAGCGCCCCTTCGCGCCCAAGGGCCGCTGCGGGCAGCGTGGCCAGCAGGCGCCCAACCTGCGCCATGGCCTCGTCGCACGCCGTCAGCACGCGCTCGCGCGATGGCGGCGCCTCGTCTTCCTCAGGAAAGTCAATTTCATAGGCCAGCAGGGCATCCACCTGCAGCAGCGCGTCGCGCACAGCCCCGAGCCGCCGCGAGAGCGCCCCGTCGAGTTGCCGCACCGCCGAGCGGTGCGCCGCGCGCGACCGTGCGTCTATCAGGTCGGCCACCGCTTCGGCCTGCACCAGGTCCATCTTGCCGTGCAGTACCGCGCGTTCGGTGAACTCGCCCGGCAATGCCGGCCGCGCGCCCGCCTCCACGCACGCCGCCACCACCAGCGTGCTCACCAGCGTCCCGCCGTGCACGGCAATCTCCACCACGTCCTCGCCCGTGTACGAGTGCGGCGTCGGAAAGTGCGTCACGAGCCCGTGGTCGATCACCTCTGCAGGATCTCCAGGCGAGTGAATGGTGGCCAGCGTCGCCACCCTGGGCTCCTGCGGCCCCCCCGGCCCCCCCGGCCCTCCCGGCCCTCTCGGCCCCCCCGGCCAGGGCGTGCACACCCCGCGCGCAATCTCCACCGCGCGCGGCCCGCTCAGCCGCACCAGCGCAATTGCCCCACGCCCAGGCGCGGTTGAGAGCGCCACGATCGTGTCGTCGCGATAGGAGTGGTTGCATGTGGCCACGAGCGACGGCTGAAGCTCCGTATCGCGGCGTAGGCGTACTGCAACGTTCCACGCCTCGCGATTGCCGTGCTTCATCAACTGCTCCGCCACCCAGGCAACGTCCTCGCGCGCGATCTTCAGGTCCGGCCGGTACGACCAGAAGCACATCGTGTGATACCGGCGGTACGCGCGTCGAGCCTCCCGCACACGAACCATGTCGCGTGCGGTACCGGCATCAAGCGTTCGCCGACTCTTGAGCCCACCGTGACGCCCAATGGTCGACAGGTATTCCTTGACTGTAGCCATGACACATCATAATCCACTTATGATATAAAAGCAATATTCACATGTACTTAACGTTCAGTTCAGTCACGGGTAGATGGGCAACCCAATGCAGGCTGGTCATTATCCGTGAAGATCCGCGTAATCCGTGTAATCGGGAGTTCCGCAGTAAGACCCATCAATACATCGAACCCCAATAAAAAGGGCTCGGCGGGAAAACCTGCCCGCCAAGCCCCCTCAAACCAGTTGCCGTTCTCCGCGCCCTCCGTGCCCCTCCGGTCCCCGCGAGAGAGCAGTTACGAAGCTCTCTTACGTGGGTTTTGCCCCTTTGGCTCTCTCGCTGGCTATCAGCCACTGCTGCGGCAGCGCCGCGATGTTCTGGATCGTGTAATACAGGTTCAGCCCCGACGCAAAGTTGATCAGGAAGAACGTCATCATCGCCGGCATGATGTACGCCATCA
The DNA here is from genome assembly GCA_036508735.1 of Gemmatimonadaceae bacterium. Taxonomy (GTDB): domain Bacteria; phylum Gemmatimonadota; class Gemmatimonadetes; order Gemmatimonadales; family Gemmatimonadaceae; genus PNKL01. The sequence goes on from DATCGU010000378.1 coordinate 7,675, forward strand.
TCTTCGCCTGCGGGTTCGGCGGCGCGTTGCGCATGCCCATCCAGCTCAGCACGTACATCGACGCGCCCATCACCAGCGGCAAAATGTACAGCGGGTCCTTCAGCGAAATGTCGGGCAGCCACATGAACGACACGCCGCGGAACTCGATGGTGTTCTGGAACACGAAGAACAGCGCGAACAATATCGGCATCGGCAGCAGCATCGGCAGGCAGCCCAGTACCGGGCTCAGCGGGCTCATCCCGTGCGCCGAATACAGCTTCATGATTTCCGCCTGCTGCTTCTGCGGGTCGCTCTTGTACTTCGCCTGCACCGCCTGCAGCTCGGGCTGGATGCGCTGCAGCTTCATGCTGGCCCGCATCGCCTTCTGGTTCAGCGGCCACATCGCCAGGCGAATGGCCACGCCGAAGATCACCAGCACCCAGCCATAGTTGAGGTGCGTGGTGCGCTTCATCCAGAGCAGTGCGCGCATGACGATGGTGGCAAAGGGCTGCACCACCGGCTGCATAAAGCCGCCGTAGGGATTGGCGTTCTCGAAGTCACGCCCCAGGGTGCGCATCCGATCCCAATCCTGCGGGCCGGCATACAGGTCGAACGTCGTCGTCCCCTTCGCCAGCTGCAGCACCGCCGTGGCGATGCCGCGCGTGGCCACCTTCGTCGTCCGCGTTCCCCCTTCGAACTTCACCTCGGCGATCGTCGGCGCCTTTTCGTTACTCAGCAGACCGACCAGGAAATATTTGTTCTTCGCTATTGTCCACAGTATCGGCCCCGACTCCAGGCGCTGCTCGCCGGGGTCGAGCTTGCGGAACGGAATGCCCTTGGCGTTGCCGCGCTGCGGCTTCACCGCATAGGCCAGCGCGTTCATGTCGCCCGCCGTGTCGCCTTCCTGCGACACGAACCCCGTGGGCAAATCCACCAGCAGGAACGCCGGCGTCGCCGTACCCGTGACCGTGGCCGTCACCGTGCCCAGGTAGTTGTCCTTCGTCATCGCATACTGCAGCGTGATGTCGGCCGTGCCGCTCGTGCCGTGGAACGAGACCGTCTGCCCGCCGCCGGGCGACACGCTGTGCGTCGCCGTAAAGGCCACCTTGGCCAGGTCGATGGTGTCGTTGCCCGAAATCACGCGATACCGCAGCAGCGGCTCGCGCGCCTGGTGAATGCTCGCCACGCCCTTGCCTGCCCCCAGGCTGTTGTAGCCCAGCACCTGCACGTCAATCGGCGCCGCGCCCAGCGTGGAGAATCGCGTGTGGCTCACCGACGTGTTGACCGTCAGCGTTTCGGCCACCGCGACGACGCTCGGCGTGCTTTCGGCCGCGCGCGCGAGCGCCGGCGTCACTGCCGTTGCCCTCTGTGCCTCGGCAACAGGCGCAGCCTCAGCCCCTGCCGCAGGTTGTGCAGTTTGTGAAGTTTGTGAAGTTGCCGCCGGCACCGGCGCGGTCTTCGCGCGCGGAAACAACAGGGGCGTGGCCACGACAACGGCCCCCGAAAGGGCAAAAGCGAGAAAGAGGCGCTTATCCATCGATTAGTTGTCTGCTCTCGTCAGGGCACCGGGTCGAAACCGCCCGGCCGGAACGGATGACACCGTGCAACGCGCTTCACGGCAAGCCATCCACCACGCAAAGCACCATGCTTTTCCAGCGCTTCGATGGCATAGTGGGAACAGGTTGGATAATAGCGGCACGACGACGGCAAGTGCGGAGACAACACCACCTGATATCCGCGTACGAAGAGGACCAGCAGCTGTTTCACTTTCCATCCCCGGCTGCCGGCTGAGGCGCCTGTGGCGCCTGTGGCGCCTGTGGCGCCTGCGCCGGCTGCGGCGGTTGCTTCAACTGCGGCGCGGCCTTCTTCACCGCCGTGCGCAACGTGTCGTAGCT
>DATCGU010000379.1:0-14062 GCA_036508735.1 Gemmatimonadaceae bacterium
GGCGACATGGTGACGCTGGCGCTCCCCAAGTCGCTGCACCTCGAGCCGACGCCGGACAACGCGAACGTGACGGCCATCATGTGGGGGCCGTTGGCGTTGGCCGCCGACCTCGGACCGCGCAACACCCGGCGCGGCGAGGAGGATCCGTCGGGACCAGTGCCGGTGATCGTGTCGGAGTCGAGATCACCCGATGCGTTCCTCGAGCCGGGCGGCCATGCCGGGGAGTTCCGCACGCGCTCTGCCACGCGGTGGCTCGACCGCACGGACTCGGCGCCACCCATGAGCTTCGCGCCATTCTACCGAACGCACCGGCGAACGTACAGCGTGTACGTGGACCTGCTCAACCCCATGAGTTATGCGTCGTTGAAGGGAGTGAGGGACGGCGAACGCGCTCGTGCCACGGCGATGAACAGTGCCACGATTGGCCGGGTCGTGCCCGGCGACGCCGAGTCGGAGCGCGCCGCCAACTACCAGAGCGAACCGAAGGACCGCCAGGCAGGGCGCGGCAACCGGCGCACGAGTCGTGCGGGCGCGGGCTGGTTCTCGTACGACCTGAAGGTGGACGGCACGGTGCCCATGACGCTCGCCGTCACGTACTTCAATGAACACGGGCTTCCCGCGCCACTGGGGACCTTCGCCATCCTGGTGGACGGCACTCCCGTGGCGGACTACGCCGCGAATCCTGCGACCTCGGGATTCTACGAGGCGGAGTACGCGATCCCGTCGGCACTCACGTTGGGGAAGAAGACGGTGACGGTGAGCTTCGAGGCGGCGGCCGGTGGGCGCATCATCCCGGTGTACGGCGTCCGCACTATCCGGCGCTAGCTGCGCTCAGCCCAGCCCCGCCATCAGCCGCAGCAAGCCATCCTGCGTGGCCTGCTCGCGCGACATTTCGCCGCGCAAGCGCCCCTCGCGCAATACGAGGATGCGCGACGCAAGCGTGAGCAGCTCGGGGAGTTCGCTCGAGATGAGGAGTATGGCACTGCCCGCTGCGGCCCGCTGGTCGATCCACGCATGCAATTCGGCCTTGGCGCCGACGTCGACACCGCGCGTGGGTTCGTCGAGGATCAGCAGGTCGCTGTCAGCCGTGAGCCACTTGGCCAGCACCACCTTCTGCTGGTTGCCGCCGGAGAGCGACGATGCCAGGGACTCATGCCCCGCCCGCAGCGAGACCCGCGAGAAGCTCTCCTGCACCGCGGTGACCTCGGCCTTCTTGTCCACCCACCCGGCACGGGAGAAGCGCGACAGGGTGGGAAGCGTGGCGTTTTCGCGGGCGCGCATGCCGGGCACGAGCCCCTGTCGCTTGCGGTCCTCGGGTACAAAGCCAAGCCCGTGACGCAGCGCGTCGCGCGGGCTGCCAATGGCGACGCGCTCGCCATTCACGAACACTTGCCCCGTGACCGATGGATCCAGCCCGAACAGCGCCTTGGCAATCTCCGAACGCCCGGCGCCGACGAGCCCGGCGAGCCCCACGACTTCGCCGGCGTGCACCGAGAACGAGACGTCCGTGAACTTTCCCGGACATGACAGGTGTTCCACCCGAAGCCGTTCCTTTCCTCGCGACTGGCCGGCGTGCACGGGAAAGTACTCGCCGATCTCGTGCCCGATCATCTGCCGGACGAGCGAAGCTTCGGTGAGGGCGGTGGTGGGCTGCGTGGCCACGTGCGCTCCGTCGCGCAGCACCGACACGGTGTCGCACAGGGCAAAGATTTCCGGCATCCGGTGCGACACGAAGATCTGCGTCACGCCACGCGTGCGCAGCACGCCCATGAGTTCGTACAGCCGCAGGGCTTCAGCTTCGCCGAGGCTGCTCGTGGGTTCGTCGAAGATGATGACGCGGGCACCCTCGCCCACCGCCGACGCAATCTGCACGAGCTGCTGTTCGGCGACGCTGAGCGCGCCCATGGAACGCGACGGGTCGATATGTGCGCCGGTCGCCTCGAGCAGCTCGAGCGCCCGTTCCCGCACGGCGCGCTCGTCCACCAGGCCAAGGCGCCGCGGCAGGTGACGCAGGCAGAGGTTGTCGCCCACCGTCAGGTTGTCGCAGAAGGCAAGTTCCTGGTGCACCATCGCCACGCCGGCGGCCATCGCCTCGCGTGGCGACGAAAAATCCACGGGCACGCCGTCGAGTTCCACGACGCCCTCATCGGCGCGGTGCACGCCGGCCAGGATGCGGCCGAGCGTGCTCTTGCCGGCGCCGTTCTCGCCGCAGATGGCGTGGCACGAGCCCGGCGCAACGTCAAAGGAGACGTCGCGCAGGGCGACGATGCCGGGAAAGCGCTTGGTGATGCTGGTAAAGCGGACGCGCGGTACGGTCACTTACCTGGGCAGCGCGAGGTACTTGGGATCGACGTCGGCGAAGCCCCATGCCTTCAGCTGGCGCGCCCATGTGCCGAGGTTGTCCTTGGACACCCGCACGAGGTCCATCTGCACGTGTGCCGGGACCTTCTTCTTGAGGTAGACGTGGTCGAAGATGGTATTCACCGACACGTAGCCCCAACTGTACGTGGGCTGGGCAAAGAGCACGGGGGCGAGACCCGTCTCGACGTACGGCAGCTCGGCAGGCAGCGCATCGACCGAGACGATCTTGATCTTCCTGGGATCGAGGTCGGTGAGCAGCGTGCGCGTGAAGAGCGCCCAGCCGCCCACCATGGCAAAACCCTGCAGGTCGGGATACGCGTTCTTGACGCGCAGCACTTCAGCGGCGGCGTCCTGCGGTGTCTCGGCGTGATTGAAGGCATTCACGATGGTGATGCCCGGGTACTTCGCGGCCGCTTCACGCACGCCGCGCACGCGCGCCTGCAGGTTGAGCGCGTTCTGGTTGCCGGCGATGATGGCCACCTTCCCCTTGCCGCCCATCTGCGTAGCGAGCTCGTCCATCAGCTGCACGCCCATCTTGACGTCGTCGCCGCCGTAGAACGAGAAGCGCTTGGAGTCGGGGACGTCGCTGTCGAAGGTCATCACCGGGACGCCGCGGTCCACGGCCTCGTCCACCGCGCCGCGCACCTTGCCGGCGTCGCTCGACGACAGGAGGATGGCATTCGCTCCCGAGTTCACCGCCTCCGAGATGCGCTGCGCCTGCACGGCGCCGTCCTCGTTGGGCGGCGTCAGCCAGTCGATCTTCACCGTCATGCCGTGCGCCTTGGACAATTCGGCGGCGGCGGCTTCGGCGCCCTGGCGGCCCGAAAGGAAGACCGGATTGGTGGAACTCTTGGCGATCATTGCGATGGTGAAGGTCTTGCCGGCCGACGTATCGCCACCCTTGCCGCATGCCGCCATGGCGTATGCCGCCATGGCGAATGCCGCCACCACCAGCGCCGGACGGGACCACCTTGTAGACAGGGACATCAATGCTCCGGAAAAGGTTGGTTGCAGCGTGGCGGCGTCAGGCAGAGGCGGAGAGGCGTCCGGCCAGCAGGCGCGAGCCGCGCTGGTCGAGCACGACGGCCACGATCATGGCGGCGCCGATGATGATCCACTCGTAGTTCTGGTCCAGGTGCAGCGTGCGAATGGCCTGTCGCATGGTGACGATGAGCACCGCGCCGAGCATGGCGCTCACGGCGCTCCCCTTGCCGCCCGACAACGAGGCGCCGCCGACCACCGCCGACGCGATGACGTAGAGTTCGTAGCCGTTGGCGTCGGACGAGGTGGCCGATCCGTAGAACGCGGCGCCGAGGAAGGCGGCGAAACCGGCGGCGAGTCCGGAGAGCACGAAGACGCCCAGGGTGATGCGCGGCACGTTGAGGCCTGAGAAGCGGCTGGCCTCGGGGTTGCCGCCGATGGCAAAGACATGGCGTCCCATTACCGTGCGCGAGAGATACAGGGCGCCGATTGCGGTAACGACCAGCATACACAGAAGAGGCACGGGGTACAGCGCGGTGCCCAGTCCCAGGGAAGCCTTGGCCACGGCGGTCAGGGCGCCGGGAATGAGGATGCTCTCGGCGCGACTGATCACGAAGGCCACGCCGCGCAAGATCCACATGGTGCCCAGCGTGATGATGAATGGGTGCACCTTGAGCCCGATGACCATCACGCCGTTGGCGAGCCCGCAGAGCAGGCTGACGGTGAGGCAGGTGCCGAGCCCGAGGAAGACGGTGGCCACCGGGTCCATGGGCCCGGCGGCGCGGAGCACCATCGCCATGGAGACGCCGGCCAGCGCATAGATGGCGCCGACCGAGAGGTCGATGCCTCCGGCAATGATCACCAGCGTGGCGCCGACGCCCATGATGGCGAAGGCGCTGGCGTCAGTGGCCATCTGGATGAGCGTGTAGGTGTTGAGGAAGTTGTTGATCGTCTTCCCCGTCTGCGGATCGACGTGCGATCCGGCGGCCAGCGTGAGCGCCGTGGCCAGCACGAGCAACACGAGCACCAAGCCGAGCTGCGGCGAGCGCAAGACAGCGCGCGCCATCCGGCCGGTGCGCGTCGATGGTTTGGTGGTCACGTCGAGTGGGAAGGGTGCGGGGTGCGGGGAACGGTCTCGGTGCGCTGTGCGGAGAACGGCTCATGCAAAACATACGGGCGTGCCGTAGCGCGTCAACGCAGCCGTCCGTAACGTCTACCGTAACGTCTACCGCGTCCTCGTCCAGTCCTCACCGTCCCAGCCATGCGCATTCATAAAATAGAGTCCAACGTCGGCGGCAAGGCGCGCTCCGCGCGCACCCAGAAGGCGGCCAAGCGGGCCGCGACCGCGCCGCCGCCGCGCCGCGTGACCCTTGGCGTCATCGTCGGCAATCGTGGCTTCTTTCCGGGCCACCTGGCCGCCACCGGGCGCGAGGAGATGCTCCGCGCGCTGCGCGAGGAGGGCATCGACGCGGTGATCATCGATGCGGCCGCCTCGAACCACGGGGCCATCGAAAGCCGCGACGAGGCCAAGGCGTGCGCCGCGCTGTTCCGCGCGCACCGGGAGCAGCTGGACGGCGTGGTGGTGACGCTGCCGAACTTCGGCGACGAGCGCGCGGTGGCCGACACGCTGCGGCTCTCCGGCCTCGACGTGCCGGTGCTGGTGCACGCCAGCGCCGACGATCCGGCAAAGATGCTCATCGACAACCGGCGCGACGCCTTTTGCGGCAAGATGTCGGTGTGCAACGTGCTCACACAGTACGGCATCAAGTTCTCGCTGACGTCGCAGCACACGCAGCGGCCGGAGTCACCGGGCTTCCGGCGCGACCTGCGGGAGTTCGCGGCGACGTGCCGCGTGGTGGCCGGCCTGCGCGGGGCGCGCATCGGGGCCATTGGCGCGCGCCCGGCGGCGTTCAAGACGGTGCGCTACAGCGAGAAGATCCTGGAGGGGGCGGGAATCTCGGTGGAACCGATCGACCTGTCGGAAATCCTCGGCCGCATCGGCCGGCTGAAGGACCGCGACGCGGCGGTGCAGCGCAAGCTCGAGGAGATGATGGCGTACGTGGACACCGACGACGTCCCCGACGCGGCGCTGCTGAAGATGGCCAAGCTGGGGCTGGTGATGGACCGCTGGATGAAGGAAGCGGACGTCACCATCAGCGCGGTGCAGTGCTGGACGTCGCTGGAGGAGTACTTCGGCGTCGTGCCCTGCACGCTGATGAGCATGATGAGCAACGCCAACCTGCCGAGCGCGTGCGAGGTGGACGTCATGGGAACCCTCAGCATGTACGCCCTGACGCTGGCGTCGCAGGGCCCGAGCGCACTGCTCGACTGGAACAACAACTACGGCGACGACCCCGACAAGGCGGTCTGCTTTCACTGCAGCAACCTGCCGCTCGACTTCTTCGAGGCACCGAAGATGGACTACCAGCAGATCATCGCCGGCACGGTGGGGCGCGAGAACACCTATGGGACGATCGTCGGCAAGGTGAAGGCCGGGGACATGAGCTTCGCGCGGTTCTCCACCGATGACCGCAGCGGGGCCATTCGCGGCTACGTGGGTGAGGGGAAGTTCACGAACGACAGACTGAAGACATTCGGCGGGGCGGGGGTCGTGGAGATCGCGAGATTGCAGGACCTGTTGCGGTACATTTGCCGCAACGGGTTCGAGCATCACGTGGCGGGCACGTTTTCGCATGTGGCCGGTGCCGTGCACGAAGCGACCACCCGGTACCTGGGCTGGGATGTGCTGAGGCACGGCGCGGCGTGACCATCGTTGCCGGCGTCGACTTCGGCACGCAGAGCGTGCGGGTGTCCATCGTGGACAGCGCGCGCGGCGTCATCGGGCATGGCGTGTCGGAATACCCGGTGCAGCGCGACCGGCACGACCCGGACTTCGCCACCCAGTCGCACGACGCGCACATGAACGCCCTGGTGGAGGCCATGGCGCACGCGCTGCGCGACGCGGCGGTGCCGGGCAGCGCGGTGCGCGCCATCGCGCTCGACACCACCGGCTCGACAGTGATCCCGGTGGGCGACGATTTAGTACCACTTAGTGACTATTACCTGTGGTGTGATCACCGCGCCAGGGACGAGGCGGCGCGCATTACCGCGGTGGCCCACGCACGCGGCGAACCAGCCATCGAGTGGTGCGGCGGCACGTACTCGTCGGAGTGGGGCTTTGCCAAGCTGCTGCACTGGCTGCGGCACAATCCCGCCCAGCGCGGTCGCCTGGTCACCGCGCTCGAGCACTGCGACATGATGGCCGCCGTGCTCTGTGGCATCACCGACGCACGGCTGGTGCCGCGCAGCATCTGCGCGATGGGTCACAAGTGGCTGTGGAACGAGTCGCTCGGCGGCTTCCCGTCCGAGGAGTTCTTCGTGGCGGTCGATCCGCTGCTCGCGGGCATCCGCGCAAAGCTTGCCGGGCGGTACCATACCTCCGATCATGTTGCCGGGCACCTGTGCGCGGTGTGGGCCGGTCAGTTGGGGCTGCCGGCGGGCATCCCCGTGCCGGTGGGCGCGTTCGACGCGCACTGGGACGCAGTGGGGGCGGGGATCGCCGAGGGCGACATCGTGAACGTGATCGGCACGGCCACGTGCATCATGGGCATCGCCCTGGACGTGGGGCTCGTGCCCGGCGTGTGCGGTGTGGTGGACGGCTCGATTCACCCTGGCTACATGGGCATCGAGGCAGGGCTGTCGGCCTGCGGCTACTTGTTCGAGTCGCTGGCGGCGCGCACCGGGCGCAGCGTGGCCGCGCTGTCCGAGGGGCTGGGCGACTATCGCGCCGGCCAGACCGGACTGCTGCGCCTCACCTGGGACAACGGCGACCGCACGGTGCTGGTGAATCCGAACCTCGGTGGCGTGACGCTCGGCTGGAACCTCAACTCCACCGCCGAGGACGACCTGTACGCGGCGATCGAGGGGACCGCGTTCCACACGCGGATCATCCTCGACCGCATGCGTGAGCACGGCGTGCCCGTGCGGCGGATCATTCACGGTGGCGGCATTCCGCAGAAGAACGAGGTGCTGAACCGCGTGTACGCCAGCGTGCTCAACCTGCCGGTGCTCGTGCCGGAGACGCCGATCACCAGCCTCGGGTCGTCGATCTTCGCGTTCCTCGCCTGCGGCGAGTTCAAGAGCGTCGAGGCGGCGCAGGCGGCGCTCTGCCCGAAGTACCGCACGGTGCAGCCCGACCCGCGCGACGTGGCGGTGTACGAGCGGCTCTACCCGCTCTATCGCGACCTGTATTTCGGAATGGGCACTCCCGACTCCGCACCGCTGGCCGTGGGTCACGTGCTGCCGGCGATGCGCGCGATTGCCGCCGAGGTGCGCGGCGGGATGCGGCCGAGTCAGGGCTGACCGTAGTAGGCCGACGGCCCGTGCTTTCGCCTGAAGTGCTTGTGCAGCAGCGCTTGCGCGAGCTGCTCGGTGGCCGGGTTGAGCACGGCGGTGTGAAACGCCATGCGCGCCACTTCCTCGAGCACGGATGCCGTCTCCACCGCGGCGTCGACCGTCGGGCCCCAGACGAAGCTCGCATGCCCACCGACGAGCACCGCCGATATCGTGGTGGGCTCGCCGTCGAAACGCTCGACGATCACCTTGCCGGTGTTGAGCTCGTACTCGTGCGCAATCTCCTCTTCGGTCAGCGCGCGCGTCACGGGAACCGGCCCGTTGAAGTAGTCGGCGTGCGTCGTGCCGTAACACGGGATCTCCTGCGCCGCCTGGGCCCAGACCGTCGCGAAGTGCGAATGCGTGTGCACGACGGCACCCACCGAAGGCCACGCGCGATACAGCGCGAGGTGCGTGGCGAGGTCCGATGAAGGCCGCAGCTTGCCTTCGAGCTCGCGTCCGTCGAGGTCGGTCACCACGAGGTCGGCCGGTTTCAGCTTGGCGTACGGCACGCCACTCGGCTTGATCACCACCAGAGCGCGGGTACGGTCGATTGCACTGGCGTTGCCGAAGGTGAAGAGCGCGAGGCCGCGGCGGGCAATCTCGACGTTGGCCATGCAGACCGCCTTGCGCAGCGCGAGCGGCGCGCGGCGCGCCGGCGTGCGGCCCCTCGCCGCGCGCGCTGTCTTGCGGATCTTGCTCATGCGATCCCCGCCCGTGCCTTGGCCTTCGCAATGATCGCGCGCATGGTGTCCCTGTACTTCGTAAAGGTGTCGTCGACCACCTGAAGGGTGGGGATGGCGTTGGGCGAAAGTCCCAGTGTCTCGGTGTTGAAGCGACCGAACCCCGACTCATGCACGCCACTGCTGCCGCGTCCCGCCGCCGGTGCGCTGAGGTGCTGGAAGAAGTGCGCGTACTTGCGCCACCGCGCGCCGCCGCCCGCGTGAAACATCGGGATGAACTCGTAGAGCGCATCATAGGGCATTTCGCCCACGCCGACCACCCGCGGATGGCGTTCGCGCAGGTTCCGGATCAGCCGGCGTGTTCCCTCGTGCATGTCGCCGTTGGTGCTGTTCACGTGCCCGCCGACGATGTCGAGGAAGTACGCGTCCACGCCGAACTGGTTGATCATCGCGTCGATGCGCCCTTCGAGATGGTTGCGCCACTTGTCCTCGCCGACGTTCATGTACGTCAGCCAGCCGTCCTGGTGCCGGTCGTTGTTCCAGTCCACCCAGTTCAGGTTGTAGATGTCGCCGTCGATCTTGTGCGTGGCGCCCGACGCGATCTTCGGCCAGATGGGCTGCTTGCGATTGGCGGCATTGGTGCCGAACATCGGCATCATCCGGAATCCGAGCTTGCGCGCCTCGCCGATGAGTTGGTGGAAGCCCGCATCGCCGCCCATGCGCGCCGGCACCGTGTAGTTGGGATAGTCCCAGTAGTAGCGACCGTCCCACGACGCGAGGAAGACGAGCACGCGATCTGCCGGGATCTGCGTGGCCATCCAGCGCAGGATGGCGAGCTGCTGCGCGTAGTCGTTGAAGATGAAGCCGGTGAAGTGCATGCCGTGCAGCGTGGTGACCATCGCGATGTCGCGCATCCACGCCGGGACATCGGCTCGCGACTCCCAGGACTGCAGGTTGAACGCCTTTTCAATGTGTGCGATATGCGGCGCCATGGCGCCCTCGAACGACGACGCGTGGCCCAGCTGCCAGCGCGGAACGACCACGCGGGTGTCGTTTCTCCAGCCGTCGTGTTCGTAGATGGCCTCGGTGCGGAAGCCGCGCTCTCCCGCCTGGAAGAGGTAGCGCTTGGGGCGGACGCGCGCGTCCTGCGTGGTGAGGTACAGGAAGTCCGTATCACCGGACTGCACGATTGACACCGGTGTCGTCATGCTCTGCGGCGTCTCGGCGCCATGCAGGTCACCGGCTCCGAAGGTGTAGCCACCCAGCACGTCGCCGTCGCGCGTGTCGGCGGGAGGCGCGCCACCCAGCGAGACCTGGCCGCGCGGCACGTCGCGAATGACCGTCGTCACCGTCTTGATCGGGCGCTGCATCTCGGCGACGATGTCCCACTCGATGGTGCGTCCCGTGCGTGTGAATTTCACCGAGACCTTGCCCGGCGCCTTCTCCTGACCGCCCGCCCAGGCCAGTCCCGTGCAGGTCAGCTCGAGTGCGTCATCGTTGCCCGTGGCGCGCATGAAGGAGCGGTCGAGCGCGTAGGTGTTCTCCTCGGTGAACAACAGGAAGCTGAAGCGGTGGTCGCCGAAGACGACCGCCGGCTCGGGAAAGTCGAACGAAAACTTCATGTACGAGTTGCCGCGCGCCGGCGTGAAGACGTCACTCGTGGAGTACAGCTCGACGATGTCACCGGGGGCGTAGACCTCGCGCACGGCGAGCGGCGCTGCAGCAGCCGGCGGGCTTGCGGGTGGAGTGCTCAGTGCCGGGTCGAGCGGCACGAGGGCGCCGGCGCCGACGGCGCCGACCGTCTTGATCCAGTCACGGCGCGAATACGGTTCGGTCATGGCGGCGGGTGAGAGTGCGGACGGGTATTGCGTGCGCTCAGAACTTCCAGGCCGCGCCGAACCAGGGGACGGGTATCGTCGAGCTGGTGCCGAGCACGGTGATCATGCCAAGGTCCCAGGAGACGTTCTCGCCGATCAAGCGCAGGCCGGCCGAGACGAGCGGATAGTCGACGTTGGGAAAGATCCAGTTCTCGGTGACAAACGAGACGCGGCGGGAGAGGCGTCGTGTTCCACCCACCATCACCACCGGATTGCGTGCCGTCTTGCCCTCGGCGAAGCCGTAGCCACCGCCCAGGGTGAGCGCGCCCTCCGGCCCGCCCCAGGTGGCCACGCCGTAGGCGATGCCGAAGGTGTTCACGCTGCCGATGGCGTCCGAGAACGGTGCCATGCCCATCCAGACACCGGCGGCGGTGTTGAATCGCTCGGACTGCGTGATGGCCACCTTGGGCGAGATGAAGTAGATGTTGTTCTTGATGAAGTTGCTTGACGGGACGACTGTCATCGCGCCGCCCAGCGTGAAACGGTCGGTGACGCCGCCGTAGCCGTCCATGAAGAAGAGCCAGTGGTTGGCGATGTAGCCCTCGCCCTTCTTGAGCATGCGAGCGGTGGGACCAAAGAAGAGGCGCGTCGCATTGGGGTCGTCGGGCCAATACACGCCATCGTGGATCGACGAAGCGGGCACCAGCTTGACAGACGCGATGCTGGCGCGGCGCAGCATGAGCACGCCGGCCATGGACTCGACGCGCGCCGAGTCGCCCCACGACTGGGTGATGCGGCCGAGCACCGCGGAGCCGTCCCTGAGCCTGATGAGTTGCCGCATGCTCGTGTCGCTGGCGACGGCCAGTGTGGGGCCGGTGGCCTGCGCGACGATGCTGGCGAGCGGCGCGGCGGTGCCGATTACACAGGCAAAAGCCAACGCGAGGGGGGAGTTGCGCATGGGTTCAACATGCAGGAGCTCGACGCCAGGTGCCAGATGCGTCGAGGGGAATGCCGTTCAGGCCAGCACGGCCGCGTTCGGCCCGGTGCGCGGAAGGCAGAGCAGCCAGGATTGATCGGTGCGCACTTCCCTGGTGGCGAGCCGTCGCTCGTCGTCGGTGAGGAAGTCCAGGTCGAGCGAGGTGGTCCGCCGTGCGGTCTCCTGGCCTATTTCCAGGACCCTGTGCGTCTGGCCGAAAACCTCGCGAAGCCGGTTGGTGACGCCGGGCGCATAGACTTCGTGCGTCTCGATGATGAGCGTGGCCGAACGGAGCCTGGGGATGATGCCGGGCTGGAACAGGACGGCTTCGTACCCCTCACAGTCGCTGAGGATGAGCGCGTCCTCCCGCGTGTGGCGCTCGAGCCATGCGGGCGTGCAGAAACCGCATACTTCAACATTCCCCGTCCCGTTGGCGGCGGCCATCTCACGCGTGGCCTTGCGCGCCCACCAGTCGGTGTCGAAAGCCACGACCGACGCCTGCGGGTATCGCCTGGCCAGCCCGACCGCGTAGTATCCGAATCGGGCGCCGATGTCGATGACCTGCGCGTATGAGCCGCGGAAGACGGTGTTCCACGCTCTTTCCAGCTCGCTCTCGTACAACCCCAGCAGGTACGGACCCAACTGCTCGGCGTGCGCCATGGGCGTGAGGACGAGCCCTGCGAACAAGCCTTCCCGGACGCGGTTGCCGAAACGCCCGATGAGCTTGTCAACCACCGGGCCGCTTCCCCAGAGCGCGATGCACCGGTGTGATTCCACTCGCGCACGGGCCGACAACAGCGACATGGTCCACTGCGGTGCGATCCTGCGCAAGATTCCCTTGACGAGCTGCCTCACGCTCCTCCATCGCTGAACGGCCGGTTTCGGTAATGTAGCGCTCCTCACGGCGCGATCCAGACGACGTGGCGTCCGGGTCAATCGTTGTTGAACCGGGCGGCACCGGGCTATCATTCGCTCGCGAGGGGCGGTCGAGCGCTCCCTTCACCGGCCGGTACGGACTCACCATGCAATCCACAGCGAACAGGCCGTGACGGAACTGGATCTCGTGCCGGACAACGGATCGAAGGCGCTGGCGGACGCGATTGCGCGACGCCGGACGTTTGCGATCATCAGTCACCCCGACGCGGGGAAGACGACGCTGACCGAGAAGCTCCTGCTGTACGGAGGGGCGATCCACCTGGCGGGCTCGGTCAAGTCGCGCCGCGCCGACCGGCACGCGACGTCCGACTGGATGGCGATCGAGCAGGAACGCGGCATCTCGGTGACCTCGAGCGCGATGCAGTTCACCTATGATGGCTACGACATCAACCTGCTGGACACGCCGGGGCACGAGGATTTCTCCGAGGACACCTTTCGCACGCTGATTGCCGCCGACAGCGCGGTGATGCTGCTGGACAACCGGCGCGGGGTGGAGGACCGGACGCGCCAGCTGTTCGCGGTCTGCCACAAGCGTCGCACGCCGATCTTCACCTTCATCAACAAGTGCGACCGTCCGGGGCAGGATCCGCTCACGCTGGTCACCAACGTGGAGGACGAGTTGGGCATCGCGTGCTTTCCGGTGACCTGGCCGATCTTTCGTGACGGCGCGTTCGTCGGCGTCTTCGACCGCTCCGAGGCGAGCGTGTCGCTCTTCAGTCGTGACGACACGCACGGGGCCCGGCGCGCCCCGGTGACGGTGGGCTCGGTGACCGACGAGCGACTGCAGGATCTTCTGGGTGCGGAGACGCATGCGCGGCTGGTGGACGACATCGCCCTGCTGGACGGTGCCGGCCACAAGTTCAGCGCCGAGGACGTGCGCGAGGGCCGGCTCTCGCCGGTGTTCTTTGGCAGTGCGCTCACCAACTTCGGCGTCGAGCCCTTCCTGCGGGACTTCCTCCCGCTCGCCCCGCCGCCCGGGCGGCGCGAGACCACCACCGGCGTGGTCGAGGCCACGTCACCGCACTTCTCGGGATTCGTGTTCAAGATCCAGGCGAACATGGACCCGCGGCACCGCGATCGCATCGCCTTCATGCGCATCTGCTCCGGTCATTTTCTGGCGGGGATGCCGGTGACGCTGGCGCGCACGGGGCGCTCGATCCGGCTGAACGCACCGCAGCAGTTCCTGGCGCGCGAGCGCTCGAGCATCGATGAGGCGTGGCCAGGCGACGTGATCGGCATCATGGATCGCGGCGAGTTACGCATCGGCGACTCGGTGTACACGGGACCGCCGGTGGTCTTTGCCGGGATTCCGCGGTTTGCGCCGGAGCACTTTGGCCGCCTGCAGCTGCTGAATCCGATGCGCCGCAAGCAGTTTGATGCCGGGCTCTCGCAGCTCACCGAGGAAGGGGCCGCACAGGTCTTCTACGACACCAAGGACCAGCTGGCCGGGCCGTCACCGATGGTCGGAGCCGTGGGGCAACTGCAGTTCGACGTGATGCTGCACCGGCTCAAGAACGAGTACGGCGTGCAATGCCGGCTGGAGCGCCTCGGCACACGGTACCCGCGCTGGGTGCGCGGGCCAAAGGCCGCCATTGAGCGATTGGCCAGCGATCGCGGGTGCACGCTGTTGTATGACGTGAACGGCGAGCGGCTGGTGCTGTTCTCCGACCAGCACACGCTGCGCTGGGTGGTCGAGCGCGAGGATACACTTCAATTTGACACCGATGGGCGCTGACGCGGCTCGATGCCACGCCAGGGTCCCGGTCCCCGAGGTTCAAGCCTGATGGCCATTCAACGTGTAGCCGATTCCAGCCCTGCCACTGCCATCAAGCTGCTGCAGGGCGAGACACCGCGGCTGATCTTCAAGCACAGCCCGACGTGCGGGATATCGGCCGGAGCATTCACCGAAGTGTCGG
>DATCGU010000380.1:0-11205 GCA_036508735.1 Gemmatimonadaceae bacterium
TTCCCAGGCAAACCCACCCGCCAGCCGTTCCGCACGCTTCCTGGCGAGGTCCACACGCAGCACGGTGGTGCCGCCGGCACGTTCCGTCATCGCACGCGTCGCCAGGTCGTCCACGCCATCGCCATCGGCGTCGAACGCCACCAGCAGGTCGTGCGCGCGAAACCGGAGATCGTCGACGTGCAACTGGGTGACGGTGCCATTGGGCGCCACCAGCACGAGTCGCTCGCGCACCCACTCAACGTCACCGGCGCGCAGGCTCACCATCAGGGCGCGCCGCGACTCGCCGAAGCAGCCGCGCACCTGGCTCGACGATGCCTTTGTCCGCCGCTGAAGTCGCTCGAACGGCGGGCGTTCGCGACGAAGCACGGCCTCGATCGAGTCGCGCACGGCCTTGACGCGTGCATCGTAGGCGCTGTCGGCCGCCGCACGGCTCCTGGCCTGCACCTTCGCCGCCGCCCGACCCTCGGTGGTGGTGTCCGGAACCATCTGGGCGCGCAGATCGCACGCCGTGGCCAGCGGTGGCTGGGCACTGTCAGCGCGTATGGCGAGCGCCACCAGCGCTTCCTTGCCCCGCGCCGCGCTGTCGAGCGCCGGCGAGCCGAGCACCCTCATGACGATGCGCCCATTGTAGACAGCGAACGAGTCGGCTACCACATCCTCGGCCGCCTGTGCCCAGTAGAGGCGGAAGACCGAGCGCGGCGGTACCGGACTCAGGACCGGCGCCGCTTCGTGAAAGGCCCGCGACCGGGCGCTGTCCTTGCGCACGTCGAGGTCCATGCGCCCTACGTCGAGCAGCAGTTGCTTGTTGCGCGAGGCGGCCACCAGCACGCGCTCCTCGTGCGGTATGAACACGAGATACGGCGCCAGCGAGTCGGCCGCAGGCGACAGCCGGTGCATCATCGCCGTGTCGTGCACGGCAGCCATCGCCGCCGCCGAGTCGGATGAGTGCCGGCCGGCGCTGTCCGTGACGACCGCAGACTTCGTCGCGGGACGTGAAGGCGCCTTGCCCCCGCACGCGGAGGCAACGACGAGCCCTGCCACGATGAGGTGGCGGGCAGGCCTGCAATCGGACAGTTTCATCAGGAATGGCGGGGTCACTAAGGTATCAAACTACGCCCCGCGCGCCCTCGCTCAACACCCTCGCCCCATGCATCCCTTCGGCTACCACCAGGCCAGCGACGCCGACGACGCCCTGCGCGCCCTGATTTCGCCGGCGGCCGTGCCCCTTGGCGGCGGTACCGATCTCCTCGTCACCATGAAGGAGGGACTCGCACATCCGCAGATGCTGGTGGACCTCCGCCGGCTCCCGGGAGCGCGGGACATTGCGCTGCGTGCGGATGGGTCGGCTCGAATTGGATGCGCCGTGCGCATTGCCGACCTTGCGTCGCACGCAGGCATCGCGGAACGGTACGCGGCGCTCGCGCAGGCCGCGGCGTCGGTGGGCACGCCACAGCTGCGCACGATGGGAACCATCGGCGGCAACCTCGGGCAGCGTCCCCGCTGCTGGTATTTCCGGCGCTCACTGCCGTGCTACAAGAACGGCGGCACCGAATGCCTCGCCGAGAAGGGCGAGAATCACTACCACGCGCTGTTCACCGACGGCACATGCCACGCCGTGCATCCGAGCGATCCGCTCGTGGCCCTGACGGTGCTCGAGGCCACGGTGGAGGTCACCGGAACCGGGACCGCGCGTGAGGTGTCGCTGGACGACCTGTTTGCCGGCGCCACGCGCAACGCGAAGGGCGAAACGACGCTGGCCGCGGGCGAGTTCGTGAGTGCAGTGCTGCTGCCGGCTACGGCGGCCGGAGGTGACCAGTTTTACGAGAAACTGATGCAGCGTGGCGCGTGGGACTTCGCCACGGTGTCGCTCGCCGCACACCGTCGCTTCGATGGTGCGGTGCGCATGGCCTTCGGCGGCGTCTCGCTGGGGCCCTGCCGAGTGAGCGCCTCGGTGGAGGAGGACGTGGCCACCGGCGGGCTCGACGACGACAGCATCGACGCGCTGGCCGAGCGCGCGATGTACGACGCCAAGCCGCTGGAGCACAATGGATACAAGGTGTGGCAGGCGCAGGCGCTGTTGAAGCGTGCCATGCGCCGGCTCGACACGCGATGAGCGCACAGAAGAAGCACCCTTTTGCCGCCATCGTGCTCGCGGCGGGCGCAGGGACGCGTTTTGGTGAATCCAAGGCGACAGCGCTCCTGGCCGATGGCCGCAGTTTTCTCGATGTGGTGGTGGAACACTGCCGCACGTCGGGCGCCGATCCGGTGATCGTCGTCGTTCCCCCGGAAACCGAGGTGCCCGCCGGCGCTCGCGCGGTGGTGAACGCCAGGCCGAAAGGCGAGCAGGTGGCGAGCCTGAGACTCGGGCTCGCGCAACTCGCCAACACCGATGCCACCGGTGTGCTGGTCTGGCCGGTGGATCATCCGTTCGCACGGGCCGAGAGCGCACTGGCGGTGGTGGACGCCGCGCGGCGCAGCGGGGCGCCCATCGTGGTGCCAGTCACGGAGGAGGGGCGCGGGCATCCGGTGTGGTTTGCCCGCGAGACCTGGCGCGAGATGATGACGGTGGCCGACGGTGGCGCGCGCGCCGTGGTGCGCAGCTACGGCGCGCGCGTGCTCGAGGTGCCGGTGGGCGATGCCGGCGTGCGGCGGAACATCGATACCCGCGACGATCTCATCGGCTAGGGCTGCACCACCTGGATGTCCACGCGCGACGCTTGCGCGCGCGTGCGCCAGACCCGGTGCGTCTGCGCCCTGAAGTCGCCCGCCTTCGCCTCGAAGATGTTCGGCACCCACGTCTGCGGGTTGCGGTCGATGAGCGGAAACCAGGTGCTCTGCACCTGCACCATTACACGGTGCCCCTTCTGGAAGCGGTAGCTCTGCGTGTGCAGGTCGATGGTGATGGGCGTGACCTGGTTGGGAATCATCGCCTGCGGCTTTTCGAACGACTCGCGGAAGCGCGACCGGAAGACGTCGTTGGCGACCATCAGTTCGAAGCCCCCGAGCTTGATGTTCGCGGTGTTCTCCTCGGGATAGACGTCGATGAGCTTCACGATCCAGTCGGCATCGCCGCCGGTGGTCGACACTTGCAGCCTGGCGGTGACATCGCCGGCGAGTACGAGGTCTTCGGCAAGCGGTTCCGTGCTCCAGCTTAGCACGTCGGGCCGGTTCTGCACGAAGCGCTGATCCTCGGTGAGCCAGGCCGGCCAGCCCGAGCCGCGCGGGTAGTAGGTGGGCTCGATGGGACGGTTGCGGTACGGCACCGGATGTGCCGGGTCACTCACGAACGAGTCGTTGCCCCCGGTTGTCGGCGCGTTGAAGCTCAGCACGCCGTCGGCGTCGAAGTAGAGTGACTTCGTCACGGCCTCCCTGGGCGGCCAGGCGGTGAAGGTGCGCCACCTGTTGCTTCCCGACTCGAAGACCGTGGCCTCGGCGGGCGTGTAGTCGCCCTTCCCTTTCAGGTAGTGCGCAAAGAAGGGCGCCTCGATGCGCGCGCGGTACTCATCTCCCGTGGCCGCACCGAAGTCGATCTTGGCCAGGGCCTTTCCCGCGCCACGCCAGCCACCGTGGTTCCACGGGCCCACCACCAGGAAGTTCCTTGCCGACGAGTCCCTCTTCTCGAGCGTGCGATAGATCTGTACCGGCCCGTAGAAATCTTCCTGGTCCCACCAACCACCCACGTTCAGCGTCGGCACGGTGACGCGCGTGAGGTACGATTGCATCGCCTGCCGCTGCCAGAACGTGTCGTAGTTCGGGTGCGCCACGTAGTCGTTCCACGTGGGGATCTTCCCCTTGAGGTACTTCGCGTTGACGTTGCCCAGCGGCCCGAGCTTCAGGTACCAGTCGTAGGTGTCGTAGGTGTCGAACGAGAAGTTTTCGTTCTCCTTGGACGACTCCATCATGGCCGCGTACTCGAAGCCATAGCTCAGCCGGAACGCACCATTGTGGTGGAAATCGTCACCCATCCACATGTCGGCGGGCGAAGCCTGCGGGCTGACTGCGGCGAGCGCCGGATGGGGACTGAGCATCGCCATGGCCGTCAGCCAGCCGGGGTACGACACTCCCATCATGCCGACCTTGCCGTTGTTCTGCGGCACGTTTTTCAGGAGCCAGTCGATGCTGTCATAGGCGTCGGTAGACTCGTCGACCGTGGGTCCCGGACCATCGACGATTCGCGGCGGACGCTGCATCACGAACTGCCCTTCCGACTTGTAGCGCCCACGAATGTCCTGCATGACGAAGATGTACTGCTCGGAGGCGAGTTCCGGGTACGCACGAGCGATGGGAAAAGCCGGCCCCGGTGCGCCGTACGGCGTACAGATGAACATGAACGGGAGCGGTCCGGCCTGGTTCTTCGGGGTGAAGATGACGGTGTTGAGCTTCACGCCGTCACGCGAAGGAATCAGCACCTGACTGAACGTGTAGTCGGGCGCGGCAGCGGACACCGTACCCTGGGCGACGACCGCCGGCGCCACCGCAATGAGCAGCAGGAAGGCGCTGGCGCGGATCCAACTGTCGCTTCCGGACTCGTCGCGTTGCATGGCCGTCGGCATTGGAACCCTCCGGGTGAGTTCCTGAACGTACGATGTCCGTCCCCGGGCCGGAACACCCGGCAACGCTTCAACGCGGGCGCGTGTCATAGCAGCGGGTGCTCGTCCCGTATGCGGGGTTGAGGGAAAACTCACCGCCGGTCGCATCGCAGTGCCTGACGTCGCCCGTTCACCCAACCACGCACGGAACCCCAAAAATGCGATTGCGTTCTGTCCTCAGTCTTGCCTTGCTCACCGCCGGCGCCGTTCCCGCGGCTGCACAGGATCGTGAGCCTGTCGCACCAGTGCGCCACGGCATTTCCATCGGCAACTATCCGAACGTCTCAGGCCTGCGCTTCAATTACCGCGACCAGGACCTGCAACAGGTGCGCGGCGCCAACTTCACCATCTGGTCGCCGTATGGCGAACCCACTGGTACGGTGTGCGGACTTGCCTTTGGCGCGCCACTGACCGGGGCCGGCTCCATTCACGGCATTGCCACGGACATCTTCGGCGTTGGTGCCTCGCAGGAGATCACGGGCATTGCGATTGCCCCGGCAGGAATTGGTGCGGGCGGGCGCCTGAAGGGCATCATGGTGGGCGGTGTCGGCGTCGGGACCGGCGGTGACCTGCAGGGCTTCGCGCTTGGCGGCGTGGGCGCGGGCATCGGAGGTAATGCGCGCGGCATCCTCATCGGCGGCATCGGCGCGGGAGGCACCATCGACGGCATCGCCATTGCGGGCGTCGGCATTGGCGCGCCAACCATCCGGAAGTTTGCGATGGCGTCGATGGTCGGCGCCAACCGGATGGACGGCCTGATCATCGCGCCGGCGCTGTCGCGCCTCGAGGAGGGCGGAAGCATGCGCGGCGTGTCCGTGTCGGCGGTGAACGCCATGCGCGGCCAGCAGCACGGACTGACGATCGGCATTGTGAACTACGCCCGTGAACTCGACGGCATGCAGATCGGCGTGGTCAACATTGCGCGCAACGCCAGCGTGAAGTTCCTTCCGATAGTGAATTACCACAAGAAATAGCCGGGAATCCGAATTCGAATTCCAATTCCGTCATCCGCGTTCCGGTTCACCGATGAGGTAGGTGACAGCCATCGGCGTGCTCGCGCTCTGTGCTTCTCCCACCTCCCACTCGTAGCCCGGCCTCTTCACCTCGGCGGCGAGTGCGCGCAGTTCGTCCGGCGTATAGGTGCGGAACGCCGAGACGACGCCATCCCAGACGATGAAGAGCGGCAGGATGGGAATGAGCCACGTGAGCACGAGGCGCTCCAGGCGGAATGGCCGGATGAATGGGGCGCTGACGACGACGAGCAGCGCCGATGACAACATCAGCAGCACGCCGCCCATCGAGCGCCGCGTCAGTTCGAAGGCCACGAAGGGTTGTCGCTGAGCGGCGGCATCGTGCATCAGGGCGCGCACCTGCTCCGGCGACAGGTGGTGCAGGCCGGTGAACATGGTGCGCACGCCCGGCAGCGACGATGGCACGGCCGTGGCGTCCACTGGCTCAGGATGGCTGCGGATTGCCCCGTTCGACGACCCTGCAGCTCGGGCGAAGGCGTGGTGATTGGGGTGCAGGTCGGTCAGGGTCACGTACGGGACGGCGCCGAGGGCTGCCGTGACCAACGGCAGCAACCGCGGCCACGGTCCCGCCCCGCCCGAGGCGAGGTCAACCACGCGCGTGGTGCCGGCGTGGCGCAGCAACGACGCAATGCGTGTCGCGGCCGGGTCGTAGGGTCCTGAAAAGTCCACGACCCAGTGGAGGTACTCGGTCATCATGTCGCGGATGACGCTCGGGAGGAGCGGAGAGTCCTCGACCTCGAAGAGATGCAGGCGGGGAATCATGACGGACGGCGTAGAACGTACAGCGTACAGCTTACAGCTGCTTTACGCCGTACGCCGTACGCGCTACGCCACAGGTTCACTTCCACAGCCAACCGAACACACCTCCCATCAGGCACCCATATACCAGCGCGTCGAAGCACTGCTTGTAGAACGAGCCCCACGGACGCCCGAACCAGACGAAATCAGGGATCGATGCGAACGAGTAGCTCATGAAGCCCAGCGTGCCAACGATGCGAAACACCTCGAGATAGCTGGCGCCGGGCTGGACGGCGTGCGAGGCGAGGTACGCACAGAAGAACGAGATGACGACATTCGAGACGAGGCTCTTCAGCATCTGCGCGCCCATGCCGGGCATGCCACCCGGCCGGAGCGTCACGTACGCCGTCGGGCCACGATCGAGCTCGGCGCGCCACGCCGGATCCTTGTGATCGGCGGGCGAGTTCATGCCCGGTATTGCGTACAGTCCGGGCGGCGCGGGCTGGGCGCGCAACGCAGCCAACACGCCGTCCTGACTGGGGAGCTTCTTCCATTCCATCTTGTGATGTGGCGCGATCATCCAGAACGCAGCGGAAACGAAGAAAACGATCACACCCGACAAAACGATCGGCAGCCACAGTTGCGAGACGAATGCCACGGGGGGCCTCGGGGATTTGAGACCCACGACGATACGAGACGAGATCACGAGAGCGCAAGAACGCAAGAACGCAAGAACGCCGCAGAGCGTACTGCCGCTGCGGCGTCCCCTCACTCACCCCCACCCCTGGAGGTCCATCCAGTAGTACCTACTTCTTCGGCCGATGTTCCGTGGTCCATGCCTTCATCTGGGCACGGGCCTGCTCTCGGGTCAGCGTGCCGGCCTGCACCTGGGCCCGGAGTGCCTGGCGCTTCTCGCGGAACTGCCTGGTGAGCTCCTTCTGCTCGGGCGTGGCGTTGGCTCGCCCTCCCGCGCGGAAGCGGCCGCGCGGCGGGCCATCAACACGGTGACCGCGGATACCCATGGGCGCCGCGCGCATGGCGGTGTTAGGACTCGAGCTTTGCCGCCGTGTGTTCTGGTCCGGTGGGCAAGAGGGTCAGATGCTGTGAGCCACAGATGAACACGGGCAAACGCAGAAGAAACTCAAATTGATATGTAACTATTTAAATTATATGCAGTTAACATTATTATAAGATCATATGTTTCACATGTCTCCGCCTGAGTTCATCTGCGTTCATCTGTGGCAAGTTGTTCGTTTTGGACCTCCCGAAAGGACGGACAATCTTTCTCACACACTTTCGTTTGCTAATTGGGTATTACCGAATATGTTTCTCCACATGGCGGCCACCTCTCTCACCCTCGCGGGCTTCAAGGGCATGCGGAGCGACATTCTTGTCGTCCTCCGCAAGGAGCAACCGCTTACCATGAGGGCGCTGGCCGATCATTTCGGTCTCACGGCCAACGCGCTGCGGCGGCACCTCACGGAGCTCGTCGACGCCAGGCTGGTGGTGTACCGTCGCGAAATCCGCGGACAAGGGGCGCCGACCTTCGCCTATTCGCTCAGCGATGCCGGCGAGGCGCTCTTTCCGCGCGCCTACATCGACCCGCTGGTCGACGCGCTCGAGTCGCTCCGCGCGCGTGAGGGAACCGAGGCGGTGGTCGCCCTGTTCCGGAAGCGGTGGGACACGATGGCGGAGTCAGCCATGCCCCGCCTCGTCACGCTCCCGCTGCACGAGCGCGCCCAGCTCCTCGCCGAGTTGCTCACGGCGGAGGGCTACATGAGCGAGGCGATCGCCGGCCTGGGCGACGACACGACGATAAGGCACCACAACTGCGCGGTCCGCGAAATCGCGCTGCGATTCCCCGAAGTCTGCTCCGCCGAGGCGGAGTTCATCGAGACCGTGCTCGGCGCCCCTGTCGAACGCCGTGCTCACCTGAAGGATGGATGCCGCGCCTGCGAGTATGGCGCGACCCAGCCTGTCCAGTTGCCTGCCCACGAGAATCCACGATGAGTTCATCGATCGAAACGCTGGTCAACAAGGAATACCAGTTCGGCTTCGTCACTGACATCGTGTCGGACGCCATTCCCATTGGCCTCACGGAAGACACGGTCCGCCTGATCTCGGCGAAGAAGCGAGAGCCCCAGTGGCTGCTCGACTGGCGCCTGAAGGCATTCCGCCGCTGGCAGGGCATGACCGAGCCAACGTGGCCCAACGTCAAGTACCCCAAGATCGACTACCAGGCGCAGACGTACTACTCGGCGCCCCGGAGCGTGAAGCCGCTGCAGTCGCTCGACGAGGTGGACCCCGAGATCCTCAAGACGTACGAGAAGCTCGGCATCTCGCTCAACGAGCAGAAGCGGCTCGTTGGCGTGGCGGTGGACGCCATCTTCGACTCCGTCTCGGTCGGCACGACAATGAAGGAGGAGTTGAAGAAGCACGGTGTGATCTTCTGTTCGTTTGGCGAGGCGGTGCTCGAGCATCCCGAACTGGTGCAGAAGTACCTCGGTTCGGTGGTTCCGTACTCGGACAACTTCTTCGCGGCGCTGAACTCGGCGGTCTTCTCCGATGGGTCGTTCGTCTACATCCCCAAGGGCGTTCGGTGCCCGCTGGAGCTGTCGACGTATTTCCGCATCAACGCCGCTGACACCGGCCAGTTCGAGCGAACGCTCATCGTCGCCGACGAAGGCGCGTACGTGTCGTACCTCGAGGGATGCACCGCGCCCAAGCGCGCCACCAACCAGCTGCATGCCGCGGTGGTGGAGATCGTCGCGCTGGACAACGCACAGGTGAAGTACAGCACCGTCCAGAACTGGTACGCCGGTGACAAGGACGGCGTGGGCGGCATCTACAACTTCGTGACCAAGCGCGGCAAGGCGTTCACGAACTCCAAGATCTCGTGGACGCAGGTCGAGACCGGCTCGGCAATCACCTGGAAGTATCCCAGTGTCATCCTGCAGGGCGACAACTCCACGGGCGAGTTCTACTCGGTGGCGGTCGTCAACAACCATCAGCAGGCCGATACGGGGACGAAGATGATCCACATCGGCCGCAACACGAAGTCGACGATCATCTCCAAGGGCATTTCGGCGGGCCACGGGCAGAACTCGTACCGCGGGCAGGTGAAGGTGCTGCCCAAGGCGCACGGCGCGCGGAACTACACGCAGTGCGACTCGATGCTCATCGGCAACCAGTGCGGCGCACACACCTTCCCCTACATAGAGGTTGCGAACAACACGGCGACACTCGAGCACGAGGCAAGCACTTCGAAGATCGGCGAGGACCAGATCTTCTACTGCAAGCAGCGCGGACTGAGCACCGAAAACGCCATCTCGCTGATTGTCGCCGGTTTCTGCAAGGAAGTGTTCAAGGAACTGCCGATGGAGTTCGCGCTCGAGGCGCAGCAGTTGCTGGGCATCACGCTCGAGGGATCGGTTGGATAGCTGGCTGTTACTGCGGAACCCCCGAATTCACGGATTTCACGGATAGAACGGCGTGTGGTGGTGACACCGGACGCGACAACGAAGCCAATCAGCGGCCATCCGCCCAATCCGCGCAATCCGCGGCAAGGCAGCAGACGGTGGCCTGAACCACGAACGAAGGGACACACAACGTGCTGAAGATCCAGAACCTCACGGCCAGCGCCGGCGACAACCATATCCTGAAGGGCATCTCGCTGTCGGTGAACCCGGGCGAGGTGCATGCCATCATGGGTCCCAACGGCTCGGGCAAGTCGACACTCGCCCAAGTCGTGGCGGGTCATCCGGGCTATCAGGTCACGGGCGGGTCGGTGACGTTCGAGGGCCAGGATTTGCTCGCCATGGACGCCGAGGTTCGCGCCCAAGCGGGAATCTTCCTCGCCTTCCAGTACCCGGTGGAGATTCCCGGCGTGTCCAACGCCTACTTCCTGCGCGCGGCCTACAACGAGATACGCAAGGCGCGTGGCGAGGAGGAAGCCGACCCTCTCGAGTTCCTCGACATCATGGAAAAGCGGCTCAGGATCGTGGAGATGGACGAGACCATGCTCCAGCGCTCGGTGAACGCCGGGTTCTCCGGCGGCGAGAAGAAGCGCAACGAGATCCTGCAGATGGCCGTGCTCGAGCCGAAGCTGGCGATCCTCGACGAGACCGACTCGGGACTCGACATCGACGCGCTGCGCATCGTCGCCGAGGGCGTGAACAAGCTGAAGCGTCCCGACCGGAGCACGATCGTGGTGACACACTACCAGCGCCTGCTGAACTACATCATCCCCGATTTCGTGCATGTGCTGGCGCAGGGACGCATCGTCAAGTCGGGCGGCCGGGAGCTGGCGCTCGAGCTTGAGGAGCGCGGCTACGACTGGCTGCTGGAGCCGGCGGAGGTCGTGGCGTGAGCTCGCGTCCGGACTATCGTGAACTGTTCGACGCGGTGCCGCGCTCAGCCGTCGTGAGCGACTGGCTCCCCAAGCTGAAGATCGCGGCCATCGAGCAGTTCGAGAGCGTGGGCTTCCCGACCACGCGGGACGAGGACTGGCACTTCACCTCCGTCACGCCGATCGCCGAGCGCCTGTTCAAGCCGGCCAAGGTGGGCGCCACCACGCTGACGGCCAGCGACCTTGCGCCGTTCACGTACGGCCAGGCGGACTGGCACCTGCTGGTGTTCGTCAACGGGCGGTTCGAGCCGTCGCTGTCGGCGTTTGCGCAACTGGATGCCGCGGCGCGCGTGATGACCTTCGCCGAGGCGCTCAAGGAAGCCCCCGAACTCCTCGCCGAGCGGCTGGGCACGCTGGCCCCCAAGGCGCATGCGTTCACGGCGCTGAACACGGCCTTTCTTTCCGACGGCGTCGTGATCCACGTGCCCCCGGACGTGGC
>DATCGU010000381.1:0-4475 GCA_036508735.1 Gemmatimonadaceae bacterium
AACCGTCACCATCCGGTTTGCCGCGCCCGGCGGCGCCGCCTTCCCCGGTGCACTGCAGCCGCAACTGGCCGTGTTCCGGCTCCCACCGGGGCAATGAGGCCTGCCTGAGCGGGCCAGCATGCGAGCAAGGCACCTCCGATCCGGAGGTGCCTTGCTCGCATGACACCGCTACTTTTCGTTCATCACGGAGTAGTAGAGCCCGTTGAAGAGGAACTTGAAGGTTCCGTGCGGTTGCGCGCGCTGGAGGATCTCCGGTCCGAACAAGAGCACCCGCCCAAGGCCCACCTTTGCCTCCGCCGCGATGACGCCGTTTTCGAGATAGCCCTGGCCCCACGCCCAGCCACTGCGCAACGGCGTCTTGCTGTCGAACCACGCGATCGTCTTCACGCCGTTCGCCGCCGCGTCGGGGCCCAGCTTGAAGACGGGGCTGTCATCGAAGAAGACGTCGACGTGTTCCGCCATGCCGTTCGCCACCGGGTTGGACGTGTCGACGCGCCCCGAAAGGATCGAACCGGGGATGTACAGCTTGGTGCGCGGCAGCGCGGCACCGTTCTCCACGAGCTGGCTCTCGATGGGCAGCTTGAGGAATGCCGCGAGGTTCGTGGCGGAAGCGCCGATGGCGATCGCGGTGCCCCCCTTCTCGATGAACTCACGTATTCTCGGAAGGGTCTTGTCGAGGGTCACCCGCCCGACCTGATCGGCGTATTCCGGCGGCAGGTACGGGATCACGCTGTCGTCGGCGGCCGTACGGCCGCCACCGCGCCGTCCGGTGGTCACGCCGGGAATGGCGCCATCAACGAAGACCAGCACGTCGTACTTCTGGTCGAGGCCGCCGCGGTCGAGCGTTGGCGCGAAGACGCGCTCGAAGGGGAACTCGAACTGTTCGAGAATCCAGCGCGTCCACCCCGATGGAATCGATCCGCCGTACGCGTCCCACAGCCCGATGCGTGGCGCGCGCAGCCGGATGGCGCCGGGCGGCGGCCCGCTGGCCGTGCCCTCGAAGCTGACGCCGAGCTGTGCCGCGCTGGACTGCAAGCTCGTCACCGCGGCCGGGGTGGCGTGCACATAGAACGAGCCGGCGGGGTACGTCGTGCCGCCCGCCGTCATCGGCGTCGTCAGGCGCATGACGTGCTGGTTCGCCTTCAGCAGCCGGTTCAGTGCAATGAACGAGTCGTTGGCGCGGTTGCTCGCGATGAACCCCGTTGCGCCGTTCGCGCCGCTGACCACGCCGGCGCTCGGAGCGACGTTCCATGCGGTGAGCCTCTCGAACGGACCGGTGAATCCCTCGAGGATGCGATCGAACTGCACGCCCATCTGGAAGGCCAGCGTCCATCCCGCGTTGTCATAGGGCGGGGTCGGCGGGGAGCCGGGGAAGGGAAAGACGTCGGGATGCACCTGCGGCTCGAACATGTCCATGACGTGCGGACGGAAGGCCTGGGCCGTGTGCACGACGTATGATCCCGCTGGATACGTCTTGCCCGCGACGACGAAGTCCCTGGTGGCGCGTTCGACCGTGATCCCCGTCTCGAGCAGCGCGTTGACGAACTTGGTTGCCGTGGGAAAGTCGGGCTGGTGGCTGGGGATGACGTATCCGCGGGGATCGCGCAACTCCGGCGCCTTCATCGCCGCCCACTTGGCCGAGTCGTTCGCATTCGGCAGCTGGCTCGCGATCGCTCCGTCGCGCCGGGGGTTCGCGGTCCACGTGTCGCGGCTACCGCGCTCGATGGAGTGACGCCCCATCGTGTAGATGTTGAACAGCAGGTTTTCCCGCATGCGCGACGCATAGTCGAGCACCGCGCGGTCGAGCGAGACGGAGTAGTCGATGGACTGCCTGAAGTGCCACTCCTGCGGCGCGATGGGCAGCGCGAGATCGCTCGAGGGAATCTGTCGGGCCATCACCAGCGGTATGCGCATGGGCGTTGGGCTGCCGATGATTTCCGTCAGCAGGGCGATGGTGTTGTGAAAGGTGGCCGTGTTGCGAATGCCACCGTTCCACCAGCCATCGTACGGACCCCCCGACCGCATGGTCGCGCCGCCCTTGCCCTCGATGGCCAGCCGCGTGTGCATGGCAGCGCCGACCGACTGAAGGCCGAGCACGAGCACGGGGTCGAGGTTGTAGTTATACGGATCGCGCATGGGCGGCGAGTAGACGACGGTGCCCGCCGGGCCGCTCTGGTGATGGTTGTAGAGCACCTGCGGGAACCACTCGCGATACAGCACGCGGTTCTCGTTCTCGGTCTCGGCCTGCGTGGACATGAAGAAGTCGCGATTGTCATCGTGGCCGATGTACTTCTGGTACAGCCTGGGCAGTTGCCCCATGGATCGCTGCTTCGGGTCCGGATTGCGCATGTACCAGTTGGACACGAGATCGTTGCCGTCGGGATTGGCGTGCACGAAGAGGATGATGACGTCGTCGAGTATGCGCCTGGTCTCGTCGTCGTTGAGGCTCACCATGTCGTAGACCATCTGGCCGAGGCTCTGCGTGCCCACGGTCTCCGTGGCGTGCAGGCCGCCGTCGATCCAGACGACCGCCTTTCCTGCCTTTGCGAGCTGGCGCGCCTGCGCGTCGGTGAGGCCCTCGGCGTGCGCGAGCCGCGCCGAGATATCCTTGTAGAACGCCAGTCGCTTCTGGTTTGCCGGCGACGTGACGATTGCCATGAGCTGCGCCCGCCCTTCCGCCGTCTTGCCGATCTCCTGGAGGGTGATGCGACCGCTTTCCCTGGCGAGCGTGCGCCAGTACGCGGATATCTGCTTGTAGTTGGCGAGAAAGTAGTCGTCGCCGAAGCTGGCACCGAATGCTTCCTTCGGGGTAGTGATGTGGGCCTGGGCGCCGAGCGCGGGGGCGATGCCGGCGCAGAGTGCCAGCGCGACGAGAAGAACGCGGACCAAACGAGAAGTGGTCGTCAGCATGGGGTGATAAGGTGACGGTGATCGGGCCTTGCCGATAGCCTGCCAGCTTGGACGTGAGCGGGTCAATCCGCCCCGCCGCATCCATCCCCGCTGCGTCCCGCGGCACAGTTACCCGCGATACCGGCGATATATTGCGCGGGCAGCGCTCGATGTTCCCGTGCTCGGCGCCGCATGAGTCGTTGTTCGCCAACGATCGAAACGGAATACAGGCATGAACGAGTCAACAGGGTCTCACGAACATGCCGGACGCCGCGCAGTCCGGAACTTTGCCCTGATCTTCTCCCTCCTCGCGGCGGGCACCGTTGGCGCGGGGTACGCATACTACTGGCATTTCGCGCAGCACTATCGGGCCAAGGTGGAGTGGGACCTGACCACCATCGGCGACCAGAAAGTGCGCGAGCTTGTAGCGTTTCGCCACGAGCGTCTGGCGGATGCCAGCGTCCTGTACCAGAACGCCGCCTTCTCTACGCTGGTTCGGCGCTTCCTGGACAGGCCGACGGACGCGGACACCCGGCACCAGCTCGACGCCTGGATGGAGAATAATCATCACAGTGGCGAGTACGACGTGGTCCGCCTGCTGGATAGTCAAGGCGTCACGCGCCTGTCATCGCCCACCGGCCTGCCGCCGGTGTCTTCCGTCGTGATGCAGCGCATTCCGGAGATCCTGCGCGCGGGTCAAGTGACCTTCCTGGATTTCCACCGCAACGAATACGACCAACGGGTCTATCTGGATCTCCTGATTCCTGTGCTGGACCAGCGGCGTCCCGGCCGGCCGCTCGGTCTTCTGTATCTGCGCATCGATCCGACGGTGGAGTTCTATCCCGCGTTCGCACGCTGGCCCATCCCCAGCGCCACCGCCGAGAGCAAGCTCGTGCGCCGCGATGGAAATGCCGTGTTGTACCTGAGTGAACTAAGGACTCGGAAGGGCACGCTCCTCACGGAGCGGGTGCCGCTGACGGACACCGCGCGAACTGCCGTCATGGCCGTGCTGGGCCGGCAAGGAATCGTGCATGGCGTGGACAAGCCCGGGAATCCCGTGGTGGGCTATGTGCGGGCCGTCCCCGATTCACCGTGGTTCGTGGTGCTTCGGGAGGAGGAAGCCGAGGCCTATGCGCCGGTGCGGGAACAACTGTGGCTCACGATCGGTCTCGTGGCGGCGCTGCTGGTCGGCTTGGCCGTTGGCTTCATCGCGCTCTGGCGTGGGGAGCGCGTCCGTTTCTACCGGAACCGGGAGAAGGCGGCGGAGGCGTTGCGCCTGAGCGAGGAGCGATACCAGCGCCTGTTCGAGAGCAATCCGTATCCGGCGTGGGTCTACGACCTGGAGACGCTCTCGTTTCTTGCCGTCAACACGGCGGCCATCAGGAACTACGGCTATTCGCGTGACGAATTCCTGGCGATGACCATCAAGGACATCCGTCCCCCCGAAGACCTGGCCCGTCTGGCCGAGAGCGTTGCCGCCCCCCGCAATGTCCTGAACGAGACCGGCGTTTGGCGGCACCGCAAGAAGGACGGAACATTGATGGACGTCCAGATCACCACCCAAACGATGGTGCATGACGGCCGGC
>DATCGU010000382.1:0-19803 GCA_036508735.1 Gemmatimonadaceae bacterium
CGCGCAGCGCGCGTCGCAGGCCGGCGTGCGACCCCGCCGTGGGGGCGAGCCGACGCAGCGCCGTCTCGGAGCCCAGCGCGGCAAGCCGCGCCGCGCGCCGGCGCTGCCACAGGAACGCTGCAAGCGCACCAAGCGCCGCGACGAGCACGGCGACGACGAGCAGGAAGGGACGCTCCCACGCAATGGTCACGGCAGCGGTCCCCGCCAGGCGAGCAGTGCCAGCTCGAGCACCAGCGCGACAAGCGCGAGCGAGAGCGGGTAGACGTACAGTTCATTGTACCGCACGAAGCGCGAGGCGCGCACCGGCACCCGCTCGAGCTGGTCGATCTGTTCGTAGATGCGCTGCAGCGCCGCGCCGTCACGGGCGCGGAAGAATCGCCCGGCGGTACCGGTGGCGATGTCCCGCAGCAGCGGCTCGTCGATCTCGACCTTGCGGTTCTCGTAGCGCAGGCCGAAGACACCGCGCCCGACGGGCACCGGCGCCATCCCTTCGCTGCCGATCCCGATGGTGTAGATGCGGATGCCGAGCGACGCCGCAGCCTGCGCGGCGGTGCGGGGGTCGATGGCGCCCCGGTTGTTCACGCCGTCGGTGAGCAGCACCATCACCTTGGAGCGGCCCGGCGCGTCGCGCAGCCGGTTGGACGCGGTGGCGATGGCGGTGCCGATGGCGGTGCCGTCCTCGAGCTGTCCCGACTGCAGGTTGTCGATGGCGGTGAGCACCACCGGATAGTCCACCGTCAGCGGCACCTGCGTGAGCGCCTCGCCGGAGAACGATACGAGCCCCACGGCGTCGGAGGTGCGCCCGAGGACGAACTGCTTGATCTTCTCCTTGGCGACCTCGAGCCGGTTCTGCGGCTGAAAATCCTCGGCGAGCATTGAACTCGACAGGTCGACGACGAGCATGATGCTGATGCCGTCGCCGATCACCTGTTCAGTGCGGGCGCCGAGGCGCGGCCGCGCAAGGGCCACGGTGCCGGCGACGAGGGCGATGACGCGCAGCCACAGCAGGGCGCGCGCCGCCCACCGGCCCCGCCCCGGGCCGCGCCGCAACAGGTCGACCCGCGAGAAGAGGATGGCGTCGGGCCGTCGCAGGCGCCGCCACCAGAGCCACCAGGCAATCAGCGGGAGTGCGAGCAGCCAGGCCGGCGTCGCCAGTTCGCTGCCGTGCAGGAAGCCTGTCACTTGCGCCCCCGGCGCCGGTGCGAAGGCACCTTGTCGGCGGCCGCCAGGCGCACCTCGTACGCCGTTTGCACGTCGCGCACGACGCCACGCGCGGCGCGCGCCACCGCGCGAACCCCGTCCACACTTACCGCCACACCGGCAAACTTCACCGCATCAGCCTGCTCCAGCACGCGCTGCACCTCTTCGGGCAGGATGGGCAGTGCGTTGTCGGCCAGCGCGCGCACGTATTCGGTCGTGGTGAGCCCGATGGTGGCTGCTGGAAACCGACGCGTGAGGTACTCGCGCATTACCTCGCCGTAGGCGAGCACCGCGTGTCCCGGCTCCCCTGCTTCATCGAGTGCGAGTTGGTCGATGGCGGCGAAGGCCGCCTCGGCATCGACGAACGCGTCGGGCGGCCGCGTGGTCGCCCGACGGCGCCGCAGCGCACGCGCCGACAGCCACAATATGGCGAGCACGGCGAGCGCCCCCAGCGCCCAGCGCCACCAGGCACGCGGCGGATCAAACGGGGCCCGTGCGTCGCGTGGGACCCGCTGCGCCGTGTCCGCAGGAAGCACGGACGTGACGAACACCTGCACGCCGCCCGTGCCGAGCAGTTCGGCGCCGCGCGACTGCTCCCAGCGCAGGTCGCCGAGCGGCACGGCGCGGCGCCCAGGCTCCCAGGCAACGAGACGATAGACGGCGGTTCGGTCGAGCAGGGCGCTGGTGGAGTGGTCCTCAATCGCTCGCGGGTCGACGGCCTCGATGCCGCCGGCAGAGTCGGGTACCGCTGGGAAACGAATGGTCGCGCCGGGAACGGCGCGCACCCGCAGTCGCACCGTGAAGGGCTGGCCCACGGCAACGGTGTCGGGCCGGACTTCCACCGACACGATGGGGCGAGCGAGCCCCTCCTGCGGCGCCCACCGCAGCGCCACGAGCAGCAGGAGCGGCGCGAGCGGCGGCATCAATGCCGCGCCCGCCGCCGCGCTCGCGTCTCGCGCGTGGCAAAGAAACGCATGAGCGCTTCCACGTAGCCGTCCTCGGTGCGCACGCGCACTTCGTCGACGGCGAGACGGCGGAACCGCGAGGTGCGCTCGGCGCGCTCCACCTGTTGCGCCTGCGCGTACGTTGCGCGCACCGCGTGGTCGCTGGTGTCCACCTCGAGGTATCCGCCCGTCTCGGGATCCACAAGCCGCGCCACGCCCAAGTCGGGGAGTTCGCGCTCGCCGGGATCATCGAGCACGACGCCTACCACGTCATGCCGCTGGCGCAGGCGCCGCAGCGCGCGCTCGGGGTCGGGCGCCACCCAGTCGGAGATGACGAAGACGACGGCGTGGTGCGACAACAGCCTTGCCGCGTGATCGAGCGCTCCGGCGAGGTCGGTGGTGCGCTGGCGCGCCGGCCAGGCGAGCACGTCGCGCACCAGCCGCAGCGCATGGCGGCGTCCCTTGCGCGGCGGCACCACGTGCTCGACGCCGTCGGAGAAGAGCACCAGGCCCACGCGGTCGTTGTTGCGCGTGGCGGTGAGCGCGAGCACCGCCGCCAGTTCCGCCGACAGCGACCGCTTGTCGCGCTCGGCGGTGCCGAAGCGCGCGGAGCCGGAACAGTCCACGAGCAGCAGGACGGTGAGTTCGCGTTCCTCGACGTAGCGCTTGACGAAGAGCCGGCGCATGCGCGCCGAGACGTTCCAGTCGATGGTGCGCACCTCGTCGCCCGGCTGGTATTCGCGCACCTCGGCGAACTCCATGCCCTGCCCCTTGAACACCGAGTGGTATTCACCAGCGAAGTGGGAGTTCACCAGCCCGCGCGTGCGCAACTCGATGCGCTTGACCTGGCGCAGGATCTCGGGCGGGACGCTGGCGCCGACGTCCGGAGCCGTGAGCGCCGCGGAAGCCGGGGGCGCCGGGACGGCGGCCGTGATCACGGCGCGGGGACGGCGTCGAGAATGCGGGTGATGACCTCGTCCGGCGTGACGCTCTCGGCTTCGGCTTCGTACGTCAGCAGCACCCGGTGCCGAAGGACGTCGGGCGCGAGCGCCTTCACGTCGTCGGGCGACACGTAGTCCCGGCCGCGCAGGAACGCATGGGCGCGCGAGGTCTGCGCCAGCGCAATGGTGGCGCGCGGAGACGCGCCGAATTCGATGAGCGGCCCCAGCTCGGCGAGCCCCGCGTCGGCGGGCGCGCGCGTGGCGTGCACCAGATCCACGATGTAGTCGACGATGCGCTCATCGAGCCTCATGCCGGCAATGGCATGCCGAGTGGCGAGGATCGCCTCGGGCGTGGCCACGTGCTCCACCGGGATGGCGTCACCCGATGCCATGCGCCGCATGATCTCCTTTTCCTCGTCGCGCGACGGATACCCCACGCGCAGCTTCAGCATGAAGCGGTCCACCTGCGCCTCGGGCAGCGGGTACGTGCCCTCCTGCTCGATGGGGTTCTGCGTGGCGAGCACGAGAAATGGCTCCTCGAGCTTGAACGACTGTCCGCCGATGGTGACCTGCTTTTCCTGCATCGCCTCGAGGAGCGCCGCCTGCACCTTGGCCGGCGCCCGGTTGATCTCGTCGGCCAGCACGATATTGGCGAAGATGGGGCCGGGCTTCACCGAGAAGGTGGCCGTCGACTGGTCAAAGACCTGCGTGCCCACCACGTCCGCCGGCAGCAGGTCGGGCGTGAACTGGATGCGGCTGAACGTCGTGGAAATCGTCTCGGCCAGCGTGCGCACGGTGAGCGTCTTGGCGAGCCCGGGGACGCCCTCGAGGAGCACGTGCCCGCCGGTCAGGATGGCGATCAGGAGCCGGTCGATCATGGCATCCTGGCCCACGACACGCTTGGCGAGCTCGGCGGCGATGGCTGGAGCGAGGGAGTTCTTCAAGGGAGAACCGTTGGCAGTTGGCAGTTGACAGTCGACAGTCGACAGTCGGTTGGGAACGGATAGCGTAGAACGTACAGCGTACAGCTTACAGCTTCCTTTGCAGTTGCAGTTCTACCCCGCAGTCACGTCCGGGTTGATCCCCAGCGATGCAAGCACCGCCAGCTCCCGCGCCGTCAGCTCCCGCGACGCTCCCGGCGGCAGCGATCCCAGCCGCACCGGGCCGAACTGCGTGCGGACGAGCCGGCGCACTTCGAGGTCGAGCGCTTCGCAGAGCCGTCGCACCTCGCGGGTGCGCCCTTCGCGGATGGTGATGGTCATCAGCCACTGGCGATCAGTACCCTGCACCGCGTCCACCGCGTCCGGTCGCACGAACCCGTCCTCCAGTTCCACGCCGGAGCGCGCGCGCCGCACCGCGGTGGGCACGTCGCCTCGCACGGTCACCACATACGTACGTTCGATTTCCGAGGACGGATGCGTGAGCCGGTGCGCCGCCTCGCCATCGGTGGTGAGCAACAGGACGCCCTCGGTGAGGTAGTCGAGTCGCCCCACGTAGGTGAGCCCGGGCACATCGGGCACGAGGTCGAAGACCGTGCGCCGGTCGGTGCCGTCGGGGCGCGAGGTGAGCACGCCCTGCGGCTTGTGGAGCACCAGCCAGGTGGCGCTCCTGGGGCGCGCCACCGCCTGGCCGTCCACGGTGATCACGTCGCGCGAGGGGTCGACACTCTGCCCCGTGCGCGCCACTTGCCCGTTGACGCGCACCCGGCCGGCTGCCACCAGCTCCTCGGCCTTCCGGCGCGACGCGATGCCGGCGCGGGCCAGCGCCCGGTGAATGCGCATTAGTCCATCGGTCACGTGGCCCGGTCCCCGGCCGTGACCGACTCCATCGTTTCCGGCTCGCGCGCGCGCAGGGCGATCGCCAGTTCATCGGTGCGCGGCAACTCCTCGAGGTGGCGCAGGGCAAACTGCTCGAGGAACGCGTTGGTGGTGCCATAGAGCAGCGGCCGGCCGAGTCCCTCGGAGCGGCCCAGCACGTCGATGAGCCCGCGCTCGTGCAGCGACTTGAGTACGCCGCCGACGTCGACGCCGCGAATCTCCTCGATCTCGGCACGCCCAAGGGGCTGGCGATAGGCGATGATCGCCAGCGTCTCCAGCGCCGCCGGCGACAGTCGCTTGGGCCGCACCGCCATCTGCGCCCGCTCGATGGCCTCGGTGTACTCGGGGCGGGTCAGGATCTGCCAGCCACCGCCGGCGTCCACGAGTTCGACGGCGTGGCCATCCACGTCGTAGTGCTCGCGCAGTTCATCGAGCGCCGACTGCACGGCGGCCGGCGACGCCTCGGCGTCGAGGGCGGCGAGTTCCTCGGTCGGCAACGGACGCGGGCTCGCAAAGAGCGCCGCTTCAAGCAGCTTCGCCAGCGAATTCACGGCGAATCTCCACGGAAGCAAAGGGACGAAGTTGGGCGAGCCGCAGCTCACCACGCTTGGCGAGTTCGAGGAGCGCGAGGAGGCCCGACAGCACCTCCCACGGCTCGGCACCCGCCTTCACGACGTCGCGAAAGCGGGCGACGGCGCGCAGGGCCATGACCGTGCGCACGATTTCGATGTACCCATCCACGTCGATGGGGCGCGCAATGACGTCGTGCAGGTCGGGCTTGTTCACGGCACGCAGCACACGATCGACGGCCGTGAGCAATTCGGCCAGCGAGAGTGCCAGCGGCGCCAGCGGCAGCGGCATGAGCGACGCTGGCACGAAGCTGCGCGCAAAGCGGTTGCGCCGGTCCTCGCCGAGCCGCTCGAGAACGTCCACCACTTCGCGCATCTGCTGGTACTCGAGCAGCCGGCGCACCAACTCGGCCCGCGGATCCTCCCAGTCGTCGTCGCCGTCGCGGCGCGGCAGGAGCATCTGCGCCTTGATGCGCAGCAGCCTGGCCGCCATCTCCAGGTAGTCGGCGGCGTCGTTGAGCCTGAGGTGGTGCATGCGCTCGATGAACTGCTGGCAGATGCGGGCCACCGGGATGTCGTAGATGTCGACCTTCTCGTCGCGCACGAGCGCGAGCAGCAGGTCGAGCGGCCCGCTGTAGTGCGGGAGGTCGACGACGAAGCCCTGCGCCGGCGCGCCGGGCACGGCCACGGCAGTCAGTTGGTCCACGGGCTCGACAGGACGTAGGGGGAAACGACGGACGACGCGACGCCGTTCAGGAAGAATACCGGCGCCATCAACGCGCTGAGCACCGGGCGTCCGAAGGCAATCAGCGCCATGAGCAGCAGGAATCCGTACCGCGCGACGCGCATGTAGCTGAAGGCCCAGCGCGGCGGGAGCAGGTACTTCATGACGTGCGATCCGTCGAGCGGCGGAATGGGAATCAGGTTGAACCCGGCCAGCACCAGGTTGATGATGATGCCGTAGCGGAACATCATCTGCACCAGCGAGACGGTATCGTTCAGCGCCGGCAGCGCCCGGCCGAGAAGTCCCAGGGCAACGACCAGCGGCACGAGGAGGATGGCCACCACGAGGTTGGTGGCGACGCCGGCCAGCGAGACGATGATGTCACCGCGCCTGAAGTTGCGGTAATTGCGCGGGTTCACCGGTACCGGCTTGGCGCCGCCAAAGGCGAAGCCCAGGGTGAAAAACATGATGACGGGGAGGAGAACCGTCATCCAAGGGTCGATGTGCCGGAGCGGGTTCCACGTGAGCCGCCCGAGCATGAGGGCGGTATTGTCGCCCTGACGATACGCGGCGTAGCCGTGCGCATACTCATGCGCGACCATGGAGAACAGCAGGATGGGGACGACGAGCAGGAATTGCTGGAAATTGGTCACGCGGTCGTCGCCGGGGGAGAAAGAGGCCCATCGCGGGCAGTCGAGGCGAAAGGTAGGCGAGGTGGACGGTAGACGGTAGACGGTGGACGGTGGACGGTGGACGGTGGACGGCGAGCGGTTGCCAGCATGGGGCCGGCGACTGTACCTGATGCTACCGTCAACCGTCTACCGTTTACCGTCTGGTTTCCACCTTGACTTGGGTTCCAGCTCCGGTGATATTGAATGGCTAGCGCCACACGGCGCATGATTGAACCAACCAGGAGAGTTTGCAGAGTGCCGAGAATCGCGTCCGCAAAGAAGAACATGCGCAAGACCCGCGCAGCGACCGTGCGCAATCGTGCGCAGCGTGCCGCGCTGCGGACTGCCCTCAAGAAGGCCCTCACGCCAGCGTCCTCGCCCGCCGAGCAGCGCGCGGCCGTCCAGCTCGTCGACCGCGCGGCCCGCAAGGGACTGGTGCACAAGAACGCGGCGGCACGGCACAAGAGCCAGATCGCGCGCAAGAAGGCGTAGGACAGACCACAAGACCACAAGACCACAAGACCACAAGACCACAAGAACACAAGAGCGCGAGAGACTTGGTCTCTCGCGCTCTCTTCGTTTCTCTCGCGGTCTCGCGCTCATGCGGTCTCGCGCTCTGCTCGCCGCCCTACATCGCGGCGAGCTCGCCCCCGCACCGCTCACAGTACCACTCCGTCGGGAAGTTCAGCGTGCCGCACTCCTGGCATTTGAGCGACTTGATCGCCTCGCTGCTCCGCGGCGTCGGTCGGCCGAAGAAGCTCTCACGCGGTGGCGTCATTTCCTGGCTCACTCGCGGTTCGGGCATCGGATCCGGATACTCGAACGCCGGCTCGGGCAACTCAGACGCGCTCTTGGAGGCGCGCGGCGGCTCCGGAGGCACCACCGGTTGCGCGGTGTTCACCGAGATCCGCGGCGCGGCCAGGGGCGTCGGGCGCCCCCCCACGGTCTTGAGAAACGCCAATTCGTCGAAGCTCGGCT
This sequence comes from Gemmatimonadaceae bacterium, assembly GCA_036508735.1. GTDB lineage: Bacteria > Gemmatimonadota > Gemmatimonadetes > Gemmatimonadales > Gemmatimonadaceae > PNKL01. The sequence continues at coordinate 7,845 of DATCGU010000382.1, forward strand.
CCAGCGGCATCGCCCGTTCTACGGGCGCGATGAAGGACTGTTCCTGGATGGGAATCACCGGCCGATCGGGCTCGGAGGTCTGAGCCTCGGTGGACACGGACGGCGTCGGCCTGGAAGACGCCGCCTGTTCGAGTTCCACCAGCGGTTCGGGCTCGGCGCTCGACGGAGCGTCAGGTTCGGCAGGTTCCGTAGCCCCGGCAACCTCACCAAGCACGGCGCGCAACCGACCGAGTTCATCGCGCAGTGCATCGCGCTCGCCGGTTGCCGAAGCAATCTCTTCGTCAAGCCGCGTGCGTCGCTTCTCCCACTCGCGCTCCGAGAACTCGCCCACCGCCGCGCGCAGTTCGGCCTCGGCACGTTCCTCGCTCCGGCCGGCCAGCACCTGCTCCTTGTCGATCAATCGCCCGGCCATCTCGGCGGCCACCAACTGCACGGCATCGGAGGTCGCCACCAGCTTGGCCTGCACCTTGTCCAGCTTGAGTGTGTAGTCGTCGAGCACCCGCTGGTAGACGGCGGGTGACGTCTCGTGACGGCGCTCATCGAGCGCCGTCATCCAGCCGGCGATCTTCTGCCGCTCGGCCAGGAGCTTCTCGACGGACTCGAGCGTATCGCGTTCGGGCTGACTCATGGGCGGTTCACCTGGTCACGCGCCGCGCGCCGCCCTGCGCTGTGCGTCGAGCACGGCAAGGGCGTCGACCGGCAGGGTCGGTAGGTCCGCCAGGGCACGGGCCGCCCACATGATACGGGCGCCGTGCTCCAGGCTCTCCATGCGCTGATGCGCGTCTCGCAGTGACCGACCGACGGTCAGCGCGCCGTGGTGGGCCATCAGGAAGGCGTCGTGCGACGCCCAATAGGGATCGAACGCATCGGCAACGGCAACGGTGCCGGGAGTGGCGTACGGCACGAGCGGCACGCACCCGACCCCGGCACGCAGTTCGGCAAGGGAAGCGCCGTCGAGCGCCACACCGGAGACCGCGAAGGCGGTGGCCATTGGGGGATGCGCGTGGACGACCGCGTGCACATCGGCACGGCGCTGGTAGGCGCGCAGGTGCACCGCCAATTCGGACGAGGGGCGCCGTGCGCCACGGCGCACCGTGCCATCGAGTCCGAGCTCCACGAGATCCTCCGGGCGAACGTCCACCTTCGACAAGCCGGCCGGCGTGATGAGCAGCAGGTCATCAGCGAGACGGACGGAGACATTCCCGTCCTGGCCCGCAATGAGTCCCCGTTCATACAGGCGGCGGCAGACGACACAGACCGCCTCCCGGAGTTCGTTGGTCCGGAGCGTGGCGGCTACCCCATCCGCTGGAAGACGACCCGACCATCCACGAGGGTACATCCCACGCGCCCGTGGAGCGTCTTGCCGGCGTACGGGGTGTTCCTGCCCTTGGTCAGGAAGTCGTTGGGCTTCACCGTCCACGCCAGGGCTGGGTCGAAGACCGTGATGTCGGCCGGCAGGCCGCGACGGAGCGTCCCTCCCGGCAGGCCGAAGATGCGCGCCGGCGCGCAGGCCATCCGGTCGACGAGGGTGCCCAGCGTGATGATCCCGGACTTCACCAGCCACGTCAGGTTCACGGCAAGCGCCGTCTCGAGCCCCACGATGCCGTTGGGCGCGTTGCCGAACTCGCGGTGCTTGTCGTCGTTGTGGTGCGGCGCGTGGTCGGTGGCAATGACGTCGATGGTGCCGTCCTTTACCGCCTGCTGCACCGCCTCGACATCCGCGAGCGAGCGGAGCGGCGGGTTCATCTTGGCATTCGTGTTGTACCCTTCCACCTCCGCTTCGGTGAGCGACAGGTGATGCGGGCAGGCCTCGGCCGTCACCCTGATGCCGCGCTCCTTGCCCCAGCGAATGAGCTCCACCGACCCCCTGGTGCTCATGTGGCACAGGTGCACGTGGCCACCGGTGAGGCGGGAAAGCAGGATATCGCGAATGGCCATGATCTCTTCGGCCTCGGCGGGGATTCCCTTGAGGCCGAGCCGCGCCGAGACGAATCCCTCGTTCATGTCGCCACCGGCGGCGAGCGTCGGCTCCTCGCAGTGGTCGGCAACCGGGATGCCGAAGGTGCGGGCATACTCGAGCGCGGTGCGCATCAGCTGGGCGCTGACCACGGGACGTCCGTCGTCGCTGACGGCCACGGCGCCCGCCCCCACCATCTCGCCGAACTCGGCCAGCTGTTCGCCCTTCTGGCCAATGGAGATGGCGCCGATTGGATAGACGCGCGCCGCGTGCGCCGAGCGCCCCTGCTTGAGCACGAATCCGACGGCGGCCTGGTTGTCGGTCACCGGATCGGTGTTGGGCATCGCGCACACGGCGGTGAAGCCACCGGCCGCCGCCGCCCTTGCCCCGGACAGGATGGTCTCGACGTCCTCCCGCCCCGGCTCGCGCAGGTGGCAATGGACGTCGATGAACCCGGGGGCGACCACCTGCCCCGCGCAGTCGATCACCTGGGCGCCGTCGGGGCTCCCGATGGAACCGCCTACGCTCTCGATCCTGCCGGCGCGCACCAGCAGGTCGCCGGTGGTGTCGAGGTTGGATGACGGGTCGAGCAGGCGCCCGCCCTTGAGCAGCACGTCGCCGGGCGGCGTCCTCATCGGTCGCCGCCCTTGGCGGCCTCGGCAAGCGCCGGCGAGTTGCCGGCCAGCAGATAGAGCACGGCCATCCTCACGGCGACACCGTTGGTCACCTGGTCAAGGATCACGGAATGCGGGCCATCGGCCACCTCGCTGTCGATCTCGACGCCGCGGTTCATGGGGCCCGGGTGCATGATCAGCAGGTCGCGCGGCGCGCGGTCGAGCCGCGCGCGGGTGACGCCGAACACGCGGTTGTACTCGCGCAGCGACGGGATATACCCCGCCGTCATCCGCTCGAGTTGGAGACGCAGGATATTCAGCGCGTCGGCCCATTCGATGGCCTGCTCGATGCGGTCGAACACGTGCACGCCGAACTCCTCGATGGCGTTGGGCAGCAGCGAGCGCGGCCCGCAGACGGCCACTTCGGCGCCGAGCTTGGTGAGACCCCAGATGTTGGAGCGCGCCACCCGCGAGTGCAGCACGTCACCGCAGATGCAGACGCGCTTGCCGGCGAGCGTGCCGAAGCGCTGGCGCAGCGTCAGCAGGTCGAGCAGCCCCTGCGTGGGGTGCTCGTGCGTGCCGTCGCCGGCATTGATCACGTTGCTCTCGATGCGCTCGGCGAGGAAGCGCGCCGCCCCCGACGACCCGTGCCTGATGACCACCATGTCGATGCGCATCGCCTCGAGGTTCTTGGCGGTGTCCACCAGCGTCTCGCCCTTGGAGACCGACGACCCGGCCACGGCAACGTTCACCGTGTCGGCGGACATGCGCTTCTCGGCGAACTCGAACGAGATGCGCGTGCGGGTGCTCGCCTCGAAGAAGAGGTTCACCACGGTGGCGCCGCGCAGCGTGGGCACCTTCTTGATGGTGCGCTCGCTGATCTCGCGCAGCGGCTCGGCCGTGTCGAGGATCATCACGATCTGCTCGGCAGACAGGTGCTCGAGGCCGAGCAGGTCCTTGCCGAGCGGGGCCGTCACTCGCCCTCCGCGCCGCCCACGAGGGTCACTTCGTCCTTGCCGTCCAGTTCGCTTACGGCGACATCGACGTGACCACCCTTCGGCACGTCGATGAGCCGGCCGACGACGTCGGCATGGATGGGGAGTTCGCGGCCGCCCCGGTCGATGAGCACCGCGAGCATGATGCGCGCCGGGCGGCCGAAGTCCGCCAGCTCGTCGAGCGCCGCGCGGATGGTGCGCCCCGTGTAGAGCACGTCGTCCACGATGCACAGCGTCGTGCCGTCAATCTCCAGCGGCAGTTCGGTCTTGCCGACGATCGGACGCGGGCCAACGGTCTGTAGATCGTCGCGATAGAGCGTGATGTCGAGCGCGCCTCGCGGCACGGTGACCTTTTCCCGGGCGTCGATGACGGCGGCGAGGCGATCGGCCAATTGAACGCCGCGACGCTGGATGCCGACGAGCACCAGGGTGTCGGTACCATCGGCACGTTCAACAATTTCATGGGCCATGCGAGCCACGGTGCGCTCGAACGCACGGGCGTTGAGTACGATCGTCGATGCGATTGGCATACGCGGTAAATATGCCGCACGCGCACGGAAATGGACAACCGCTTGCGGTCAGGGGCCAGCGGCTGGTGGCTAGCGGCTAGTGGCTAGTGGCTAGGCAGCGCGCGGTGTCCTGACGGCCGGAACGCTCGCGGCGCGCGCAAGGTACACGGTCTCGCGCCCTGGTCCGACGGCGTCCGCCCGGAGCGGGAACGGAATCCAGCCGATGATCGTCCCGCTGTCATCGCACAGGCAGAGCATCGATCCCGCCGTCGTCCGCATGAATTGCATTTCCATAAGAAGGGGCCTCGCTGTATCCGCCCGGCCGGCATCCGGTCGCCGGGGCGTTCACTTTGTATGACACGCTGACCTTCCCAAAGGTTTGCGGCGCACGTCACCGCGCGGTAACGTGCGGGCAACCATTGCGCTCCACGTCTTCCTCGACGCATGTCGGACTCCCACGCCCCGTCCATCAACTCGCAGCTGACGCGGCTCTCCATCGCGGCGTCCGTCGTGCTGGCCGCCGGCATCACGGTGGCAGCGGTGGCGAGCCACGGAACAGCGAGCCGGTGGGTGAGCGGCAGCCTGATGCTGGTGCTCATCGCTGGGGCCATCACCCTGGGCCGCAAGTGGATGCTGCTGCGCGCCACGCTCAACGAGACCGCGCGCACGATCCACGACTGGGAGCGTCGATACCGGGACGTCTTCGATCGCGCCGCCGACGCCTTGTTCGTCATCGAGCGGTCGACGGGCCGGGTGCTCGATGCCAACCCGGCCACCGCCGCGCTGACGGGCATCGCCCGTGAGGAGATGATTGGGCAGGTGCTCCCGGACACGCTGCTTCCTGGCGGCATCGGACAGCGGGTGGTGCGCTGGAGGCGTCCCGATGGGATGACGCAAACGTGGGGGGTGGCGGCCGGCGAGATCGTGCTCGACAGCGGCACGGCCACGCTCGTCGCGTATCGCGACCTCACGGGTCGCGAGGAGATGGCCCACGCGCAGAAGATGGAGGCCGTGAGCTCGCTGGCTGGCGGCATCGCGCACGACTTCAACAACCTGCTCGGCGCGGTGCTCACCGAGACGATCGCGGCGCGCACGCTGCTGCCCGAAGGCCACCCGGCGCACGCCGCACTCGACGGCATCGAGCACGCGGGAACCCGCGCCGCCGAGCTGGCCAAGCAGCTCTTGCGTTTCAGCCGGCACGATCCACTGCGACTTGCCCCGGTGGACCTGGGCCAGGCCATCGAGACCGTGGGGCGCCTCTGTTCGCGCACATTCGACCGCCAGATCGTGGTGGATGCCTGGGCGCCGAGCGACCTGCCTGCCGTACTGGGAGACGCTGGGGAAATCGAACAGGCGCTGCTGAACCTGTGCATCAACGCACGCGACGCGATGCCCGCGGGCGGGTCGCTGCGCATCGAGGCGCGGCGCGAGCTCTTTGACGCGCACCAGGCGCGTGGCGCCGGCGTGCCGCAACCCGGCACCTACGTGGTGGTGGCGGTCGCCGACACGGGAGTCGGCATGAGTGACGAGGTGAAGGCCCGGCTGTTCGAACCGTTCTTCACGACCAAGGAAACCGGCAAGGGCACGGGCCTGGGCCTGTCGCTCGTGTATGGGCTGATGAGGCAACTCGGCGGCGCAATCACCGTGCGCAGCGTGGTGCAACGCGGCACGCGGGTGACGCTGCTCTTCCCCGCGTTGGCGGAGCAGCCTGACCGGCCGGACACGTCCGCGGTCGCGCCCACGTGGAGCGCCTCGCAGCGACGTACCCCCTCCTCCAGCGTCAGCCGTCCGTTGATCCTGGTGATCGACGACGAGCGCGCGCTGCGCGAAATGCTGCGCCTGGTGCTCGACGTGTCGGGGTTCGAGGTCGTCGAGGCGGCCGACGGGGCCAGCGGCGTGGCCTGCCTGAGCGAGCGCGGCGCGGACGTCCGGGCCATCCTGCTGGACGTGCAGTTGCCGGGCGAACTGAGCGGCCCCGAAACGCTGGAGCACATTCGCGTCCTGGATCCCCACGTCCCGGTGTTGCTGTGCACCGGATTCGTGCGCGAAGACGAACTGGCGCGCATGCGCATGCTCAAGGTGGACGATGTGCTGCTGAAGCCGGTGGATGTCAACGCGCTGCTGGCGCGGCTCGACGCGGTGTCCCGCGCGCCGCGTGCCGGCGTGCCAGGGGGGCCGGGCGCCGGCGCGCCGAGCTGACCATGTGTGGACGCTTTGCGCTTTCCAAGAGCGATCGCATCGACTGGGCACAGTTCGGCGTGCGGCGCGGTCCCGCCCTGCCGCCGCACTGGAACCTCGGCCCCGGGCGCGCGATCGCGTCGGTGCGCGACATGGGCGAGGGTGCCGAGGTGGCGATGCTCACGTGGGGGCTGGTCCCGTTCTGGGCGAAGGAGCGCAGCATCGGCAATCGATTGGCCAACGCACGCGCCGAATCGGCGCCCGAGAAGCCCGCCTTTCGCGCGGCATTCCAGGAGCGCCGCTGCCTGATTCCCGCCGATGGCTTCTACGAATGGCAGGCCGTCACCGGCGCCACGTGCAAACAGCCGTGGTTCGTGCAGCGGCGCGACGACGGCATTTTCGCGCTCGCCGGTCTCTGGGAGCGGTGGCAACCGCCGGCGGGCGACGCGTTGGAGAGTTGCACGGTGCTGACGATCGCCACCAATGCGCTGATGTCACCCATCCACGACCGGATGCCGGTGATCATCGACCCCGCACACTACGCGGAGTGGTTGTCCCCCGACACTGCGACGGCGCGCGCGCGCGACCTGCTGCAGCCGTGGGCGGCCGCCGACATGGTGGCATATCGAGTGTCGACGCGGGTGAACACGCAGGCGCACGATGACGCCGCGTGCATCGCCCCGCTGGCGGAAGACGCCAGCGGGCGATGACGCGAACCCGCTGGGCCGCTAGGGCGCCTTCTTCCCCGCGTCGGCGGCCGACGGCTTGGGCGCGGTCCAGAATCCGGGAGATGGCTTGGCGTGATCGGCCACGTTGCGGCCGTAGAACGCCGCATTGAGCACCACGCGGAACGTGCCGACTGGCTGCCCGCGCCACTGCGGCCGGAAGCCGATCAGCACCACATGGCCGCGCTCGTGCTTCACGTCGAGGGCAGCCGCGTAGCCCTGCAGGTACTTCTCGCCAAGCAGGTAGCCCGAGAGCAGCGGCGATCCTTCCTTGGCATACTTGGCAAGCGCCGCGCCCTCGAAGCCTTCAAGCGTACTGAACACGGGACTCTGATCGACGAACACCCTGGCCCGATCGGGCATGCCGGCCATCACGGGCTGCGACGGGTCGGTGATCACCTCATAGATGGAGCCGCTGGCGAAGAAGTCCTTTGCGGCCAGCCCCTGCACCACGTTCTTGACGGGTAGGTGCAGCTGCTCGATGGCGAAGATCGCGCTCTGGTTGATGGCCACCATCGTCCCGCCCTTCCGCACGAACTCGTCGAGGGCGCGAACGCCGGCGTCACCCAGGCCCCCTTCGATCGCCGGGGGCACCCGCCCAACGGCGAATCCATCCCTGATGGTGCGCGCGCGATCGGACGCGAACAGGATCACGTCGAAGCGGCTGCCCAGGTCGCCGGCCTGAAAGTCGGCATTGGTGATCACGGTGTACTTGAACTCGTACTGGTCGAGCAGCCACTCGGTCCACCCCTCGTCCATGCTCGGCGACAGCGAGCTGTACAGCGCCACGCGAGCGCCGGCCACCGCGCCGGCTGCATCGGCGCCGGCGCGCCGCTCGGCGCGGAGCGACAGTTCGTTCGCCCAGCCCTCGAGTTTCGCCTCTGCCACGCCGGACACCACATAGCGACCGGCCTCGAAATGCACGGTGCCGCCGCCGGCCAACGCGCGGTTCAGCAGGCGAAAGGCATCGTTCTGCGCGGGATCCACGGAGATTGCCGTGCCTGTGCCCGTGATCCGGGCCGGCGGTGGGTTGATGCCGGCAGCCATGGCGTTCATGGTCAGCGGCGCATCGGCCGATGCCGCATCGGTCGCCTTCCCCTGCACCGGCTGAAGCGCCGAGCGGAACTCGGCGGACAGCGGCACTCGCGCCTCGACCACACGCACGTCCATCTGGTACGGCAACGTCCACCCGGCGGCGTCGTATGGCGGCTCCGGCGCGCCGCCCTCCCCTTGGCGCAGGTCAGGATAGTCCTGCACATCGAACAGCTGCCGTACCAGCTCCGCGTACTCCTGATCCATGGGAATGACCCATGTGCCCTTGGCATAGCGCGCACCGCCGTGCGTGGCGTCCCGGGTCAGTTCGCTGACGCGCACGCCGAGGAACGCCAGTCGACGGAGCAGGGCCACGGCCGCGCCCGGATCGCGCTGCGCCTGCGGCACGATGTAGGCGTACGGTGGCTCCTTGGTGTAGCGCGCGATGGCGTTGCGTCCCGCCTGATAGCGGTTCCACAACAGGTCCTCTCGATACTTGGCGGAGTAGTCGAGCACGGCCAGCGACGCGGTTTCCATGTAGTCCACGGCGTCCTTCAGGCGCCACCAGCCGCCGGGCCATGGGCTCGCGTACAACGACTGCGGGCGCAGGTCGCGAAACTCCGGCGGGAACTCACCGACCGTGTAGAAGCGCGGCGTGGCGTAGTCGTACAGCGCCGTTTCCGTCCAGAAGGAGGCGATGTTCTGCAGCATCGGCATGTAGTCGATGTAGCCGGGATACCAGGCGTCGAATCCCTTGCCCATGTGGGTGGCGCCCACCTGCCCGTTGGTCTCGAGCGCCTGCGCGATGGTCATGCCGATGGTATTCACCTCGCGCGACATCAGTCCTGCCACGCGCGGCGCGATGGGTTCGGCGAATGGCGGCAACCAGATGCGCGTGGGAAAGGGCGCCGTCTGGTGCTGCACGTAGATGACCTGCGGTTCCCAATGGCGCCACGTGCGCGCCACCACGCGCGACTCCGGGACGTTGAGCATGTACGCGTCGCGGTTGTTGTCGTGGCCGATGTACTTCTGGTACAGCGCGTTCAACGGTGACACCTCGTACGGCGTGCCCACGTTCTGCCGGTACCAGTTCACCACGATGTCCTGTCCGTCGGGGTTCAGCGACGGCCAGAGCAGCAGGACGGTGTTGTCGAGCATGGCGCGCGTCCGGTCGTCGTTGCGCGACAGCAGGTCGTAGGCGAGCTGGATGGTGTGCTGCGAGCCGGCGATCTCGGAGGCGTGCAGGCCGCCGCTGATGTCGACGAACGCCTTGCCCTCCCTGGCCAGCGCGCGCGCCTGCACGTCGCTGAGCCCGGCGGGGTGAGCCAGCTTCTGCGCGATGTCGCGCAGGTGCTCGAGGTTGGCCAGGTTCTCCGGCGACGAGATGAACGCGAGCGTCCAGGCATGCCCGCTCGACGTCTTGCCGACGTCGACCAGCTTGATGCGATTGCTCGATGCCGCGAGCCGCTGGAAGTAGTGAATGGACTCGTCGTAGGTGGCGAGCTTGAAGTCGGCGCCCACGGGAAAGCCGAGGACCGACTCGGGGGTCGGGACTGCCGCCTGCTGGGCCGTCGCCACGGTGCACGGCGTCGCCAGTGCAAGGGCCATCGCACTCCACAGGAGCGGATGGTATGCGGTTGTACGATGCATTCGGATCTCTCGGGCTGATGGCTCGGTGTGCGACGGTCGGCGGGGACAACCTTCCCGACGGCGCAATTTCCACTGCGGATCCGGTTTTCGCCAATCGGCCTGTCCGGGAGTGCAGAATGCGCGCGCGACCTCATGCTTCGATTACACACGCCGAACGAAACTGGGCCTACCTCCCGGCGCGCCCGACGCGTGCCATCGCGACTGTCTTGGGCCGTGGAGCCGGGGCGGTCTTTCCGGGAATCGCCAACCGGTCCAGCAACTCGCGGAAACGACGGTCCTCGCGCAACGGCTGCAGGCGCGCGTCCCACGCGAGATGCACCACGAACATGGAGCGTTCGGCCATGGCCTTGCCCAGCCACTCGAAGGCGCTGTCGTTGTCGCCGATCCCCGTGTACACCAGGGCGATGTCGTACGCCGAGACATAGCCGCTGCGCGACTGCGCCAGCAGGGCCGCCAGCACCGTGCGCGCCTCACGCGTCTCGCCATTTCTCCCCAGTGCGTACGCGAGCGCCGCTTGGGTGAATCCCAGCGCAGGCTCCAGGGCCACCGCGCTGCGCATCGACGTGACGGACTGCGCGCGCTCCCCCTTACCCGCCTCCGCCCAGCCCTGCACGACGCGGGCCCAGAAGCTCGGCATCATGCGCTGCGCTTCCGCGGCATACCGCAGCGATTCGTCGAACCGTGCGTCGAACAGGCTGTGCCAGCCGAGGCAGGCGGTGAGCATCGGATTCGCCGGATCGAGCTCGACCGCGCGGCGGCTTTCTTCGACCGACTCGGCGCCCCGCCCCATCGCCAGCAGGAAGTGCGCGTAGTCGTGGTGCACCTGGGCATTGCTCGGACTCAGCGCCAGGGCCTGCGCAAAGTGCTTCTCCGCCGCGGGCCAATCGTAGTCGAAGTGCGTATTCACGAGCGCCATCAGCCCGTACGCCTCGCCGAGCGACGGGTCCTGCGCGAGCGCGGCGGCCGCGGCGCGGCGCATCTGGCTGAACGCCTCCTGTGGCGCCACTTCGCCGAAGAACGCCCGGAAGTAGTAGGCACGCGACATCGCCGCATAGGCCGGCGCATTGGATGGATCCACCTCCACCGCCCGCATGAACGAGGCAATGGCCTCTTTGAGGCGAGACTGGCCCGCGTAGTACGCCCCTTTCAGGTATGCCTGCTGCGACTCCGGCTTCACCGACGGCCGGGCCGCGCCGGCGCGGGGGGAGAAACGGGCGCCGATCTCGCGCGCCACGCCAACACCGACCGCGCGCTGGAGTTCGAAGAGTTGTCCCGTCTGTCCGTCAAAGTTCTCAGTCCAGAGGCTCTGCTCATCGCTGCCGCGCACCAGCGTGGCCGAGATGCGCACCCGCTCGCCGTCCCGCATCATCGTCCCCTCGAGCAGGGCGTCCGCATGCAGTTCGCGGGCGATGTCGCGCATCGGCTTCCGCATCAGCTTGTACTGCATCACCGATGTCCGCGAAATGACCTTGACCCCCGGCAACCGGGTAAGGTCGGTGATCAGCGCGGCCGTGAGTCCATCGGCAACGAACTCCTGCTGCACATCACCCGAGAGGTTGACCAATGGAAGGACGGCGAGCGTCTTCACGCTCGGCCCGAGGCGCAGCAGCGCGCTTACCCACGGCACATCGCGCGCAAGCCAGACCCCACCGGCGAGCGCTGCCGCGGCGGCACCAGTGAATGCGAGACCGCGCACGCGGCGCAGTCGGCGCCGCGTGCTGGCCATGGTCCGGCTGGCCAGCTTCGTGTACGACGATCCCGAAAGCGTTGCGCACTCGGCCTCGACCGCCCCGAGGAGTTGCGCCAGCTCCGCGGCCGTCTGCACGCGGTCCGCCGGCTCGCGTTCGAGCATGTTGGCGACGAGCTCGGCGAGCGCGCGCGGCGCCTCCCCGCACTGCTCGCGCACATCAGGGACCACCTCCGTGAACCGGCGCGCGATGATCGCCTGCACCGAATCTCCCTGAAACGGCGCGGCGCCCGTCAGCATCTCGTACAACATGCAGCCGAGGCTGTAGATGTCGGAGCGCGCGTCCACCGCGTTGCTCCCCGCGGCCTGCTCGGGACTCATGTACTGCGGCGTCCCCACCACGAGCCCCGTGACCGTGAATCGCTGCTGGTCGGCCTGCAGGCGCAGCACCTGCGCGATGCCGAAGTCCGACAGCAGGGCCTGCCCCGAGACGAGCAGCACGTTTTCGGGCTTGAGGTCGCGGTGCACGATGCCTTGTGCATGCGCGCATTCGAGCGCTGACGCGAGTGCGCGGGCAAGAACGACGGCGTCGCACAGTGGAAGCTGCGGCTC
>DATCGU010000383.1:0-40229 GCA_036508735.1 Gemmatimonadaceae bacterium
CGTCCAAAGGGAGGACTAATCCTCACACAGGTCAGCTCAAGTACGACACGTTTCGATATTCGTCGACGACCACGCTACCGGAGAGACTTGAAGCTGTCGGCTACAGCCGTAGTTGCCACCTCGGAGTCGACTTTGATCGCGACTGGACTGTACTGAATGTCGAGCTCTCGCGCGCGCCGGACCCGATCGGAATGAGCGGTGCGGCAGTGTTCGGGTTCCAGAGCCTACTGATGGACTCTGCGCGCGATCCCCTGGTTGGAATTGTCACGACTTGGCGGAGGCAAGAGCCGCTTTGTCTCGTCGCGACTGATATAGGAGTGGTCTCCGACGGGATCTTCGCTCACTTTCCGGAATGCGATTGCCGCCGTGCTCCCTAGTCGTGAAGCCGACCGCGTGCGGTCTGGCCTTGCGTTACTGCCGGCGGCGGTTTCGAGGATCGCCGCCTTGCGCGCTGCGCTCGCTGGCGGCAACCTATTGAAGGCCGCTGCGGCAGAACGCGGGCGTTACATCGCACGAATTGTGTTCTTCTTCCCGAGCCAGCAATGGACGAGATCTACGAGCAACTGCCAGATGGCTGGGATTGGCGCAATCAGCCTGCAGGTGATGGTATCACTCTGGGCCTGATCGTCATGGCGGATCAGTCGCTGTTTGAGGACGACGAAGGCATGGGAGCCGACGCGCTCTTCGAGGCGGTTGCGAAGGAGCTCAAGGAGACTACGGGGGCCGTAGCAGTCACCACATCCGCTATCGATCCGTACGTAGGTGCTGGCGGCACCGCACTTCAAGTGGCCATGCAGTTCATGGGCTACGCCGCCGACGTCATCTCTATTGGCACGTTCCTAGTTGGATTGAGGCCGGGGCTTCAGGCTGCTGTACGTCAGCTGAAGAGACGATTATCGACGACCCACAGCAATGCGCACATCGTGTACTCGGCAGCAGCGTTGCAGTCGCTGGTCATGGCAGATCTGTGCGAATCCGAACGGATCGATCCTGCCGCGGTGCATCGAGTCGAGTGTCTGATGCATGCCGGGCGCCCTGCTGAGCCATGCGTGTGGTTACGACCAACTGACGCTGCCTACACGATTACAGTGACGATGCCACGTGATGATGGTTTCTACCACTTGTGGTCATATCTCGTGACGTGTCACGCCGATGTTGTAAGCATCACGCACTTTCCCGTGCCGACGGCGAACGCATCGCACTGGACGCAAGTGCAAGATCGGTTGCTGCGGCCGCTTCGAGGCATGGCGTAGCGCCAGCATCGCGTTGCTGTGATCTAGCACAGTTTAGTGCTGGCGGCGCTATCAAGGAAGCGGCCGCGGGCGGCCGGCTTCCGTGCGCAAAGCCGACTGGTGCGCGCGCCCGCGACTGCTTCTATTAGAGGAAGCGCTGCAGCACAACGCCGGTCGACGGCAAAAACACACAATTGGGTTCATATGGCTCGAGAACGAACTCCATCCGCCGTCGAGACAGAGGTGCTTGTACGATCCAGGCGATGGTGCGCGCTATGCTTTGGCCTGGCGATGTCACGCGGTCCCAAGAAGGGACAGATCGCTCACATCGATCAGGATTCGAGTAATAGCGCCGTTGACAACCTCTGCTGGCTCTGTCTCGCACATCATGACGAATATGACAGTTCGACGAGTCAGTCTAAGGGGATTACCCCTGCTGAGTTGCGACAGCATCGAGCTGACCTACATCGTTTCCTTGATGCAGAGCGGTCGCAAATGAGCGCACCAGCAGCAGTTTCAATGTCGACCGAGGCAATAGCACTTGCGAACTATCTGAGTAATCGTTCACAGACAGGACGGCGACTTGACTCTCGAGCTCGGATTGAAACGTTGTCTCGCGAGCTAGCGATGGATCGTGACGATGTGGAGATCGCCATCGACGAACTTGCGAACGCCGGACTTGTCGAGCTAAGTGGCACGCGCACAGAGGTTTACGTTACCAATCGATTCTTCTGGGAGACTGACCCACTGTTCGAAGAGACCGATCCCGTTTCTGATGCCGGGGAAGTAGCGCGAGTTCTTGTTAGGCACGGTGGGAATCAGATCGAAATGGACGAGTTGGCATCTCTTCTCGGTTGGGGGCCACGTCGTTTGAATCCCGCTACGACGTTTCTTGTCAACGCAGGCATTATCGATGGTGTGGCGACGACTGCCGCTCCTTTCTGGACCGTTGCACTATTTCTGAAGGCATCGACAAAGCGATTCGTCCGCGACCTTGATCGGGGGCTCGGGACGTTCCCCACGTTGATATGAGGCGCGCGAATCTGGAAGATCGCGGGTTGGATATCACGGGTTGCTGCTGCCGTCGCGTGCGCGGGAATGAGGATATTGCGCCATCGGGTCTAGCAGGTGAGCATCATTGAGAGATGCCCTTCGCAAGTGCCACGCTGCAGAACCCGAAACGTTGAGGAAGCGGGCCATCGGCGTTCGCGTATAACTCTTTCAACAGGGTGGCGGTCGTGATTCACATCCGGCTTCCTCGGGGACAGTGGCACTTCGACCCCAAGAGACCGCTCGGCGCACCGGGCGGTTTCGGCACCGTGTTCCTCGGGGCGAGTGAAGCCGGAGAGCCGGTGGCGGTCAAGAGACTGCACCTCAACGCGGAGGCGGCAGCTCATCGAGAACTGCGAATGGCGGAAGAGCTTGCCGGAAAGGAGTATCGACATGTCATGCCCATTCTGGACGCCGGCCAAGATGCGCAGACCGATCGATATTTCGTCGTCATGCCAGTGGCGAGCAGCAGCCTGCAGGACGAGTTGTCGCAACAGGGCCCGATGAAGGAGCTCGAGGCGGTGGGAGTCCTTCGGGAGGTGGCTCACGGACTTGCCGAGCTGCCGAAGCTTGTGCACCGGGATCTCAAGCCCGCAAACGTGTTGCGGTTTGAGGGGCGATGGCGCGTTGCCGATTTCGGAATCGCACGCTTCGTCGAGGAGAGTACGTCAGCGCACACACTAAAGGAGTGCCTGAGCCCGCAGTACGCCGCTCCCGAACAATGGCGGCTTGAACGAGCAACGCCTGCCACGGATGTGTACGCCCTTGGATGCGTAGCATACGCGCTACTGACAGGACAGCCTCCCTTTGCCGGCTCGGTGTCAGAGTTACAGGAACAGCACCTACACGGGACCGCTGCTCAACTCAGCAGTCACGGCCCACAGCTTAGGGCGTTTCTGGCAATGACGCTGCGAAAGCAACCAGATGCGCGCCCGAGCATAGCGAGAGTGATTCAAGTCCTAGATTCAATCGCCAAAGGTGCGGGCGAGAACAGGGACAGTGCACTCGACAAACTCGCATCGGCCGCAGCGGAGCATGAGCGCATCGTCGCAGATTCAGCCGCAGCGGGTGAAAAGGCACGCTCGATCCAAGTGCAACGGAGAGAGCTTGCGGCGGAGGCGCGACGCACGCTTGCTAGCTTGTGCGAACAGCTAGCTCAGCGGATCTCTGAGTCCGTACCAACGGCATTCATAACGCGCAGTAACACCGAACTGCGCATTGGCGTCGGGTCGTCGACCCTTGAGGTTGATTGGCAGCACAGTGGTCAAGTGTTCTCCGCTGACGGATGGCCTCGCTCTGGCTGGGACGTCATTTGCGGCGCGGTGATCCAAGTGGTACAGGGCAAGCCGACAAGTAAGCGGGCAGCGAATATATGGTACACAAGACAAAATAATCCGACCGGTGATTTTCGCTGGTACGAAGTAGCGTACGAGAGCAATCCGCTCTCGGGTAGAGGATTCGAGTTCGAACCGGTTGCTGTAACGCCGGAATTGGCTGATCGTGCGCATTGGAACGGGATGGATGTCGTGCAACCAGCCTACGGACCCTTCGCAATAGACGACGAGGATATCGACGCATTCTGCCAGCGTTGGACCCATATTCTTGCGGAAGCATGTGCTGGAGGCCTGCAACGCCTACCGCGCGCGCTACCAGCCCGTGGTCCCTACTAGGCCTGCGGCCAGAATTGACGACTACGCCCCCTTCTTCACTACTCCCGCCGCACCGGCTGGCGCGGCGCTCGCCGAATCGGGCGTGACCTTCACGCCGTCCGATGCCTTGGGGTTCACAGGATTGCTGCCGTGAATCGAGATGACGTACGCCGTCACGACATCCGTCTGCTCGGGCTTGAGCATCTTGCCCCAGTTGGGCATGCCCTTGGCGAGCACGCCCTCGTTGATCGTCTTGTTGATCTCCGTGGGCTTGCCGCCGTGGATCCAGTAGTCGTCGGTCAGGTTGGGGCCGATCAGGCCGCCACCATCAGGGCGATGACAGGGGACGCAGTTGGTGGTGAAGACCGCCTTGCCCGCGGCCACCTTGGCCGGGTCCTTGCTCATCGCCACGAACTGCGCGTCGCTGAGGACCGGGCCGCTGGTCTGGGGATGGGCCGCCTTGAAGTCGGCCAGCTCCTGCTGGTACGCCTTCTCCCGCCCCGGGCCGACGCCGATGCCCAGCGGGTCCCAAAGGTAGATGGGCACCACGAGGATGGTGGCGAAGAAGATGAGCTTCCACCACGTCGGCAGCGGATTGTCGTACTCCTGGATGCCGTCGTAGGCGTGCTCGAGCAGGTGATCGTTCTCCTTGTCTGCCATATGTGCGCTCCGGTGCGCGCGATGCGTTTTCAGCGCGGCGTCTGGGGATGTTCGTCGTCAAGCGGCATCCGGCTGGCGGCATCGTACGTCCGCTGCCGGCCGCGCGAAAAGACCGTGATCACGATCACGATGAATGCCGCGATGAACAGGAGCATGGCGACTTCGGCGTACGCCGAGAGATTCGCCGCGCCCATGATGTCGGAGAGCTTCATCAGCGGCTCCCTGCGGGCGCCGCCAGGGCAACCGGCTGCGAAGCGGCCGGTGGCTGCGCTCTCCCCGCCGTCGCGTTCTTGAGGTCACGTCCCAGTCGCTGCAGGTAGGCGGTGATCGCGACGATTTCCTTGTCCTGCAGCCCCTTGGGTCCACCGGCCGCCTCGATGCCCGCCGCGATCTGCTTCGCCTGCTCGCGCGCCATCTGGGGCGCCCGGTTCACGGCGTCGCCGTAGGGCACGCCGAGCATGGCCATCGCGTCGACGTGCTTCTGGATGCCCTCGAAGTCGATGATGTTGACCTGCAGCCTCGGGTACGCCGGCATGATCGACTTCTGCGTGACTTCGCGCGGATTGTACATGTGCCGCACGTGCCACAGGTCGGGGAACTTGCCGCCCTCGCGGGCGAGGTCGGGGCCGATGCGGCGCGAGCCCCACAGGAACGGATGATCGTACACCGACTCGCCGGGCTTGGAATAGTCGCCGAAGCGCTCGGTCTCGTAGCGGAACGGACGGATCATCTGCGAGTGGCAGTTGAAGCATCCCTCGCGCTGGTAGATGTCGCGGCCGGCCAGTTCGAGCGGCGAATACGGCTTGATGCTACTGATCGTCGGGACGTTCGACTTGATGAGGAAGGTGGGGATGATCTCGAAGAGCGAGGCGACGATCACCGCGACGGCCGTCATCACCGAGAAGAACAGCGGCATGCGCTCCCACTTGCGGTGCCACGACGCGTTGGTGAAGCGCGCCCACAGGCCGGCGCCGGCTGGCGCGTGCGGATCGTCGCTGTACACGGGCGACAGGGGCGCGGCCTGGATCACCGGCACATCGTAGCGCGCCGGGCGGCTCGCCCAGGTCCTGAACACGTTGTAGATGCCCACGCACATGCCGACGATCCACAGGCTGCCGCCCGCCACGCGCACCCAGTACATGGGCATCAGGCGGATGACTGTCTCGACGAAGTCGGGGTACTGCAGGCGCCCGGTCTCGTCGAAGGCGCGCCACATGAGCCCCTGCGTGGCCCCGGCGGAGTAGATGGCCACCACGTAGAGCAGGATGCCGAACGTGCCCAGCCAGAAGTGCAGCTCCATCAGCTTCTTGCTGTACATCCCGGTCTGGAACAAGCGCGGGGTCAGCCAGTACACCATGCCGAACGTCAGGAAGCCGTTCCAGCCGAGCGTGCCGGTGTGGACGTGCGCGATGATCCAGTCGGTGTAGTGCGCCAGCGCATTGACGCTCTTCACCGACAGCATCGGGCCCTCGAACGTGGACATGCCGTACGCGGTGACGGCGACCACAAAGAACTTGAGGATCGGATCCTCGGTCACCTTGTGCCAGGCGCCGCGCAGCGTGAGCAGGCCGTTGACCATGCCGCCCCAGCTGGGCATCCACAGCATGATGGAGAACAGCATGCCGAGCGTCGACGCCCATTCGGGCAACGCGGTGTAGTGCAGGTGGTGCGGACCGGCCCAGATGTAGATGAAGATCAGCGACCAGAAGTGCAGGATGGACAGCTTGTAGCTGAACACCGGGCGGTCGGCCGCCTTGGGCAGGAAGTAATACATGAGGCCGAGGAACGGCGTCGTCAGGACGAACGCGACGGCGTTGTGCCCGTACCACCATTGCATGAAGGCGTCCTGCACGCCGGCATAAAGGCTGTAGCTCTTCAGCGCCCCGGCCGGCATGGCGAGGTTGTTGAAGATGTGCAGGAGGGCTACGGTGATGATCGACGCGATGAAGAACCAGATCGAGACGTAGATGTGGCGTTCGCGCCGCTTGGCGAGCGTCATGAAGTAGTTGACGGCGAGGGCCACCCAGACCACCAGGATGGCGATATCGATGGGCCACTCGAGCTCGGCGTATTCCTTGCTCTGCGTGAAGCCGAGCGGCAGCGTCAGCGCGGCCGAGACGATGATCGCCTGCCACCCCCAGAAGTGGAACCTGCTCAGGCCGTCGCTCCACATGCGCGTCTTGAGCAGTCGTTGCGACGAGTAGTACATGCCCGTGAACCAGGCGTTGCCCGCGAACGCGAAGATCACGGCATTCGTGTGCAGCGGCCGCAGGCGACCGAAGGTGAGGAACGGAGAGATGTTCAGCTGCGGCGAGGTCAGCTGCAGGGCGATGATCAGGCCAACCACAAAGCCGACGAGGCCCCAGATCATCGTGGCCCACAGGAACTTCCGTACGATGTCGTCGTCGTACGAGAAGGAGTCAAGGCGAGCGTTCATCGCTGCTCCACAGGGTAGTGGTCGCGCGTGACTCCGGGGGCGGCGCGCCGTGTGACGTGGGACAATTTAGGTCATTCCGAGGAAGCGCGCACCGCGTTGAGGATGACAGCGACGTCGATGGCTTCCTGGATCAACGCGCCGGTGGTTGGCGAAAAAGATCCCATGGCTGCCGCGACCATGGCCAGTCCGCTGAGGCCCAGGCCCACCAGGATGCTCTGTCGCGCAATGCGCACGGCGCGCCGCCCGATGCGAATGGCATCGGCCACGCGAGTGATGTCGTCGCACAGGATCACGGCGTCGGCGGCTTCGGCGGCGATGCCGCCGCCGTGCGCCGCCAGCGCGATGCCCGCCGTGGCCGCGCTCAGCGCCGGCGCGTCGTTGGTGCCGTCGCCCACCATGACGACCCGGTGGCCGCTCTGCATCAGTTCGCGGACAGCCTCGACCTTCTGCTGAGGCAACAGGTCGCCACGCGCGTCGGTGATGCCGAATGCGCTGGCGAGCCCCGAGACGTTGGCCTGGTTGTCGCCCGACAGCAGGACGATGCGCTTCAGCCCCAGCTTCCGGAGCACGTCGAAGAAGCCGTGCAGTCCCTCGCGTGCCTGGTCGGCGTACTCGATGGCGCCGGCGATCTCTCCATCGACCGCCACCACGCCGCGCAACCCGTCGCCCCGCGCGGCAACAATGGCTTCGCGACGTTCGGGAAACAGCGACAACATCCAGGCAGTGGCACCCACGGCGACGTCGCGCCCGTCCACCGTGCCGCGCACACCGAGTCCGAGCGAGTCCACCACGTGCGCCGCCGCTGGCAACGGAATGCGGCGCTGCGCCGCGGCGTTGACGGTGCTGCGCGCCAGGTGGTGTCCCGAACCGACCTCCACCGCCGCGGCCAGGCGGAGCACGTCGTCCCCTGTCCACGCCCCGTAGGCATCGATGGCCGCCACTTCGGGACGCCCGATGGTCAGCGTTCCGGTCTTGTCGAACACCGCGGTGTTGACGCTGGCGAGGCGCTCGAGCGCCCCACCGCTGCGCACGATGACCTGGTGTCGCGCCGCACGGTTGATGCCGCCGATGATCGCCACCGGCGTGGCCAGCAGCAGCGGACACGGCGTGGCGACCACCAGCACGGCCAGCACGCGCAACGGGTCGTGCGTCACGAACCAGGCGAGCGTGCACACCAGCAGCGTGAGCGGCGTGAACCAGACGGCGTACTGGTCGGCCATGCGCTGGATGGGCGACTTCTCCGACTGCGCCGTGCGCACGAGCTCGACGATGCGCGCATACAGCGACTCGCTCGCCGGGCGCGTGGCGCGCATGACGATGGCGCCCTCGAGGTTCACCGCGCCCGAGCGGACGTCGCTGCCGGCCTGCACCATTTCGGGTGGGGCCTCACCGGTGAGCCGCGAGACATCGAGGTGCGACCGTCCGCTGTGCACCACGCCGTCGACCGGGAGCATTTCGCCGGGGCGCACGAGCAGCAGGTCGCCGACCGCGATACCCTCGGCCGGGATGTCGTCATACTGCTCGTCGGCACGCTGACGGTGCGCGGTTCGCGGCGCCGCCTCCTCGAGCGCGCGCACGGCGTTGGAGGCCCGTCCCTCGGCGTAGTGCTCCAGCCACTCGCCGCCCGTCTGCATGAGCACGATGACGAGGCCGGCAACCGGCTGGCCGAGTAACGCCGCGCCGAGAATGGAGAGCGTGGCCACGACGTCGGCGGCAAAGTTGCCGCGCAGGAGGCCACGCACCGTGCGAACCACCACCGGCAGTCCGGCGGCGACGAGCACCACCATCCAGATGCGCCAGACCCATGGCGTGTCGTGGTGGAGGAGGCGCACGACGCCGCCGACGGCGAGGGCGCCGACGGCAAGGGCCGGAAGCCAGGTGGCGCCGCGCGGCAACGAAAACGCCCCCGCGCCGTGAGTGGCGGGGGGGCTCTCAGAGTTTGTCATCAACTCCCTACTTGGCTGCTTCGGCGGCTGGTCTTTCGTGCGAGGCGAAGCGGGCGTTCGTCACCTTCACAATGGACACGATGATGACGATAAGTGCAACCGCGCCGATGATCAAACCCGTATAGGCGGCGCGGCGGTCTTCGGGGTGGTGCGTGGTGGTGCTCATGGCAATCCTCGCCGGGTGGGGGGCGGCAACATCAGGCGACGCGAACCTTCGTCATGACATCGTTGGCCTTGATCTTCTGCATGACGTCGAGGCCCGAGGTGATCTGGCCGAACACCGTGTGCACACCGTTGAGGTGCTTCGTATTCGCCTCGCTGAGCACCATGAAGAACTGGCTGCCGCCGGTATCCTTGCCTGCGTGCGCCATGGAGAGCGCGCCCACCGCGTGCTTGTGCGGATTCCCCTTGGTCTCGCACTTGATGGTCCATCCCGGGCCACCAGTGCCCACGCGCGGGTGACCATTAGCCAGCTCCTTGGACAACGGATCACCGCCCTGCACCACGAAGTCGGCAATCACCCGATGAAACTTGACCCCGTCGTAGAAGCCGTCGTTGGCAAGCTTCTCGAAGTTGGCCACGGCAATCGGCGCGGCGTCATCGTAGAGGTCGGCGATGATCGTGCCGACGTTGGTTTCGAAGGTGGCGGTCTTCAAGGCGGTAGACGGTAGACGGTAGACGGTGAACGGTAGTCGGCGAACTGGAAAGGTAGCCGACGCAGCCTTGGTAGTCTATCGACTGTCAGCGCCGGCCGTATCCACGACCACCGACACCTTCACCTTGGTGGTGCCGTCACGACGGATGACGCCGCGCGGATAGCCGCCCCTGAGGGCCTGCAGCGGCTTGGGAGCGGGCGCCGGAAGCAGCGCCGGCGTCGGGGGCGCGGCGCACGCGGCGCACGCGGCCAGCGCGACGAGGGCGGCAAGGCCGGCATGACGCAGCGAATTCACGGTGGTTCAGGCGCGGGAGCGTAGCATCAGTCTTTGGCCGAGGGGCAGATGTCGGCCAGCGTGCAGCTTGCGCAGCGCGGCGTGCGCGCGTCGCAGACACGCCGACCGTGCCAGATGAGGAGATGGGACAACATGGTCCAGTCGTCGCGCTCGAACAACGGAATCAGCGCCTGTTCGATGCGCACGGCATCGGTTTCGGAGGTCAACCCGAGTCGTGCCGCGAGCCGGGCCACGTGTGTATCGACGACGATCCCTTCGTTGCGTCCCATGGCATTGCCGAGCAGGACATTGGCCGTCTTCCGTCCCACACCGGGGAGCGCGACAAGGTCATCCATGGACGCCGGGACCTGGCCGCCGTGCCTGGCCACCAGGGCCTGGGCCATGCCGATCAGCGACTTTGCCTTGGTGCGAAAGAAACCCGTGCTTCGAATGACCTCTTCCACCATCGCGGCGTCCGCCCGCGCGAGCATCGGCGCGTCAGGCCAGCGCTGGAAGAGTCCGGGCGTCACCAGGTTGACGCGCCGGTCGGTGCACTGCGCCGACAGGATGGTGGCCACGAGCAGCTCGAAGGGCGAGCGATGGTCGAGTTCGCAGTGCGCGTCGGGGTACAGGGCGCGCAAGCGCTGCTCGATGTCGCGGGCGTGGGCCACCAGTTTCACGCCGCGCAGGGCGGCGCGCGGGTGAGCGCGTCCCTTGCGGCGCGGCGCGTGAGCCTTGGCCGGCTTCGCCGGGGGCTTCGTTCTGGACGCGTTCTTGGGCACGAGGAAGGGACGTGGTTGGGCAGGGGTTCCGGGCAGGGGGGAACAAATAAAATACCCCGGCGGGAGCGCGCCGGGGTATGGGTATGGGTACGGGTGAGGGTGCGGGGCGTCTATTCGTCGATGCCGGCGTGAATCGCGAGCCGGTCGATGAGGGCGTGCAGCTGCTTCTCGGTCAGGTCGATCTCCTGGGCGGCGCCTTCCACATCGAGCAGGCCGGCCCGCATGGAGATGGCCACCTGGTTCAGGTAGCGGATCTTCGCGAGGATCTCGTCGGTGGCCTTGCGCAGGCCGTGGTACCGGCGTTTTTCGGCGAGCGCGCGGCGATGCCGGCGCACGAGTTCGTCGGGGCTGATGCGTCGGGCGAGGGTCAGCACTTCTTCCTTGGTCCGGCCAGGAAGCGCCCCACGGTCGGGCAGGCCGAGGTCGTCCCAGGATTCGTCCGCGAACCAGAGGCGCCCCACGTACTCGATGCTGTCGAACGTGATGCGCACCGAGACCGTGTACCGCTTTCCCTCGGTCTCGATGGTGGCAACGTACGGTTGAGTGATCTCGTCGTAGGCGCTCATGCGGTCAGGCGCGGGTGGGCGAAGTGCGGCCGAGAAAGGAACGGATGGCGCGGAAGAGCGCCTCAGGTTGCTCAACATACGGCACATGACCGCAGGCATCCAGTACAACGAACTCTGCCTGGAGCGCCTCGGCGGCGGCTCGCGACGACTCGAGGGGGATCGGATCGTCCCTTCCGTGTACGACGAGGGCGGGGCAATGGACGTCACGAAGCGCGTGCGTGAGGTCGAAGTCGCCCAGCGAGTCCCAGATGGACTGCTGCACGCGGCCGGTCACGCGGAACGGCGTCAGAGAGCGCGCGGCCTGCGGATCGGCGAAGTAACCGGCGACGCTGAGCTCGAACTGGCGCTGCCTGTATGCCGCCGGGTCGCGTTCGCGAAGTCCCGACGCAGCGAGCTCGGCACGCTGGCCCTGCACGAGCGGCCCGGCCTGGCGGCGTGCGAACTCGGCCTCGAACTCTGCGCGCCAGGTGCGTGAGATCGGCGCCGGCTCGATGAGCACGAGGCGACTGGGCATGGGGGCGGCATGGCCGTGGGCCGCCTGCACGCTGTAGAGCAGGGCGAGCAGGCCCCCCCACGAGTACCCCACGAGGGTCAACGGCGCGAGCGCCAGTTCGCGCACGACCGCCTCGCAGTCGCGCACCTGCGACTCCCAGGTGATGGGGCCGCGGTCGTCGTCGTGCCGCGAGCGTCCGCCGCCACGCTGGTCGTAGAAGACGCACTCATGGTCGCGCGCAAGCTCGAGCATCTGCGGGAGCAGGTAATCGTGGTGCGCTCCCGGGCCGCCGTGCAGGATGAGCAGGCGCTCGGCGCCCTGAGGGCCGTGAGAGACCCAGTAGAGCGGGACGGGCGTCGAACGCGTGAAGCCGGCTTTCATGAATCGGAATCCGAATTCCGGTTCGTGTCAGCTTCCGCGCCGGCCGAGCGTGATCTTCAGCGTCACTTCCTTGCCTGAGCGCAGCACGATGACATCCACCACGTCGCCGGGCTTGTACGAGCCCATCGCGTCGGTGTAGTCGTAGATGTTCGTGATGACCTTGCTGCCGAACTTGATGATGATGTCGCCACCCTTGAGGCCCCCCTGGTCCGCCGGACTGCCCGGGCGGACGCCCGACAACTGCATGCCCTTGACGTCGGCGGCACCCATGTCGGGAATGGACCCGAGGTAGACGCCGGAACCGGTGCTCGGCGGCCGGTTGGCGCCGGCGGTCTGCACCCGCTGGAAGGTCAGCCGGGCCGGCCGGTCGGCGAGGGCGCGCACGACCCGTTCGGCGTAGTCGGCCACCCGCACCATGCCGTCCATGTTGATCCTGGCGGCCACGTCGGCGGCGGTGTGGTAATCGTCATGCAGGTCGGTGAACAGGTGCAGGACCGGCAGGTCCTTCCGGTAGAACGCGGCGTGGTCGCTCGGTCCTTCTCCGTCACCAATGGCCGCGATAGCGAGCTTCGGGGCGACATTGGCGCTGTCGAGGATCCCCTTCATTTCAGTTGCCGTCGATACGCCGTAAATGATCAGCTTGTCATTCTTCAGCCGGCCGACCATGTCGAAATTCACCATCACCTGCACGCTGTCCCTGGGCACGGGGAGGTGGTTGGCGAACTGCGCGCTGCCGAGCGTTCCGAGTTCCTCGCCGGTGAAGTTCACGACGATCACCGAGCGCCCTGTGGGACGCCGGGCAAGGCGGCGGGCGATCTCCATCACGGTCACCGTGCCGGAGCCGTTGTCGTCGGCACCGGGGTGGATCACGCGCCCTTTCTCAGGATCGCGGGCATTCGCCGAGTCGCGGCCGAGATGGTCGAAGTGCGCGCCGATGATGACGTATTCACCGGCGAGGGCCCCGCGGCCCGGGATGATGGCCGCAACATTCTGCGTCTTCAGCAGGCGCGGTGCGGCGTTGCGCACCGGGACCGAGGCGGTGAACGGGAGTTCAAAGCACTCCGACTTTCCCTGGCGGCCGCCCTTGGCGCACGCGGCGCGGCCGGGCTGCGCGATGCTCGACAGCCGCAACGCGTTGTACCGGCGGGCGATGAACGCGGCGGCCGTGTCGTTGCCGGCGGTGCCGGTGCCTCGCCCTTCGAGCGGGTCGCTGGCGAGGTACGTGATGTCCGAGCGCATCTGGTCGGCGGCGGAGACGGATGCCGCAGGCGCCTGGTTCATTGGCGCACGGCAGCCTGCAGTCAGCAAGACGGCGACGGCAAGCCGGGCGCCGCGCAAAGAACTGTGAGCGCGCATACGGGTACCGGGTGTTGAGGACGGGGGTGCCCACGTATGTTAGGCGGGCGGGACATCGAAAGCCAGACAACGGAGCGCCGACCGTCCGCATGGATCGCAACGTCGAGTTCGTAACGCACCTGTCGTGCCTGGTCGGGCTGTACGCGCACGAGACGGACGATTACGCCGCCGAGCAGGCCGCGTTGCGGTCGGCGCGCACCGCCGTCAATCACGGCACCATCAAGCTGTCGGTGGCGAACGCCGTGCTGAGCGCGGGAGCCCACACGCTGGGCGAGGACGTCCCGGGCGTGCCGGTGCTGCGGGACGTTCTCGTCAGGCTTGGCATTCACGGCATCCATGTTACGCGCCGCGCAAAGCAGGAAGAAATCGAGGCCTTGGCGCGACTGCTCGCGGGCGCCGTCGCAGGCGAGACCGATCCGGAGGCCTTCGCCACCGGGCTGGCGGCACACCCGTGGACGCACGTTCGCATAGATCGCGTCGTCGAGTTGCCGGCAGCAACTGCTGAAACGCCGAATGCCGCCGAGCCCGTGGTGGCTGAGCCCGTCGTGGCTGAGCCCGTCGTGGCTGAGCCCGTGGTGGCTGAGCCCGTCGTGGTTGAGCCCGTCGCGGCCGAGGCCGCCGCGGTCGAGCTTGAGACGCCTCCGGTCGGGAGTGGTCCCCTGGCCACGCACGTTCCAGTTGAGGTGGAGGAGCTTGCCGAGGCCGCGCATCGCGAGCTCTTCGAGCGCCTGATCACCTCGAGCGAACCTGGAACACTGCGCCTCCTGCTGGAGCCCGTCCACCAGTCCATCGAGCAGGCACTGCGCGAGGGACTGGTCTCCGTGGCGCTGCAACTCCTGCTGGCGATGTTCGCGTGCGAGGGGCTCTGTGCGGATCCCGAGATGCGCCGGCAGTTCGTGGTGGTCACGCGCCGCCTCACCAAGCCGACCGTTCTGCGAGCCCTTGCCGCGCTGTACGCCGACGAGCCGCAATTCGGCGCGGCCGTGGAACAGGTGCTGCTGCGTTTTGGTGAAGACGGCGCTGAAGCAGTGGCCGACCGCGCCATGTGCGCGGTGAGCGCCGAGAAACGCGCGCTGTACGTCGCTCTGCTGGGAAGGCTGCCGGGCGCGCGAGACGCGCTGGGATTAATGCTCACCGACCAGCGACCGCCCGTCGTCGAGCGCGCCATCGGCCTCATGGTACTGCTGCGGCTTCCCGACACCGAAAAGTCACTGGCCGAACAGCTGGCGCATTCGAGCGCTCGCGTGCGCCAGGCGGCCGCGCAGGGGCTCGCCGCATTCCCCAAGTCGGCGTTCGCCGCCGATGCGCTGTTGCGCGCCGTGCCGGATTCCTCGCCCGAGGTGCGCCTGACGGCCGCGGTGGCAGTGCAAGCACGGCGCGATTCCCGCCTGGCTCCGGTGCTCGTGCAGCAACTGGAGGAGGAAGAGGAGTTCGACGTGCAACTCGCCCTCGTCGCAGCGCTTGGGCGCCTCGCGGCGCACGATGGCGTGCAGAAGCTCGTCGCGCTGGCGATGCCCGACCAGCGCCTGCGGCGCCGCCGCGAAGGTTCGGCGTTGCGGCTGAATGCCATCGAGGCGCTGGCCGAGGCGCGCACGCCGGCGGCCATGGTGGCACTGCAGAAGCTGCTCGAGGACAAGGACAAGGACGTGCGCGAAACCGCGGCCCGCCTCTACACGCGCGCCCGTCGTCAGACGACGACGGGCAGCATTCCCGTCGTCAGCGAGCCGTGAAGTCCATTGCGGGACTCACGGTCCGGCAGGCTTCGGCGATCAGGGTTGCGGCACGGTCGAGGTCGTCGAGCGCGACCATCTCGTTGGGTGAGTGCATGTAGCGATTGGGCACGCTCACGAGCGCCGTCGCCACGCCCGCGCTCGCCACGTGGATGGCGTCGGCGTCGGTGTTCGTGTTGCGCCCCTCGGCCCGCAGCGAGTAGGGAATGCCGAGGCGTTCCGCGGTGTCCCGCAACAGGCGCACCACCACCGGTGATGTCACGGAACCGCGGGTGAGCACGGGTCCACTGCCGAGCTTGTGCTCGCCGAGTTCCTTGCGTTCCATGCCCGGATGATCCGTGGCGAAGGTGACATCGACGACGATCGCCATTTGCGGTGCCACCCGCTCCGCGCTCACCCGCGCGCCGCCGCCGTGATAGGCGATCTCTTCCTGCGTGGTCGCCACCGCCACGACGCGTGCCTCGCCCGGCTGTTCGGCATAGCGGCGCAGCGCCTCGAGCACCACGAACGCGCCAATACGGTCGTCAATCGACCGCGATACGATGCGCCCGTTCGGCAGCTCGACGAGCCGCGCGTCGATGACGCCTGCGTCGCCCACCGAAAGAAGCGCCTCGGCTTCCGCGCGCGACGCGGCCCCGATGTCCACCCACAGGTCGGTCATCTTCACCGCCTTCTCGCGGTCGTCGGGCTTGATCAGGTGAATGGGCTTCTTGCCGACCACGCCCATCACTTCGCCGTCGCGCCCCGCAAAGCGCAGCCGCTGCCCCACCAGCACCTGCGGGTCCCAGCCGCCGATCGGTCCGATGAACACGAAGCCCTTGTCGTCTATCCAGGTGACGATGAGGCCGATCTCGTCGATGTGCCCGGCGAGCATGATGGTCGGCGCGCCATCGGGGTTGACGACCGCCAAGGAGTTGCCGTGCACATCGCGCTCGACACTGGCGGCGAACCGCCGCGCCTCGTCACGCCAGATGGCGGCCGGCGCCGATTCGAAGCCCGAGGGACCCGGGGTGTCGAGTAGCCGGCGGAGCAATGCGAGCGAAGCGTCGGAGAACATCAGGAGGACCCGGGACAAGAAGGTTCTTGGGAGGGTACATTCCAGCGCTCCCCTCGACAAGGCAACGGAGACTTATGGACTGGACGCTGCTCTTGGGAATCGGGCTCGCTGCTGGCGTGCTGGCGGGCCTCTTCGGAATTGGCGGTGGCGTGGTCATCGTGCCCGCGCTGGTCTATTTCGCGCGCATGCCGCTGCAGAGCGCCATCGGCACGTCACTGGGTGCGCTCCTGCTGCCGGTCGGTGCGCTCGGTGCGTGGTGGTACTACCGCAACGGGCATCTCGACTGGCGCATTGCGCTCTGGCTGGCGCTCGGTCTCTTCCTTGGCGCCTATGCCGGTGCGCGGATGGCGGAGGCCGTGAGCGACCAGACGCTGCGCCGGCTCTTCGCGGTCTTCCTGGCGGCGGTGGCAGTGAAAGTGTGGGTGGGCTAGAGATGCTAGGTGCTAGGTGCTAGGGCTCGGTTACTAGCACCTAGCTCCTAGCTCCTAGTTCCTAGTTCCTAGCACCTAGTTCCTAGCACCTAGCTTCTAGCACCTAGCTCCTGTTCTCTCGGCAGCGGCACCGCTGCCAGCGAGAGCGCGAAGACGAGCGCGCCGGGAAGCACCAGTTGCCAGTCGCCGGTGAGGAAGAAAGTCCCGCCGCCGAAGAGCGCGGCGAACTCGCCCACCGCCCAGCTCACCACGGAGAGGGAACGACGCTTTGCCGGGGTGGCCGAAGCCAGCCGCAGACGAAGCGCCAAGATGGCGGCCGCCGCCAGGCCCACCGCGAGGTACATCACCGTGGTGAGCGTCGCGGCTGACGCCGGTGGTACGGCGACGGCCTGGCCTCGTCCGCGAATCAGCCACGCGATGCCGATGAAGGAGATGACGCCCACCGTCATGGCCGTGCGAATGAGGAAGAGCACCTTCACGGCGGGCGCCGGTCGCTGGGTCACGGTACGGCCTCGTACACTTTCTCGCCTCCCACCCACGTGGAGAGCACGCGCGTGCGGAGGATGAGCTCGGCGGGACACCTCATGATGTCCTGGTCGAGCACCACGAAGTCGGCGTACTTGCCGGGTGTCAACGAGCCGAGGACCTTCTCCTGGAAGGCGGCATAGGCCGGCCAGATCGTAACGGACTTGAGCGCTTCGTCGCGCGTCATGCGTTCGGCCGGGTACCAGCCACCGGGCGGCCAGTCGTGGGCATCCTGCCGCGACACGGCCGAATGAAACGAGATGAGCGGATTCACCTGTTCCACCGGGAAGTCGCTGCCATTGGGGATCACCACGCCGGTGTTGAGCAGCGAGCGCCACGCATACGCGCCGAGCAGTCGCACCGATCCCAGTCGGGTACCGGCCCAGTACATGTCGCTCGTCTGGTGGCTGGCCTGCATTGCCGGGATCACGCCCAGGGCGGCAAATCGTGGAATGTCGTCGTAGTGGAGAATCTGTGCGTGTTCCACCCGAAAGCGATGGTCGGCCGTGGGAACCGCCTTGAGCGCCGCCTCGTAGGCGTCGAGCACCAGGCGATTGCCCCGGTCGCCGATGGCGTGCGTGTTCACCTGGAAGCCGGCCTTCAGGGCGCGCGTGGCGACCTCCTGGATGTGGGCCGGCGCCGACACGAGCAGCCCGATGTTCTTGGGGTCGTCGCTGTACGGCTCCAGCAGCGCCGCGCCGCGCGAGCCGAGCGCACCGTCGGCGTAGAGCTTGATGGAACGTACCCAGAGCGAGCCGTTGTAGCCGGCCACGAGCGGACCCCGCTTGAACCACGCGTCGACGGTCTTGGCGTCGTCGCTGACCATGGCGTACAGCCGGAACTTCAACTGGCCCGCCTTGGCGAGTTCTTCGTACACGTCCAGGGTGGTCGCATCGGCGCCGGCGTCGTGCGCGCCAGTCAGCCCCCAGCGCTGCGCTTCCTTTACGGCGTCCACGAGGGCCGTCTTCACCTCGTCGCGCGTCTGCCGCGGGATGGCGCGCCGCACGAGCCCCTGCGCGTTGTCCACGAAGACGCCGGCCGGCGATCCGTCGGCCGTGCGCTCCATGTGGCCGCCCGAGGGATCCTGCGTGGCGGCGGTGACGTTGGCCGCCTGCATTGCCGTCAGGTTGGCCAGCCCGGCGTGCCCGTCGACGCGCACGACGTAGACGGGATGGTCGGGCACGGCGGCCGTCATCTTGTCGTGCGTCGGGAAGCGAGTATCGCCCCAGTCATTCTGGTCCCAGCCACGGCCGAGTACCCACTGTCCCTTCGGCAGCTGCTTTGCCCGTGCCGCGACGCGGGCAACAACCTCGTCGTACGATGCCGTGCCAGTGAGGTCGACGATGTGCAGCGCGTCGCCAAGCCCGCCGACGTGGGCGTGCGCGTCGACCATGCCCGGGATGACGACGCGTCCGGCGAGGTCAACCACACGAGTGGCCGGGCCCTTGAGCGCCAGCGCTCCCGCCGCGTTGCCGGCAAAGAGCACCTTGCCGCCGGCAACCGCGACGGCCTCGACCACTGGCCGGGTTTCGTCGACCGTATAGATGCGGCCGTTGGTCAGTATCAGGTCGGCGGTGACGCTATTGCCCTGGGCGCCGGCGGTGCCGGCTGCGACAGCAACCAGAGCGACCAGCGAGAATCGTGCGAGCATGCGAAGCATGCGAAGCATGGAGTCCGTTCCGTGGTGAGGGACCATCTGTCAGGGAAGATGCTCCACGGAAATGCGCGCGGCCAGCCGTTGCCACTGGGCCCGCCGGACTCGATATCTTAGGCCATGCATTTCACCGCCCTTTCGGCCTGCGCCGGCTCGTGAGCAACGCCAGCGCCGTCCGCCGTCCGTTGTCACTGCGCATCGCCGGTGGCGTTGCCTGCGGTGCGGTAGCACTTGCGCTCAATCACATCCCCGCGCCCCTGCTGTCGAGTGAGTCGCCGGAGTTTGCGTTTGGTGGAGCGCTCGTGTTGTTCGCTTTCTGGCGGCTCGGACTGGTGCCGGGCCTGCTGGCGGCCTTCATCGGATATGCCGTGGACGGCGGCGTGCGTGAAGCGATGTTCGCGGCCATGGTGCTGTATGCCGTCGAGGGTTTCGTGGCTTCGCGACTCGCCGAGCGCACCCGAAGCCTCATCGTGGCCGACGTCCTGTACTGGCTCACCCTGGGGGCGCTGCTCGACGTGCTGGTTTACGGGTGGTGGATGGAGATCTCCACCGGCTACCTGCTGCTGCTGATCGTCAAGCAACTGCTCAACGGCGTGATGAATGCCGCCATCGCCAATGGCCTGTGTCGGCTGGGCGTGGTGCGGTGGTGGATCGGCGCGCCTCCGCGCCCGCCACGATCGTGGCAGGAGGTCCTGTTCGATCGCACGGTGCCGGTGGTGATGGTGCCCATGACGATCATTATCCTGCTGCTCGCCCGCGCGTCGTTTGCCGCGCAGTTCAACCACGTGACCGCCGAACTTCGGCACGCGGCCCTCGACGCCGAGGAAGGGGCCGATAAGTTCCTCCAGTCGCGTCTCGCGTCCATCGAGGCCCTGGCGCGACAGCTCGGACCGGTGGACGGCCGCCGCGACGGAGGCGTGGAGGAGGCGCTTCGCGCGTTCCGCGCGACGCACACGGAGTTCTTCAATCTCCTCGTGACGGATACCAGCGGGATCGTCCTGTTTGCCTCACCCGAGTCGTCGTCGACCAACGAGCGGTACCGCGGGCAGGACAACAGCCACCGACCGTACTTCCTGCGGGCGCGTGATTCGCGGCGGACAATCTTCGGCGAGTTGGTGCTGGGGCGAGGGCACGTGCGCCGCCCGGGTATCGAGGCCACCCTTCCCATCGCCGTGCCGCTTTCGACCGCCCGCGGATCGTTCGGGGGCGTAGCCATGGGGGCGCTCGACGCGGCGTCGTTGCGCGCCATTCTCGCCGCCCGAACGGGGAACCGACAGGGAGCCGCGCAACTGCTTGATCGGTCTGGCCGCGTGGTGGCGAGCACCGGATCGCGTTGGGCGCTTGGTGCGCCGCGCGCGGCGGAACTGGCCGTCGTGCTCTCGGGCGACGCCAACCTGCCCGTGGAGCTGGCGCCCCGCGGAGGCGACTCGTACGTCGACCGGCTTGGCATCAACCCGAAGCTCACCCTCGCGCAGGCGGTTTCCGGCTTTCCGTTCATCGCTCTGGTCGATGAGCCGCTGTCGTCGGTGCATCATGCGATGATTCCCACCTCCCTGGCGCTGATCGCGCTGATGCTTGTGGCGCTGCTCGCCGTGTACGCCGTGGCGCGCTCGTTGGGAGGGCAGTTGTCGGCGCCCCTGCAGTCCATCGGCGCCGTGGCCGAGGACCTTGCCCGGGGGCACAGTGTGCAGCCCGAGGTGCTGGCCGACTTCGATGCGAGCCCCGTGCAGGAAATCCGGACGCTCGGCGCGCAGTTCGTGGTGATGGACGATGCCCTGCGCCGGCGGCGGGACGCGGATGCGTCCGCCGTGCAAACGAGCGAGACCAGATACCGGGAGACGCTCGACCAGCTCGTGCAGGCGCAGAAGATGGAGAGCATCGGCCGACTGGCCGGCGGTATCGCCCACGACTTCAACAACCTGTTGATGCCGATACTGGGCTACACCGATCTTGCCATGTCGTCGCTGCCGGAGGGGAGTCCGGCGCGGGGTGATCTTTCCCTGGTACGCATTGGCGCCGGCCGCGCCAAGGAGGTGGTGGCGCAGCTGCTCGCCTTCAGCCGCACGCAGGTGCTCGACGTCGATCGCATCGACCTCGCCGAAGTCGTGGCCGAGTTCGAGCCGCTGCTGCGGGGTGCGCTGGGCGGGAACATCGATCTCCTGGTAGTTGCCGAACCGGGCGTGGTGGTGGAGGCCGATCGCCCCAAGGTGGAGCAGGTGCTGATGAACCTCGTCATCAACGCGGCCGACGCGATGCCCTCCGGCGGTCGCGTGGAGGTGCGCGTCGGGCTCGACGAAGTGGAGCTTCCCGATCCGTCCGTCACCGATCCGCTGGCCACTGGCTGCTTCGGCGCGATCACGGTGAGCGACACGGGGATCGGCATGGATGACGAGACGCGCCGCAAGGCCTTCGACCCGTTCTTCACCACCAAGCTGCAGGGCAAGGGCACGGGCCTGGGCCTCTCGACCGCCTACGGGATCGTGCGCCAGCACCGTGGCACCATCATTGTGGACAGCACGGTGGGAGCCGGCACGCGCATGCGCGTCCTCCTGCCGCTTGCCAAGCCGAAGCCCGTGGAGCCGGCCTCCAAGTCGGCAACTCCGGACATCCCGGTTCGGCAGGCACTCAGGCTCAGGGGAGCGACCGCCACCCTGATGGTGGTGGAAGACGAGGCTTCGGTGCGTGAGTTCGTGCGCACCGCCCTGACGCGGGCCGGATACCAGATCTTGGAGGCGAGCGACGGAAGCGAGGCGCTGGTCCGGGCGGCGGCGCACCAGGGAGACATCGACCTGCTGTTGACCGACGTCGTGATGCCTGGCCTGAACGGCCGGCAACTCGCCCGCCGGTTTCGCGCCGCGCGGCCGAGCGTGCGGGTGCTCTTCATGTCGGGTTACGCCGCCGACCTCATTGGCACCGGGGGCGAGAGCCCGGGTGATGCCGACCTGCTGGTGAAGCCGTTCACACCGGATGAGCTCGTGGCTCGCGTGTGCGCGGCTCTCGACCGCGAGGGCTAGTCTCCGGGACCGATGGCGGGGCCTGCCGCTTCGCGCGTCTCACGCAACATCGTGATGGCCGACGCGTGGATGACCACGTCGCCGAGCTCGCGCCCGTCCGACGCCAGCGAGGCCGCCTTGATGCCGATGAACCGGCCGCTCGAGCTCAGGTAGTCGCTCATGCGCTGCTGCGGCGCGAGGGGCAGGATGCCCTTGACCGTCGTGCCGCCCATCAGCACGATGTCCACCGCGCGTTCGCCGACGCCGTGCGCCGCCTGTCCCAGCACCAGCACGTTGCCGTCCGGTGCCGACGCGAGCACGATGTGGTCCGTCTGGATGATGATGTGCCCCGGATTCTCGTTCAGCTTGGGCCGGCGTGCGTGCACCATGTTCATCCAGCCCCCCTTGCGGTTGGCGAGGAACTGCACGAGCGGCGCATCGTCACCAATGAAGATCTCGCCATCGAGCATCGTGGTGTCACGCATGATCAGGTGGAGCCGTTTCGGCTCCGTGGTCTTGGTGGCTCGGTTGTTCGGTCCGGTCATGCGACGGGGCGCCTCGTAGCGCGGTAGGACGGAATGGCGAGCGGCAGCACGAAGGCCGCCATCGTGACAGCTGGGGACTGGGGGATAAAGTACACTGCGGCCAAGCACTTCGCTCCCCGAGGCGCTGACCGGGCGCAAAACCCGCCTGGCGCCGCTACTATTCCTGAGCCCTGATCAGGATCACCCATGCGCCGTCTTGCCCTTGTCGTCTTCCTCGCCGCGCTCCCTGCCGCCTCGGCGCAGGCGCCACGCGAACGTGCCACGCCACGCTCGGCCCCGATAAGCGAGGTGCGCTACCGCCTGCAGTTCGATGCCGCGCACGGCGTGCAGCGATCGGTGGGCGTGGAGATGACGTTCGCGGTGGGCGGTCGCGAGCCGGTGCTGCTCTCGCTGCCGGCCTGGACCCCGGGGGCCTACGAGATCAGCAACTACGCACGCATGGTTTCCGGTTTTTCGGCCACGTCGGCCGGCAAGCCGCTGCGCTGGGACAAGCTCGGCCCCGACACCTGGCGCATCCAGGCCGACGGCGCGCGCGAGGTGACGGTGAGCTTCGAGTCGCGCGCCGATTCCCTGGACAATGCCTTCAACTGGGCGCGCGACGAGTTCGCGCTCGTCAACGGCACCAACGTCTTCCCGTACGCCGAGGGACGGCCCCTCGAGTTCGCCAGCACGGTTTCCGTGCGCACCGAGCAGGGGTGGCGGGTGACCAGCGGACTCCCCGCGCTCGCCGACGGGTCCTTTGCCGCGCCCAACTATCACGAACTGGTCGACGCGCCGTTCTTCGTCGGGCGGTTCGACCTCGACAGCACGCGCATCGTCGACCGCTGGGTGCGGCTGGCCACCTATCCCAGTGGCAGCGAAGCGGGACCGCGCCGCGCCGCCCTGTGGGATGCGTTGCGTCGCGCCATTCCGCCGCAGGCGTCCATCTTCGGCGAGACGCCGTGGTCGACCTACACCGTGATGCAAATTGCCGACTCCGGATTCGGGGGGATGAGCGCACTCGAGCACCAGAACTCCAACGTGGGCATCGTCGGGAGCACCCTGCTCGACGAGCCCTTTGTGCCGAGCGTCTACGCCCACGAGATCTTTCACGCCTACAACGTGAAGCGCCTCCGGCCACTCGACATGTGGCCGTACCGCTACGACCAGGCGCAGCCGACCCCGTGGCTGTGGGTCAGCGAGGGCATCACCGATTACTACGCCGACCTGTCCCAGGTGCGCGGTGGCGTCATCACGGCTGAGGGCTTCCTGCGCACCACGCAAGGGAAGATGGATCACGTGGCTCAGCTCCCCCCCGTGTCGCTCGAGGACGCCTCGCTGCAGGCGTGGATCCACATGACCGACGGCACCGCCGACATCTACTACGACAAGGGATCGCTGGCCGGCCTGGCACTCGATATCCTCATTCGCGATGCCAGCGACAACCAGGCCTCGCTCGACCACGTCCTGCGCGAGTTGTACGCGTCGACCTACAAGCTGGGGCGGGGATTCACGCCCGACGAATGGTGGGGCGCCGTCGGGCGCGCGGCACGCGGCGCCTCGTTCCGCGACTTCAGCGACAAGTACGTGAACGGACGCGAGCCGTACCCGTG
This sequence comes from Gemmatimonadaceae bacterium, assembly GCA_036508735.1. Classification (GTDB taxonomy): domain Bacteria; phylum Gemmatimonadota; class Gemmatimonadetes; order Gemmatimonadales; family Gemmatimonadaceae; genus PNKL01. Next base: position 24,009 of record DATCGU010000383.1, read on the forward strand.
GGGGCGATGGCTTGCCATGGCGGGATGGCGCCTGGTCACCGACTCGGTGCGCGAGGTGCGGCTCGGTGCCATGCTGGCCCCCGACTCCGCCGGGCTGCGCATCGCCGAGGTGAGTCCGGGGAGCGCGGCCATGCATGCCGGGCTGCGCGCCGGCGACGTGCTGTTGAAGGTGGCAGGGGTCAGCGCCACCGACCCCGACTTTAACCGCAAGTGGCACGAACGGGCCGGCAACCGGGAGGGCGCGCCGCTGGCCATCGACATTCGCCGCGACGGCACGCCGATGACCGTTACTGGCGCGGTGCGCGTGGCCACGCTCATCAGCACGCGGCTGGAGGACGACCCCGCCGCGAACGCCAGGGCGCTGCGCATTCGTGCCGGCATCCTGTCGGGGACGACGACGGCGCGCTGAGGCGCCGGGCGCCGCCGCTCCATCGCCTGTGGGGAGGCTGCCGCGGCGGTGGCCTTCACGGATCAGGCGGGATAAGCTACTGGTGCAAGGACGGTGGTCCCCGCTCAACGTACCGTTCCTTCACGGCGTTACCAGAACGTCTGTCCCAGCGCGGCCGTCCGGTCGTGCGCCGACCCTGTTTCCCAAACGACCATGCGCCTACTCGCTCGCCGCGCGCTCGCCGCCCTCGTCCTGGCCTCCGCGCTACCGCTCGCCGCGTTCGCCCAGGGCAAACTGACCACACCCAAGCAGTTCTTTGGGCACGAGATCGGTGAGGACTACTGGCTGCCCAACTACACCCAGTTCTCCAAATACTGGGAGACGCTCGCCAAGGAGTCCGACCGCATGGTGCTCGACACCATCGGCCTGACCGCCGAGGGACGGCCGCAGCTGCTCGCCGTCGTTTCGTCGCCCGAGAACATCAAGAACCGGGAGAAATACCGGCTGATCGCCGAACGGCTCAGCCACGCCGAGGGGCTGACGGAGGCGCAGGCGAAGGCACTGGCCAAGGAAGGCAAGTCCATCGTCTGGATCGACGGCGGCCTGCATGCCACCGAGATACTGGGTTCCAACCAGCTGATCGAGACCTCGTGGCAGTTCGTCTCGATGAACGACGAAGAGACGCTGCGCATCCTCAACGACGTCATCATCGTGTTCGTGCACGCCAATCCGGACGGCATGGAACTGGTGGCCAACTGGTACATGCGCGAAAGTGACCCGAAGAAGCGCAACATGAACATCCCGCGCCTCTACCAGAAGTACATCGGGCACGACAACAACCGCGACTTCTATGCGGTGACCCAGCCCGAGACGTACAACATGAACCGCGCCATGTACCAGAAGTGGTACCCGCAGATCATGTACAACCATCACCAGACCGGCCCGGCCGGCACGGTGATCTTCGCGCCGCCGTTCCGCGACCCGATGAACTACAACCTGCACTCGCTGATCCTGACCGGGCTCGACCAGGTCGGTTCGGCCATGCACGCGCGCTTCGTCGCCGAGAACAAGCCCGGCGCCACCATGCGCGCCGCCACGCTGTACTCGACGTGGTGGAACGGTGGACTGCGCACCGATGCGTACTTCCATAACATCATCGGTCTGCTCACCGAGGCCATCGGCAACCCCACGCCGATGCGCATCCCGTTCATCCCCGACAAGCTGTTGCGCAACGCGGACCTCCCGCTGCCGATCACGCCGCAGGAATGGCACTTCCGCCAGTCCATCGACTACTCGGTGACGGCCAATCGCGCGGTGCTCGACTTTGCGCAGCGCTATCGCGAGACCAACCTGACCAAGCAGTGGGAGATGGGCGCCGACATGATCGCCGCGGGCAGCAAGGACACGTGGACGCTCTGGCCCAAGCGCCTGCAGGCGATGAAGGATGCCATCTCGGCCGCCGCACCGCGCGGCGTCGGCGTGCCGACCGCGCCGGTACGTGGCGCCTTCGGCGGCGCCGGTGCCGACCTGAAGTTCATGGACATGCTGCACGACCCGTCGCTGCGCGATCCGCGCGGCTACATTTTGTCCTCCAACCAGCCCGACTTTCCGACGGCGCTCAAGTTCATCGGGACGCTGCAGAAGAACGCCATCGTGGTGCAGCGCGCCAATGCGGTGTTCACCGTGGCCGGCAAGTCGTATCCGGCAGGCTCGATCGTCGTGAAGACCGCCAGCGCCTACCGTCCGTACATCATGGACATGTTCGAGCCGCAGGATCACCCGAACGACTTCAGGTACCCGGGTGCGCCGCCCACGCCCCCGTACGACAACGCCGGCTACACGCTGGCGCTGCAGATGGGTGTGCAGTTCGATCGCGTGCTCGACGGCTTCGACTGCCCCTGCGATCGCATCGAGCCGTCGAAGCTCGTCACGGCGCCGGCCGGCACGGTGGCCAAGGGCGACTGGAAGCTGTCACCCGTGCAGAACGATGCGTTCGCAGCGGTGGCGCGCCTGCTGAAGGCGGGCGCCGACGTGTACCGCGGGCTCGATGGCGACTTCTACGTGCCGGCCAACGGCAAGAGCCGTCCCGTGGCCGCCAAGGCGGCGCAGGAGCTCGGCGTCAGCTTCGTCGCCGGCAAGCGTCCAGCCGGGGCGCAGAAGCTCACCACGCCGCGCATCGCATTGTTCGATCGCTACGGTGGCCAGATGCCGTCGGGGCACATGCGCTCCGTCATGGAGAAGTACGGCATCGCGTACACCGACATCTACCCGCAGGAACTCGACGCCGGCAACCTGCGTGCAAAGTATGACGTCATCGTCTTCCCGGACGGATCAATTCCGGCCGTCGGCGGCGGTGGGCGGCGGGGCGGTGGTGGCGGTGGTGGTGGCCCCGACACGGCCTCGCTGCCCGCCGAGTGGCGCAAGACGACCGGGAGCGTGACGGTCGACAAGACGGTGCCCCAGCTCAAGGCGTTCATGGACGCCGGTGGACGCGTGGTGACCATCGGCTCGTCCACGTCGCTGGCCCAGCACCTCGGCCTGCCGGTCGAGAGCTACCTCACCGAGGGCGGCAAGGCGCTTCCGTCGGAGAAGTTCTACGTACCGGGGTCCATCCTGAAGGCGTCGTTCGACACGACGGCCATGGTCAACAAGGGCATGGCGGCGACTGGCAACGTCTTCTATGACAACTCGCCGGTGTTCAAGCTCGGTCCCGATGCGGCGGCCAAGGGCGTGAAGCGCATCGCCTGGTACGAAAAAGCGCCGCTCGTGTCGGGGTGGGCGTGGGGCGAGAACTACCTGGAGGGCGGCACCGCCATCGCGCAGGCGGCGGTGGGCTCGGGGACGCTCTTCCTCTTTGGCCCGGAGATCATGTTCCGTGGCCAGCCGGATGGCACGTTCCGGCTGTTCTTCAACACGCTGTACGACGTGAAGCCGCCCATTCAGTGACCGTTGGATGCTGAAGAATGCGGGGCGGTCCTTTCGAGGGTCGCCCCGCATTCGTATTCTTCTCCATGGCGCCCGCGCGCCACGTGTCGCCGGCTTCGCGGTTCACTCACGAACCAGCCAGCGAGCTCCCTCGCTCCCGGACCTTTGACCCTGCGCCCGACCCCGATCTCGCACCGCTCGGCCCGCCGCGACTCGGGGGGCGCCGTGCTGGTACCCCTGGGCCGCATGTACCTCTGGTTCCCCACCGAGCAGGCTATGGCGAAGGTGGTGACCCTCCTGAGTTCGCACACGCTCGACTTCGAGTCGGCCGAAGGGCGCGCCCTGGTGGTGGATGTCGAATGGACCGTGTTGCGCGACCTCGTGGGTCCCATACGGCGACTGCTCACGCACGGAGAGTCCGAGGAGACGCGCGTGCTGTACAAGCCGGCGGGGGGCGCACTTTCCATCAGCGACTTCCCGACGGTCAAGTCGTACTCGCAATTCGCGCTCGTCAGCCAGAGCACCTGGCTCCGCGAGCTGCTGGATGCGCGCCGGTACACCAGCGTGCTGCAGCCCATCGTGCACAGCGATGATCCGACGCGCGTCTTCGCCCGCGAGGCGCTGCTCCGCGGCGTCGAGCGCGACGGCGGTTTGGTGCACGCGTACTACATGTTCGAGGTGGCGCGCGGCTGCGGCCTGATTGCCGAACTCGATCTCGCCGCCCGTGATTCGGCCATTGAGGCGATGATGCGTTCGCGCCACTCCGAGGCGCTGTTCGTGAACCTGACGCCCAGTGCCATCGACGACCCGCTGGCGGCGCTCGAACACACGGTGCGGAGCATCGATCGCCTGCATCTCGCGCACGATCGCGTGGTCTTCGAAGTGGTGGAAAGCGAGCACGCCCCGGACGTCGTGCACCTGCGCGGCCTGCTGGCGTCGTACCGCGACGCCGGCTTCCGTGTGGCACTCGACGATGTCGGCGCCGGCTACTCGTCGCTCAACCGCCTGCACCAGCTGCGCCCTGATTTCGTCAAGCTCGATATGGACCTGGTACGCGAGGTCGACCGTGACCCGTACAAGGCGCTCATTGCCCGCAAGACCATCGAGATCGCCACCGAGCTGGGTATCGCCACCATCGCCGAGGGCGTCGAGACGCCGGGCGAACTGGAGTGGGCACAAGCAAACGGCGCCGCCTTCGTGCAGGGCTTCGCCACCGGCCGTCCGAGCGAACCCGTTTTCGACTGAGGCCGGCCCCAGGCGAAACGCCGCCCTGGCGGACCCCGTAGGGAAGGACATCCCCAACTGGAGTACCTGCGATGATCGCCATGCTCGCCCGTCTCTTCGTCCTGCGTCCGTTGCTCGGCGTGGCGATCCTTGGCATTCCGGTGCTGGGACTGATCGCCATCGGTCTCGCGGCGGTCGTCGTGCTGAAGGTGCTGTTCTTCGTCGTGCTACCGATCGTGCTGGTGGTCTGGATCGTGAAACGCGTGTTCAAGCCGCACGACGACATGGCGACGTCCGCCTGAACAGGTCGCTGCTTCCCGCCGGATGAGCACCCGCTTCGCGCTGTCGGCGTTCGTCGCCTCGTGCCTCTGCATCGCGGGTGCGTATGCCCTCGCATTCCTGCCCGGTGGCGCCCCTCCGTGGGCGTCATGGGGCATCGCGCTTGGAGCGCCCGGGGCATTGGCGACCATCATGCTGCTTGGCGCGTCGCGCGGTGGGCGGATTCCGGCTACGGCCGCCGTGGCCATCGTGCTGACATTCGTGGTCCTGACGCTCGCCTTCGGCATTGCCCTGCTGCTGCCGGCGGCTGAGGGCGCAGGCGGACCGCTGCTGCTGGGACTCCCGCTGCGCACGGCGATAGTCATCTACGGCGTCGGCATCACGCCGCTGTTCTTCCTCCCGGCCGCGTACGCCGCGGCATTCGACGCCGAGACGCTGACGGAAGCGGACCTCGAGCGCGTGCGCCGAGCCGCCGCCGAGCGCGTGGCGTGAGCGGCTGGCCACTGGCCGAGGCGGCCACGGTGGCGCAGCGGCATCCCGCCATCATCACGGTTGCAGCACTCTACTTCGCCGGCGTTGCGGCCATCGCGCTCTGGGCGACCCGGCGCACGCATAGCGCAGCTGACTACTTCGTGGCGGGCAAGGGCATTGGCATCGTCACCCTGGCGGTGGCCGCCATGGCATCCACGCTTTCCGGCTTCGCGTTCATCGGCGGCCCGGGACTCGTCTACTCCGTCGGCACGGGCGCGGTCTTCATCGTACTGTCTGCCGCGGTCACCAGCACCATGGTCGCCTGGGTGCTGGCCAAGCGCCTGCGGCTGCTGCGCGAAGTGCGCGGCGTATTCACCATTCCCGACGCCATAGGCGCACGGTTTGGCTCGCCAGCCGCGCAGGGTCTTGCCGCCGCGGCGATTCTCGTGGCGATCATCGGTTACATGGCGACCAACTTCCTCGCGCTGGGGCTCGTCATCGACGCGCTGTTTGGCACGGGGCTCACGGCGGGCGTCTGGATTGCGATGCTGCTGACGCTCTCGTACACGCTGACCGGTGGCATGCTCGCCGGCGTCTACACCGACCTCTTCGAGGGACTGGTGAAGACTGCCGCCTCGCTGACGGTTTTCTGGTTCGTGCTCCGGAGCAGCGGCGGACTGCCGGGAATCTCGCGGGCGATCATGGCCGTCGATGCCACGTTCCTCGGGCCGTGGGGCAAGATGTCCTCGCTGTCGGCCCTGTCCCTCTTCTTCGTGTTCGGCCTCGGCTCGCTGGGGCAGCCGCACGTGCTGCACAAGTTCTACATGCTGCGCGATCCACGGAAGTTGAAGTGGTATCCGCTCATCATGAGCCTGGCGATGACGATGACGCTCCTGCTCTTCGTGGGCGTCGGTCTCGCCGTGCGCGCACTCGTGGCGGAGGGTCGCGTGCCGCCACTGGCCCGCCCCGACGATGCGACGGCGACATTCGTCCTCGGGTTTACGCCGAGCGTCGTCGCCGGGATCGTCTTTGCCGGTGTGATCGCCGCCGGCATGAGCACCGTCAACTCGTTCATGAACATCGGTGCCGCGGCCTTGACGCACGACCTGCCCATCGCGTTCGGCCGGCGCATCCGGGACGAACTCCGCTGGGGGCGTCTGTGGACGCTCGTGCTCTCGGTGATCGCCGCCGCAGTGGCCCAGGCGTCGGGGACGCTCGTGGCCTTTCTCGGCATCTTCGGCTACGGGCTCTTTGCGGCGACCCTCGTGCCGAGCCTGGCGATCGGGCTCAACTGGAAGGGTGCCACCCGGGAGGGGGCCATTGCCTCCATCGCGACCGGGCTCGTGCTCACCCTGATGGTCGAGACGCTCGTGTACTTCAGGGTCTTCTCGCTACCGGTCGGCGTATCCACCAGCGGCCTGTCGCTCATTCTCTCGGTCCTGGTGTTCTTCGCCGTGTCCCGGCTCACGCGCGCTCGCGCCGCGACGCAGCTGGCGCCGGATGTGGCGCTCGTGATGGAAGTGTAGCGAATCGGAATTCCGATTCGTAGTTACTTGAGGAGTGCCTTCGCAATCGTCTGCAGCTGCATGTTGGAAGTTCCCTCGTAGATCGCCCCGATCTTGGCGTCACGATAGAACTTCTCCACCGGATAATCCTTGGTGTAGCCGCAGCCGCCCAGGAGCTCCACCGCGAGCGACGTGACGTGCTGGCAGACCTGCGAGGCAAACAGCTTGGCCATCGCCCCGGTAACCGCGATGTCGTGCCCGGCGTCCTTCAGTCGCGTGGCGTTGTACACCATCAGGCGCGCCGCCTCGAGCTCCGTGGCCGCCTGCGCCACCTGGAACTGGATGCCCTGGAACTCGCTGAGCGCCCTGCCGAATTGCTTGCGCTCCTTGAGGTACGCCACCGCGGCGTCGAGCGCTCCCTGCGCGTTGCCGATCATCTGCGCGCCAATGCCGATGCGTCCCTCGTTCAGCGTCTCGATGGCGATCTTGTAGCCCTGGCCCACGGGGCCGAGCACGTTGGCCGCCGGCACCGGAACGTTGTCGAGGATCAGCTCGGTGGTGCTCGACGCGCGGATGCCGAGCTTGTCTTCCTTCTTGCCCGCCGAGAAGCCGCTGAACCCGCGCTCGACGAGGAACGCCGTGATCCCCTTGTAGCCCTTCGACGGGTCGACGGTGGCGAACACGATGAAGAAACCGGCCTCGGCGCCGTTGGTGATCCACATCTTGCGGCCGTTCAGCACCCACGAGCCGTCGCTCTGCTGCGTGGCGCGCGTCTGCAGGGCAAACGCGTCGCTGCCGGAGGATGCCTCGGAGAGCGCGTAGGCGCCCACCAGGCTGCCGCACAGCTTCGGCAGGTAGCGCGCCTTCTGCTCGTCGTTGGCGTACGAGAGCATCGGGAAGAGGATGAGCGTGTTCTGCACGTCCACCATGATGGCCGCGGCCGCGTCGGCCTTGCTGATCTCCTCCACCGCGATGGTCACCATCATCAATGAACCACCGGCTCCCCCGTACTCCTCCGGCACCTGGATGCCCATCAGGCCCATTTCGAAATACTTGGGGATGAGCGTGGGGTCGAGCTTGGCCGCGCGTTCCATGTCCTGCACGCGCGGACGCACTTCGCCGTTGGTGAAATCAGCGACGGCATCGCGAAAGGCGACCTCGTCGTCGGTGAGCACCGTCAGCGGGGGGCGCTGGGGCAGGGCGTCGTTGGTCATGCCGAGAATCTAACCCCTTCAGCCGCCGCGCACTCAGGCCCGATGTTCCCGGTGCATGGCAACCGGGATGCGGCGGTTTCCGAAGGGATGATCGAACACCCCGAAGCGTCCGGCGATGGCCGCGCCGCAGTGCGGGCAGTGTCCATCGGGCGTCAGGCGGTAATCGTCGATGGCATACCAGTCGCGCACGATCAACGGCTCCGTGCAGTCCGGGCACGAGGTGGTGCCGCCCGCCGTATCGTGCACGTTGCCGGTGTAGACGTGATGCAGGCCTGCATTCAGCGCGATGCGGCGCGCCCGCGACAGCGTGGAGGAGGGCGTCGGCGGCAGCTCCCTCATTTTCCAGTCGGGGTGGAAGGCCGAGAAATGCAGCGGGACGTCGGGTCCGAGTTCGCGCAGGATCCACCGGCTCATCGCCTCGATCTCGGCGTCGGAATCGTTGCGGCCCGGTATCAGCAGCGTGGTGATCTCGAACCAGACGCTGGTCTCGCGCTTCAGGTAGACCAGCGTGTCGAGCACGGGCTGCAGGTGCGCGCCACTCAGCCGGACATAGAAATCCTCGGTGAAGGCCTTCAGGTCGACGTTGGCGGCGTCCATCTTCGCGTAGAACTCGCGCCGTGGCTCGGCGTGCATGTAGCCGGCGGTCACCGCCACGGTCTTGATGCCGAGCGCATGACAGGCGTCCGCTACATCCATCGCATATTCGGCAAAGATCACCGGGTCATTGTAGGTGAAGGCCACACTCGCGCAACCGCTCTTGGCAGCGGCGGCGGCGATTTCGTCCGGCATGGCCCGGTCCACCAGCGTGTCGGTCTCGCGCGACTTGGAAATATCCCAGTTCTGGCAAAACTTGCACGCCAGGTTGCAGCCGGCGGTGCCAAAGGAAAACACCGACGTTCCCGGGTAGAAGTGATTCAGGGGCTTCTTCTCGATGGGATCGACGCAGAAGCCGGATGAGCGGCCATAGGTGGTGAGCACCATCCTGCCGCCTTCCATCTTGCGCACGAAGCACATGCCGCGCTGGCCCTCATGCAGCCGGCAGTCGCGCGGGCAGAGGTCACACTGGATGCGGCCGTCCGGCAGCGCATGCCACCAGCGAGCCTGGTATTCCGATTCGGGAAGGCTCACGCAGCGTCCTCCTTCCACTTGTCGACGGTGAAGCGCGACAGCCGCACACCCTCGGCCCAGAAGTTCATCGACAAGCCGGCCTTGCGCTTCAGGTGCGCCAGGAATGCGGCCGGTTCGGGCAACTGCTCCCACACCTGCGGCAGGAAGGTGCTGCGATGGCGCCCATATTCGAACACCACACCATCGACATGCGGTCGCAGCGCCGCAAGCGCCGCGGCTTCGTCCTTCACCGCCATCACTTCGGTCGGTGACAGCAGCGATACCTCGACGCGAATGTCGCCGAACTCCGCCCGTTGCAGCGGAAGAAACCGGGGGTCATGAAAAGCCGCCGCGACGGCGTTGTCCCTCACATCCTCTCCCAGCGGGCGGGACGCCTCCACCGAGCCGATGCAGCCGCGCAGTTCGCCCTGAATGGTGAGAGTGACGAAGGTCGCACCGGGTTCGGCCAGCCAGTCAGGCTCGGTCAATCGCGGCATTTCATGGCCCAGTGCCGTGCCGATCGCGGAGCGGGCCAGTTTCAGCAGGGTCGCGCCCCTGTCCGCATCGAACGGGTCCGGATCGGCATCGGCCAAGAATGCAAATGACGCATAACCCACCACCCGCTCAGCGTCGCCGGCGGTTTGGCTGGAATTGCGCACGTCCAGCTTGACCGCACGCAGTCCATGCCGCTGTGCCGCCAGCATCAGGCCGTTGATCGGCGTGGCGCCGCAGGCGTGGTCGTGGTCGATGTGTGAATCGAGGGTCATGATGGCGGCCACAGTCTTGCCGTCCACCTTGCGGGCGGCGTCGTCGGGCAGGTAGTGCGACAGATCCGAGCTGATCACGATCAGTGTTTCGTCGCCGCCCCACACCATGTCCAGCACGTCGGCCACCTCGGCTGCGGTCGCTTCACCGACCACCAGCGGCAGCAATTCGAAGTCCCCCAGCACTTGCTGCAGAAAGGGAAGCTGCACCTCGAGTGAATGCTCCCTTGCGTGCGCCGCCGCACTGACGGTCACCTGCGGAAGTTCACTCAGCAGCTGCATGCCCGCCCGGTCCAGTTGCAGCTCCCCGAGTGGGGTGGCAAACCGATCCGCCTTGGGCAGTGCGAGACCGCGCACGTGCACGTGATGGGCTGGGCCGAGCAGCACCACGCGGCGAATGCGGCCACGCAGCGCCTCCAGCTGCGCGTAGGCGCTGGCGGCGACGGGACCCGAATAGACATAACCCGCATGCGGCACAATCAGCGCCTTGGGTGCGCGCGAGAGCCTGGCGCCTTCGGGGTGCGCCAGCAGGTCGGCAACCGTTTGGTCGAGCACTACAGGGTTGTCCGGATAGAACATTCCCGCCACGGCAGGGCGTCGAACGGTATTCATCTGGCACGACCTCGGCGATCAGCCATGCGTGTGTTTGGCTCGGTGGAACCCAAACCGCCATTGCGGCGGAAAGAGCCGCATTTGGACTGTAGTGCGGATCGCGGCCGATTGCCATATGCGCGGGGGTGGCGGCGCCTGTCCGTGCCCACGCGAGCCCCGCCGCCGGCACATGTCACGTGAACGGGCCTTCGACTCAGACGGGTTCGGTGACCGCCAGTTGCCCGCAACCGGCGCCAATGTCGATTCCGCGGCGTTGGCGGACGGTGCAAGGGATATTGAACTCTTCGGACAGAATGTGCTGGAACGCCCTGGCGGCGAGCGTCGGCGCCGGCGCGCCATCGTAGCCGGCGGTCGGGTTGAGTGGAATGAGATTGACTTGCGCGTCCAGGCCGTCGAGCAGTGTGCCGACGGCACGCGCGTGAGCAGGCGTGTCATTCTCCCCCGCAATGAGCGTCCACTCGTAGAAGATGCGCCGTCCCGTGGCCTCGCCATACGTGCGACAGGCGGCCATCAGCTCGTCCAGTGGCCACTTGCGTGCGACCAGCACGAGCGCCGCGCGTTCGGCTTGCGTTGCGGCGTGCAGCGACACGGCCAGCCGGAGCATTCGCTTCTCCGCGGCGAGGCGGAGTATGCCCGGCACCACACCGACGGTGCTGAGCGTAATGCGATCGGCGCCAAGCGCGAGGCCGGCATTGTCGCGGAGGATGTCGATGGCGTGCATCACCGCCTCGTAATTGTGCAGCGGTTCGCCCATGCCCATCAGCACGACGTTGCGCACGCGCCGCGCCGCGACGGGCACGACCTGCGGTGAGGCGAGCGCCGCGAGCTTCACCGCGCGGTCGACATGCACGACCTGGGCGACGATCTCTCCGGGGGTGAGGTGGCGCGTGAATCCCATCTGGCCGGTGGCACAGAAGACGCAGCCCATGGCGCAGCCGACCTGTGAACTCACGCAGGCCGTGACGCGGCCGGTGAAGCGCATCTTGACGGTCTCGACGCGCCGACCGTCGGTCAGGTCCAGCAGGAACTTGCGGGTGAAACCATCGGTCGAATCGGTGGTCAGCGCTGGTGGCAACACACCAACGGTGGCTTCGGCGCTCAGGCATGCCTGGAGCCTTGGCGGCAAGGCGGACATCTCGTCGATGGACGACACCTGCTGGACGTAGAGGTAGTTCCAGAGCGGTGCCACATGAACGGGATTGATGCCCCACTGCCCGAGACGCTCTCGAAGCTGTTCGCGGGTGAAGTCATAGAGATTGAGCGGTGCGATGGGCATGGTGGGTGCGAAACGATGGTCCATGGCGCAGCGGACTATGGCTTCTTCGGCCGTACCGCCGCGCTGGCGTCGCCGACGACCAGGGCGCGCACCGTCAGTCCGCGCGGCTCGACATACACGCCAAGCACCACCAGCGAGTCCACCCTTCCCGCGAGCGTCAGCACGCCGCCGACCGTCCGGTTGAGCCCCATCTCGATCAGGCGCGCGCTTCGCGCGACGACCGGTGCCGACGGCAGCCGCGCCCGTTGGCGAAAGAACCCGAGCAGGGCGTCGGAGCGCAGCCACGCGTAGGCCTTCAAGAGCTCGCTGCTTGTCGTGAGGTCGAAATCAAGGTCGCTGACGACAATCTGGTCGGTAGCCCGATTGAACCTCGGGGTGCCGACGAACTGCACGTTGCCCACCGCGTCGCCCGTAAAGGCGACGGTCAGGGCGAGCCGCCCATTCGTGCTGCGGGTGGCGCTGAGCGCGCGCACGGTGACCGTTCGCCCTCCGATCGCCACCGTCTTGCCACCCAGCTCCGTTGTGAGCGCGCGCGAAGCGGTGCCGTAGTCCACCGTGCCCTCGAGCGAGACATGGAAGCCCGCAGTGCCGGAGTCATTGCCGAGCGGCGGGAGTGGCGGCACCAGGCGACTGGGGCGTGGTCCCGTCACGATGACCGGAAACGCGTCGAGGCCCGCGGCCACGTTGAGCAGACGTCGTTCGCCGGCGAAGCCCTTGAGGCGCAGTTGCTGCGGCTGCAGCAGCAGCCAGACACCGTCGGTAAGCCGGATCGGCTCGTTGAGATGATTCCACCACCCGCTGGCCTGGTCGGTCAGGTTCACGGCGCCGACCTTGGCATCGATGGCGCTCAGGTGCGCCTCGATCCCCTTCCGCGCCGCGTCGATCACCTGCCCGGTGACGTCGATCGACAGGAAGCTGATGCGGCAGCGGTCGCGCGCGGCTTCCGACGCGGGGGCAAGGCTCGCGATGCGCGCCCTCGACCGAAGGTGCCAATTCGGCGTCAGCGTGAGCGGGGTCACGAGTTCGGCGACAATCCGCGGACGGGCATCGTCCGCACCGCAACTGGCGCCGAGTGTCGGCCCGAAGGGCGGCTTGTAGAACCCGCGCGCCGTGTACGCGAGCGTGGTGCGCAGGTGCACTTCGGCGCCGTGGGCGAACGCCGTGAACGGGCCGCGGGTGGCGGCGTACGCATAGTGCTTGCTGTTGCCATCGCCGACGCGCTTCACCTCGGCGAGCGAACCGAACGTCTTCGGCACGACTCGCTCGACCGTCTTGAGCACGTCGGTGAAATCGTAGGCGAGCGGTACGTCGAACCTCGACAGGGTCGGCGCGGGAGGCGTCGGCGCCGTGCCGGCCGGCGGCGCGCTGGCCGCAGGGCGTGTGCGCGACTCTTCTGCACGCTCCTTGCCGCACGCGAGCGCGGCGACTGCGAGAAGCGCGAGAACGGTGGCCGGCGCGAACGGACTCACGATCGCCGCGTGATGCGTGCTACCTCGTCGGGACAGGAATCTCAATCGCAGGGGGGTGGGACGTGAGAGGAGTATGGTGCAACTCCAGGCCGGTCGCCACGGCGGCAGGCCTGTCGGCTACCTCGTGGTCCGTGGTCTCAGCCTGAGTTCGTGACCGCGGCTGCGTCAACTGCGATCCTGCGCCGGCCGCATCTCCTCGCGTTCCCGCGCAATCGCCGCCTGCGGAGTGAGTCCACCGCAGCTCGCGTTTGGCGCGTGCGCCCATTCGCGCTGCCGCGCCATCGCCTGGGCGAGAACATCACGTGGTGCGGTAGTCCCCACGCGAATCGCCTCGTCACGCGACACGATCCACAGGCGATGCGCGTCGCGGTTGAGCGCGAACTCGACAAGCCCCATGGTGCGTCCCCACTCGATGCCGCCTTGCGAGTCGCTGACTGGAATCAGGATGCGATCCGTGAGATCCTGTACGTGCGGCGCCTGCCACGCCTGGACGTCCGCGTCCCAGAAGAAACCTCCGGGGAAGCTCTCCCATCGGATCTCGAACGTCACCACATCGCCGAGGATGGGCCACGCCCACGGACACAGCACACCCTCGTGCTCTTCGAGAAACACGAAGAACTTGCGAAGCCCGACGAGCAGGCGCCGCGCGTCCACCATTGATCCGGCCACCTTGCGCGGGTACCAGTCGTACACGAAGCTCCGCAATTCGAATTCGCTGATGGCGGTGACGGGCTTGCGGCTCGTGTACGCACACAATTCGACGAGCAATCGCGCCGCATCGGCGTGGCGGCGTACGGTAGCGTCCGACGGAGGCTTGCCGCGGAGCGGCTTGCGAAGCCAGGCGCGGAAGCGGGTCAGCGTGCGGTTGACGCTGCGCCCGGCGCTCTCCTCGTCGAGCGCCGCGAGCGGCGTCGCGCCCGGGCCCTCGGGGCCGGCGGGCGTGAGCAGCAGAGGTGGCGGAAAGTCCTCGTACTGCTCCGCTTCGAGTGCGAGCGAGCAGGTCGTGCCCGTGTCATGGTCCGTCCAGTCGACTTCCGCGGTATCCCGCAGGGCGCCGGCAAACACCGGCGCGCACTCCTCGACGAATCGCGGAACACTCTCGAGCGCGGCGATGAGATCCTCGAAGTCGTGCCGCCGAATGCCGCCGCCGGGTGTATTGAGCACCGAGAGCGTTGGATACGCGTTCGGTCCCGCAATCTCCCAGCCTGCATTCTTTATCTCGGCGCGCATGGGCCGCGGGAGTTCGGCACGCGTGTTGTAAAGAAGCGAAAGGATTGTGCCGTGCATTCCTTCAAACGCCGTCGAAGGAGTTGCCGCCGGATCGCGCGCGAACATCAGGTCAAGGTCGGCGATGTCGTGATAGAGGGCCAGTCCGGTTACCTGTCCGGCCGCGCCGAGGACCACGGCTGCCCACGTGTGTCCCCCGGAAGGCGTGACGATGATCGGCCTCTCGTTCGCGGTTATCCTCCAGGGCGCGGCGCGATGGAACGCCGCCGCCGCGCGAAACAGCCGTGCCGTGAGGTCAGCCGGCATTCCCCACCCCGCCCACATGTCGGGTTGGGATCGCAGCTGATGCAATGGGACGATGCCGCCATACATGTGCGCGAACATGCTGCGCAGTGCGTCGGCCACACCGGGAAGCTCGTCCTCGCTGACAATCAGAATGCCATGCGACAATAGCTCACGCCCGAGCGGTTCGACGAGCGCCGGATAGCGAATCGCCACGCGCGTCGGGGTGACGCCCGCGCTGTCCACGGCAGCCAGGACTTGGCGCGCGAGGAGAACCGCGAGCTCGTCCGGTTCGGCGCCCGGGCGGCTCACCACCTCGCTCCCCAGCACAAACGGCGGCGCGACCACCAGGATCACGGCGGGGCGCGCGGCGAGATCGTTCTCGAACGACGAGGGAAGAGGCACGATGTCGAGTTCCCACGCGCGACTCAGCGCCGAGGGCGGCGGCAAATTCAAAACCCGGTCGCGCGCGACCGCCGGAGCGCTCGCGAGGAGGCGCAGCCGCGGCGAGCCCGCAGCCTCGCGGTCGCTCGCCTCGTGACATTTCTTGTACTTGCGCCCCGATCCGCAGTGGCAGGGGTCGTTGCGTCCCGGAAGGTCGTTCATCTCGACAGAAGTTGGACAGGATGTTGCGGCATCGTGCCTCCGTCGCAGTCAGCCACTGCGGCGCTGAAGGGGCATCTTGCTACGCGGAATCTACCGTGTTCCATCCCCCGGACTACGCCTTGAACACCTCGAGAGCCAACTCCACCTTGCCGAATGGCGCCGACACCTGCACCCCCTGC
This sequence comes from Gemmatimonadaceae bacterium, assembly GCA_036508735.1. Lineage (GTDB taxonomy): Bacteria > Gemmatimonadota > Gemmatimonadetes > Gemmatimonadales > Gemmatimonadaceae > PNKL01. The sequence continues at coordinate 39,537 of DATCGU010000383.1, forward strand.
ACGGCCTCGCGTACGCGCGCCAGCATCTCGCGGGCAATGGCGATGCCCTCGGCCACCGCGTGCTCCTTGGACTTCTCGTTGGCGCGGCGCATCCGGTCGATGACCTCGGCCGGCACGGTCACCCCGGGCACTTCGTTGGCGAGGAACTCGGCGTTGCGCACCGACACCAACGGCCAGATGCCGGCGATCACGGGAATACGCGTTCCCTCCACCCTGCGAAGGAAACTCTCGAGCTGCGCCGGGTCGAACACAGGCTGTGTCACGGCAAACTCGGCGCCGGCGTCCACCTTCCAGGCGAAGCGCTTGAGCTCGTGCTCGATGTCGATGGCCACCGGGTTCACGCCCACGCCGATCACGTAGCGCGTGGGGGCGCCAATGGCGTTGCCGCCGGGGTCGAGGCCGTGGTTGAGCCTGCTCACGAGGTTCGTCAGCCCGATCGCATCGATGTCGAACACCGCCGTGGCATCCGGATACGGCCCCATCTTGGGCGGGTCGCCCGTCACCAGCAGCACGTTATGCAGCCCGAGCGCCGAGGCGCCCAGCAGGTCGGACAACATGCCGAGCAGATTGCGGTCACGGCAGGCGTAGTGCGTCACCGTCTCGATGCCGCACTGCTGCTCGATGAGCACGCTGGTGGCGATAGCGCTCATCCGGCTTTGCGCGCGCGGGCCGTCGGGCACGTTGACGGCATCG
>DATCGU010000384.1:0-4460 GCA_036508735.1 Gemmatimonadaceae bacterium
CGCGCGGCGTGGGCGCCTCTCGCGGGCTCCCCGCCAAGGGCCGAGGTGCGGCCAAGGTGCCGCCGTCGCTCCTGCTGCTCGGCGTTGTCGAGGACGCGCCGAGCCCCGCCGCTGAACCCGCCGACGCTGTCGTCGCCAGGAAGGGACGCCCTGCCAAGCTGCCGGCAGTGAAGAAGCCGGTCGCCAAGGTTCCCGCGATCAAGGCCCCGGCTGCCAAGGTGCCGGCGGTCAAGGTGCCCGCAGCGAAGGGCGACGTGGCACCGGCAGCGAAGCGTGCGGTTCCCAAGCCACGGGCCAAGAAGGGCCCCGCGGCGTAGCGGCATGGTCCGCGCGCGCACCCCGGCTGGCTCGGACGCCGCGTTCCCTCGGGGAACGCGGCGTCCGTCGTTGCGCGTTCTCCCCCGGCGCTTCTACGATCGCGACACGGAACTGGTGGCGCGCGACCTCATTGGGCGCCTGCTCGAGTGCACCCGGGACGGCGTCACCTGCCGCGGCTTCATCGCCGAGACCGAGGCGTATCTTGGTGAGCACGACCCGGCGTGCCACGCCGCGGTGGGACATACCGCGCGCACCGCCGGGCTCTATGGCCCGCCAGGCACGGCGTACGTCTACTTCATCTACGGCATGTACTGGTGTGTTAATGCCGTCACGCGAGCCAGGGGCCTGCCGAGCGCCGTGCTGATTCGCGGGGTGCGCCCGGTCGATGGCCTCGACGTCATGCGGCGGCGCCGACCCCTGGCGCGCTCCGATGCCGAGCTTGCGAACGGTCCGGGAAAGCTCTGCCTTGCCTTCGGCATCGACGGTCCGGCGCACCACGGTGCCGACCTCGTGCGCGGCCCGGCGCTGCGCATCCTCGAGGGGAGCCCGGCAGCCGATGCCGAGGTCGATGTCACCCCGCGCATCGGCATCAGCAAGGCAGTGGACTGGCCGCTGCGGTGGGTGCGGAAGTAGAGATCGCGAGAGCGCAAGAACGCAAGAACGCGAGACAAACGAGGGCGGGGGCCATCTCGGCCGCCGCCCTCTCGCGCTCTCGCGTTCTCGCGCTCTACTTCATCTTGTCGATCGCGCTTCCGAAGTTGTATCGCAGCCCCGCTTCCCAGAACGTGGTCGAACCGTCGCCGTTGATCAGCCAGTCGCCGGATCCCTTCGTCGGCATCATCGTGTACTGCACGTACGGGGCAAAGCGGCGCCACGTCACCAGGAATCCGGCGGAGAAGGTGGCCTTGGTGAGCGCGCGGGCGTCGTTCACGCGCTGTTGCGCCGAGTCGCGCGCCGCGGCGCTGCTGAATAACGACCCGATTGGCGCGGCGTGGTTCACGAAATTGAAGGAGAATCCGATGCCCGCGTACGGCCGGAACCACGTGTACTTCGGCACGGTCGGCAGGAAGACCATGCCCGTGAACCCGACGCGCCGCAAGTCGGTCATCGACGCCTTGCGGACCCCCGACGGGTTGGGGTCGGCGACCATGGACGAATCGGAGAAGTATGCCTGCGACCCATAGACGTCGAGTGCCCAGTGGGTGCGCGTGATCATCCAGTCGGCGCCGATCATCGGCGCGGTGACGCGGTGGAAGTACGTGGGGAAGGAGATGCGTCCGAACCCCGCGCCCCAGTACCATGAGTTCTCGAACGGCGCGTCGGACTGCTGGGCCGCGCCGACGGCCGAAAGGAACGCCGTCAGCAGGAGTGCGCAGCCAAGGCGTGAGATCGTACGCATTCTAGACCCCTCGAAAAGGAGGATCGCCGGCCCACCCGCCCACCGACACGACAAAACTGCCGCTCGGCGACGGGCACAGCCAGTGGTACCGGATACAGACGACGCGTGCCGCCCCGGGGTCACTGGGCCGTGGCCGCCTACTTGAGAATCCCGACCGTGCGCGCCACGCTGGAGATCGTGCGCACCGCGTAGTCCAGGTCGTCCCGCGTATGCGCCGCCGAGATCTGGCAACGCAGGCGCGCCGTGCCAACCGGCACCACCGGAAAGCCGAACCCGGTCACGAAGATCCCCTGGTCGAGCAGCATTTCGCTCATCCGGATCGCGTGGGCCGTCTCGCCAATGATGATCGGCACGATCGGTGTATTGCCGGGCAGCGGACTGAAGCCCGCTTCCTGGATACTCTGCCGGAAGTACTGTGAGTTCTCGCGCAGGCGTTGCACCCGTTCGGGACTGGCCTCGACGCACTGCACTGCCGCGAGCGCGCTCGCGGCCACGGTGGGCGGAAGCGCGTTCGAGAAGAGCTGTGGGCGCGAGCGTTGAGTGAGCATGTCACACAATGCCCCGCTGCCCGCCACGAACCCGCCGGCCGCGCCGCCAAGCGCCTTTCCCAGCGTCGAGGTGATCACGTCCACCTCGCCCACGACGCCAAAATGCTCGGCGGTGCCGCGTCCCGTCGCCCCAAGCACGCCGGTCGAGTGTGAGTCGTCCACCACCACGATGGCGTCCTGGTCGCGCGCGATCTGCAGGATATCGGGAAGCTTGGCGATGCTCCCCTCCATGGAGAACACGCCGTCCGTCCAGATGACGCGGCGGCGCGCTCCCTTGTTGGCCGCCAGTTTCTCGCGCAGGTCGTCCAGGTCGCCGTGCTTGTACACGCCCGTCGTGCACTTGTTGATGGCTTTGGCCAGGCGGATGGAGTCGATGATCGATGCATGGTTGAGCGCGTCGCTCACCACGAAGTCGCCCTCCTCGACGATCGCCGCCGTCAGCCCCTCGTTGGCGTTCCAGCAACTCACGTACGACAGCGCCGACGGGGTGCCGACGAAGCGCGCCAGCGCCGCCTCGAGCGCCCGGTGCACGGTGAAGGTGCCGCAGATGAAGCGGACGCTTCCCGTGCCCGCGCCGTACCGTTGCAGCCCGTCGATGCCGGCCTGCACTACCGTCGGCTCGTTGCACAGGCCGAGGTAGTTGTTGGATGAGAGGATAAGCACCTCGCCGCGTCCCTCCATGCGGACGCGCGCCGACTGCGGCGACTCGAGGTAGTTGAGGCGCTTGTACACGCCGTCGGCCTTCAGCTGCGCGACGGACGATTCAAGCGAGGTCGTGAATGCCGTATTGAGAGTCATCGGATTGTGGTTGTCGGTTGTCTATCGTCCATCGTCTATCGTCTAGCCTATCTCAAACACCACCTTCCCCGCCTCGCCGCTCTTGATAGCCGCTATCGCCTCGGCGTGCTGCTCCAGCGGGAAGCGGTGCGTGATCACCGGCGTCGGGTCGAACTTGCCTGAGCGCAGGAACTGCGACATCTGGATCCACGTGTCGTACATCCGCCGCCCCACCACGCCGTACACGGTGACACCCTTGAAGATGATCTCGGTGGCAAGGTTGATCTCCATCGGCTTCGACGGGATGCCGAGCATCTGCACCCGGCCGCCGACGCGCACTTCCTTGAAGGCCTGGTGTATGGCCGCGGGCACGCCACTCATCTCGAGCACGACGTCGACGCCCAGCCCCTGCGTCGCCGCGCGCACCGTGGCCTCGACCTCGGAGGGTTGCACGGTAAACTGCGCGCCCATGTTCTTGGCCAGTGCCAGCCGTTTCGGATTCACGTCGCTGGCAATCACGCAGCTGGCGCCCGCCGCCACGCAGATGCCAACCGCGAAGATGCCGATCGGGCCGCAGCCGGTGACGAGCACCGTGTTGCCGGGAATTTCGGCCGTCAGCGCCGTATGAAAGGCGTTGCCCATGGGGTCGTGGATGCCGCCGATCTCGAACGGGATGTCGTCGTCGAGGTGCCAGACGTTGCCGGCCGGCATCGCGATGTATTCGGCAAAGCAGCCGTCGCGATCGACGCCGATGATGCGCGTGTTCGGGCACACGTGTCCGTTGCCGGTGCGGCACAGGTGACAGCGCCCGCAGACGATGTGCCCCTCCGCCGTCACGCGGTCCCCTTCGTGCACGTCGGTCACCAGCTTGCCAGCCTCCACCACGGTGCCGGCAAACTCATGCCCCACCACGAACGGCGGCTTGCAGCGTCCCTTCGCCCAGTCATCCCATTCGTGAATGTGGACATCGGTGCCGCAGACGCCGGCACGGGACACTCGGATCAAGACTTCATCGTCGCGGATCGTTGGAACCGGGACGTCCTTCATCACGAACCCCACGGCGGGGGATTCCTTCACGAGCGCTTTCACGCGCGGTAGCTCCGGAAACTGGGTGACCGGTCGTCGGCAGACGGCAGCCGACGGTCGCATTCCGGCACTCACGGGGGTGCCCACGGGGGTGCGGAACACTGAAACATCGCCCGCCAGATCGTCCGATGGAAGGACGTCCTGGAGCTTTGTCGCCGAACGCTGGCGGCGCCCGGCAACGGCCGCGTTATTATCATGGCGACGGCGCGGTCCGCGCGATGTCCGATGCCGGGCGGATTCTTCTCCTCGAGGCCTCTTCCGGGCGTGCATTTGCTCAGCGAACCTGCCCAACGGTCAGCCGGAACGGTAGCGTGGACCAGCATCGGCCTGCG
>DATCGU010000385.1:0-3744 GCA_036508735.1 Gemmatimonadaceae bacterium
TGGGTGGCGCGCGAGATCGGCACCACCGCCACGGCATGGACGGCCGACTCGGCGTGCACCGCCGACACGCCGCTGGTGGATTTCGTGCTCGAGGTCGAGCGCCGTGTCTTCGGTGCGGACCTCTCTTCGACGGCCGCCTTCGACCTCGGCGCCGGCTTCGGCCCCGGCAAGATCCGCGTGGCCCAACTGGCGCGGCTCTACCCGTTCGAGAACACGCTGCAGCTCGTCAGGATCAGCGGCGCCGCGCTCAGGGAGTACCTGGAGCAGAGCGCACGTTACTTCGTGGTGCATCCCGGCGTGGAGCCGGTGGTCACCATCGATCCGGAGATTCCCGGCTACAACTTCGACATCGTCGCCGGCGCCGATTACACCATCGACCTCTCCAGGCCCATGGGGAACCGCATCACCCGGCTGCAGGTGCGCGGCCGCGCGGTGCTGCCCGGCGACTCGTTCACGCTCTCGGTCAACAACTATCGGGCGGGCGGCGGCGGTGGATACGGCATGCTGCGTGGCGCCCCGATGTTGCGTGACACGCAGGTGGAGATTCGCGACCTGCTGATCGCCGCGGTCGAGAAGCAGCGCACGATGCGCGCGGAAGACTTCTTCCGCAGCAACTGGCGCATCGAACCTGCGGCCTATGCCGCCGCCGCGTATCGCGCGCTGCATCCCGCCACTGCCGCGCCGGCCGCCGCGTCAGCCCGCGACGCCCGCGCGAGCGCCACGATGCTTCGCGTCATAAGCACCAACGACTTCCATGGGGCGCTCGAACCGCGTCCCGATGGCACCCAGGGAAATCGCGGCGGCGCGGCGCAGGTGGCGCACGCCATCCGCGGCGCCGAGCGCGAGTGCGGAGAATCCTGCGTCACGCTGTTGGTGGATGGCGGCGACATGTTCCAGGGCACTGCGGCATCGAACCTCGCCTTCGGTCGCCCGGTGGTGCAGTTCTTCAACGCAATGGGCTACGCTGCCGGCGCGCTGGGGAACCACGAGTTCGACTGGGGGCAGGACACGCTGCGCGCCAGGCTGAAGGAACTGCATGACGCCGTGCTGGGCGCCAACGTCACCTACGCCGACGGGCGCGACGTGCCGTGGATTCGCGACGACACCATCGTCGTGCGCGGCGGCGTACGCATCGGTATCGTCGGCGTGGCCTCGCCACTCACCGCGACCACCACCATGGCGTCCAACGTCGCCGACCTGCGATTCGCCGATCCCGCGCCGGTGGTGAACGCGCACGTTCGTTCGCTGCGCGAGCGCGGCGCCACGGTGGTGATCGTCCTGGCGCATGACGGCGCCTTCTGCAGCGGTCGCGGCGCCGCGCAGACGTGCAGCGGTGAGGTCATGAAGCTGGCGCAGGGCATTACCGAGAAGGTGGACGCCATCGTCAGCGGTCACACGCATTCGCTCCTGAACATCGAGGTCAACGGCATCCCGGTGGTGCAGGCCCGTTCGAGCGGCCGGGCGATTGCCGTGGTCGACCTGCCGCTCGATGCCAACGGCGTCGTGGTCGGCAAGGGGCGCGGCTGGGTGCGCAACATCGACAGCGACTCGATTCCCGCCGACGCCGACATCGCCGCGCTCGTGCGCGACGCGACGGCGAGCCTGGCCGGGCGCGTGAACCAGCCCGTCGCGCAGTTGCGCGAGCCGATGTTCCGGCGCGGCGACGAATACGCGCTCGGGCGCCTCATTGCCGACGCGCAGCGCGCGGCCGGCAAGGCCGACCTGTCGGTGATGAACAACGGCGGCATTCGCGCCGACCTGCAGGCCGGCACCGTGACGTATGGTGCGCTGTTCGAGATCGCACCATTCGGCAACGTGCTCTACCGGGTGACCGCCCGGGGCGACGCCCTGCGCGCGTACTTCGAGAAGATGTACGACGGCCAGCGCTCGCCGCGCGTGCATGTGAGCGGCATCACGCTCACGTGGGATAACTCGAGGCTGGCGGGGCAGCGCCTCGTCGGCGCACGGCTCGCCAATGGCACGCCGCTGGACGATGCGCGCGAGTACCGTCTGGTGCTCAGCGACTTCATGCTCTCCGGGGGCGACGGACTCGGCCTTGGCGGCGCGGCGCGCCTGGTGGAACCGCTGAACGTGCAGGACCTCGACGCGCTCGTCGCCTACATCCGCGCGCTCCCCGGCGGCGTGATCGTCGCCGACGAGACCCCCCGCCTGATCTATCGCAAGCCATGACCGACAGCACCCTCACCGTCTTCGTCAACGCCCGCGTGGTTCATGTCGCCGCCGGCGCCACCGTGCTCGATGCGGTGCGCGCCTTCGACCCGGCCGAGGGCGATGCCCTTGCCTCGGGTGCGCGTGCCGTCACCGACAGCCGGGGCCTGAGCGCGCCGGCGGATGCCCCCGTGTACGGCGGCGCCATCTTTCGCCTCGTCTCGGCGCGCGCCCCTCGTACCGGGGAGACGGCGTGACCGTCATCACCTCCGACTTGCTGCGCCGCCTGCCGAAGACGGAGCTGCACTGTCACCTGGACGGCTGTGTGCGTCCGGCGACGCTGCTCGAACTGGCCGCCGAGTACGACAAGCCCATGCCGGCCGATGACGCCGAGACGCTCGCCCAGTACATGCTGGTGGACGACGCCGAGAACCTCGAAGATTACCTCGAGCGTTTTTCCGTGACTTTGTCGGTGATGCAGACCAGCGAGGCGCTGGAGCGCATCACCTACGAACTGGCCGAGGACGCCGCGCGCGAGGGGGTGCGATACCTGGAGACGCGCTACGCTCCCGTGCTGAACGTGCGCGGCGGGCTCTCGCTCGAGGAGGCCGTGGAGGCGCCGTTGCGCGGACTCGCCCGCGCCCAGCAGGAGTATGGCATCGTGGGACGCGTCATCGTCTGCGCCATTCGCAACATGGCGCCCGAGGTGTCGCTGGAGTTGGCGCGGCTGGCCGTGGCGTTCAAGGGACGGGGCGTCGTCGGCTTCGACCTCGCCGGTGGCGAGGCGGGGAACCCGGCCAGCCGCCACAAGGAAGCCTTCGACTTCGCGCGCGAACACGACCTGCCGTGCACCTGCCATGCCGGCGAGGGCGCCGGCGCCGATTCGGTGCGTGACGCCGTGCACCGCTGCTGCGTGTGCCGCATCGGCCACGGCACGCGTCTCATCGAGGACGAGTCGCTCACGCAGTACGTGAATGACCGGCGCATCACCGTGGAATGCTGCATCACCAGCAACGTGCAGACGCGGGCCGCCCAGTCGTTCGACACGCACCCCCTGCGCCAGTACTTCGACCGCGGCCTCAACGTGGTGCTCAGCACCGACAATCGCCTGATGAGCGGCATCACGCTGGTGGACGAGTACCAGCGCGCGGCCACGCATCTCGGCTTCACCTTCGAGGAGTTGTGCACCGTGGCCCGAAACGGATTCACCAGTGCCTTCCTGCACGAGAACGAGCGCGGCGCGCTGCTCGCGTCCGTGGATCGCGACATCGCCGCGCTGCTGGCCGGAGGACGCACATGAGCACCCACGGAGCTGCCGCGGCGCGCGTGGCCGCCGACGCCGTGCGCGACGCGCTTGGCGTGCAGGCCCCGGCGTGCGCGATCATCCTGGGCTCCGGGCTCGGTTCCCTGGGTGACCGCATAGAGAATGCGCGGCGGGTGAAGTATGCCGACGTCCCCGGCTTTCACGCGACGCACGTCCTGGGACACAAGGGCGAACTCATTGCCGGCACGCTGGGCGGGCGCGAGGTGCTGGCGTTCGCCGGCCGCTTTCACATGTATGAAGGGCATGCCCCC
>DATCGU010000386.1:0-2289 GCA_036508735.1 Gemmatimonadaceae bacterium
AAAAGGATGGCCGCACGACGAGGGAAGGAGCGCATCGAGCCTCTGGGGATGGACACGGCGACTGGCCGCAACTCAGTTGAGCATCCGCTCGACGTACCAGCCGAGCAGCGCATTGCCGAAGAGCAAGGTGAGCACCGCAGCCGGCGCAAGGAAGACGCCGAACGGTACGAGTGGAGCATCAAAGGCGGCACCGGCCCGGCGGGCACGCAGCCAGGCGATGGGATAGACGACCAGCAGGAAACTGACGGCGGCCAGCGCGGCACCGATGAAGATGCAGAGCAACGAGCGCACGGGGCCGACGGCCGCGCCAACGAATGCCATGAGCGTGGCATCGCCGTATCCCATGGCCTCCTTCTTCATGGCCACTTCGCCGAGCCATCCCACGATGGTGATGGCGCCCGCGCCGGTGCAGGCGCCCAGCAGCGCATCCCACGGGCCGGCGAAAGGAAGCTGCTCGCCGATGAACAGGCCGACGAACGCGCCGACCACCGTGAAGGCGAGGCCGTTCAGCGTGAAACCGTCGGGGATGAGGTAGCTCTGCGCATCGGTGAGCGCGACGCCCAGCAGGATGGTGGCGACCACCGCGAGCCGCACTGCCACTACCGTGGGCCCGAGCAGCCAGAGCGCGCCGACCCAGAGCACCGCGGTGGTGGCTTCCACGAGGGGGTACTGCACGCTGATGGGCGAGTGACAATTGCGGCAGCGGCCGCGCAGCATCAGCCAGCCGAACACCGGAATGTTGTCGTGCCAGGCGATGGCGTGGCCGCAGCCCGGGCAGCGGGAGCGCGGACGAATGACCGACTCATCCCTTGGCCACCGCGCGACGCAGACGTTGAGGAACGACCCGAAGACCGCGCCGAAGGCGGCGAACACCGGGGCGTACCAGGCAAACCAGGAGATCGAGCTCACGGGAGGTGTACGGGGCGGGGTGCGGTGCGGGGTGCGGGGGTGCTTTGGTTCACGGGCGCAGTGCGTAGAGCGTGATGCCAGCGGCCACCGCCACGTTCAGCGACTCGACGCCGGGCGCCATCGACAACGACACGACGTCCGAGCAGAGCGCGCGTAACTCCTCGGACAGCCCGGCGCCCTCATTGCCCACGGCCAGGGCAAGACGGGCCGGTGGCGAAACCGCCTCGAGCGGCGTTCCCCCGGCGTCCGTGCCCCAGAGCGTCACGTGACGGCCGGCGAGAAAGGATCGTAGGTCCGTCACGGTGGCCTCGACCACGGGCAGGCGGAAGTGAGCCCCCACGGCACTGCGCACCACCTTCGCATTCCAGACGTCCACGGTGCCAGGGAGCGCCACCACCGCCGCAGCCCCGACCGCTGCCGCCGTGCGAATGAGCGTGCCAACGTTGCCCGGATCCTGGATGGCATCCAGCAGGAGCAGCCGGACTGTCTCGCCCAGGGCGAGATCGGCGAGGGACTGGGCCGGTTGTTGGGCGATCGCCAGGATTCCCTGTGGATGTTCCGTGTCAGCGGCGGACGCGAACTCGGCGTCCGTGACTTGCAGGACCGGGACTCCCCGCGTCGCGAGGGCGCGCGCGAGTGCCGCGCCCCGCTCCTCGGTGGCGGCGCGCTCGGTGACGAGCGCCGCCTCGACGACGAGCGGCGAGCGTGCGAGTTCCTCGACCGTCCGCATGCCCTCGGCGACGAACAGTCCATTGCGTTCGCGCGCCTTCCGGCGCTTCAGGTCCCTGGCCACCGTGAGCCATTTCACCGTTATCTTTTCTCCATAAGGAACTGCCGCTGGTGCAGGACCCCGAGGTGAACCGCTACATCACCGTCTTCTTCACAACGCCGCCACGAACGCCGTCACCAGCTTGCAGAAGCTGTCGCCCGCCGACGCGGCCGCGCGCATGACGTCGTCGTGGCTGAGCTTCTCGCTGCCCAGCCCGGCGGCGGGATTGGTGATCAGCGAGACGCCGACGACCTCCATGCCGATGGCGTTGGCCACGATCACCTCGGGCACGGTGCTCATGCCGGTGGCATCGGCGCCCAGGCGATCGAGCATCCGCACCTCGGCCTTCGTCTCGTACGTGGGCCCCAGCAGCGCGACGTAGACCCCGGCCTGCAATGGAATACCGAGCCGTTGGGCCGTGTCGCGCAACAGCTGCCTGAGGCGCGGCGAATACGGCGCACTCATGTCGGGAAACCGCGTGTCGCCCGGCTCGAGCGGCCCGGTGAGCGGATTGGAGAACGTGAGGTTGAGGTGATCCTCGATGACCATCAGGTCGCCGGGGCTGAACGTGCGCCTTATGCCCCCTGCTGCATTGGACACGAACAGCGTGC